>NZ_CEEDMT010000031.1:0-22767 GCF_979256015.1 Frigoribacterium sp. AC759 | reverse complement strand
GGCTCACCGCGCTGACCCGCCCCCGATGACACGAACCCGCCGCACCACCGGGCGGGCTACGCCAGGCGGTCGACCAGCTGCGACGCGATGCCCGTGTAGGTCGGCGGCGTCAGCGCGGTGAGCCGGCGCTTCGCGTCGTCGCCGATGTCGAGCCCCTCGACGAACGCGACGAGCTCGGCCTGCCCGACCCGCTTGCCCCGGGTGAGCTCCTTCAGCATCGCGTAGGGGTCGGCGATCGACGAGCGGCCGGCGACGACCTCGGCGCGGATCACCGTCTGGATCGCCTCGCCGAGCACCTCCCAGTTCGAGTCGAGGTCGGCTTCGAGGGCGACCGTGCCGACGGCGATCTCGCCGAGCCCGCGGCGCAGGTTGTCGAGCGCGAGCATCGAGTGACCGAACGCGACGCCGATGTTGCGCTGCGTCGACGAGTCGGTCAGGTCGCGCTGCTGGCGTGAGGTGACGAGCGTCGAGGCGAGCGAGTCGAGCAGGGCGCACGAGAGCTCGAGGTTGGCCTCGGCGTTCTCGAACCGGATCGGGTTGATCTTGTGCGGCATCGTCGACGAGCCCGTCGCGCCGACCTGCGGGATCTGCGTGAAGTACCCCATCGAGATGTACGACCAGACGTCGGTCGCGAGGTTGTGCAGCACCCGGTTCGCGTGGGCGACGCGCGAGTACAGCTCGGCCTGCCAGTCGTGCGACTCGATCTGCGTGGTGAGCGGGTTCCAGACGAGACCGAGGCTGTCCTCGACGAAGGCCCGCGAGATCTCGGGCCAGTCGGCCGACGGGTCGGCGACGACGTGCGCCGAGAACGTGCCCGTCGCGCCGCTGAACTTGCCGAGGTACTCGGTCGCGACGATCTGCGCGCGGAGGCGCTGCAGGCGGTGCACGAAGACCGCGAACTCCTTGCCGACCGTCGTCGGGGTCGCGGGCTGGCCGTGCGTGTGGGCGAGCATCGGCACGTCGCGCGCGTCGGTCGCCCAGCGCGTCAGGGCGTCGATCACGGCGTCGAAGGCGGGCAGCCAGACCTCGGCGACGGCGGCCTTGACGGTGACGGCGTACGAGAGGTTGTTGATGTCCTCGCTGGTGCAGGCGAAGTGGGTCAGCTCGGCGATCGAGTCGAGGCCGAGGTCGGTCAGGCGCGCCCGCACGTAGTACTCGACGGCCTTGACGTCGTGGCGGGTGGTGGCCTCGAGGCCGGCGAGCTCGTCGATGGCCTCTTGACCGAAGTCGGCGACGATCGCCCGGAGCGCCCGCTTCTGCGACTCGTCGAGCGGGCTCGAGCCGAAGGCCCCGCGCTCGGTCTGCGCGATCAGCCACTCGACCTCGACGTGCACGCGGGCCCGGTTGAGACCGGCCTCGCTGAGGTGGTCGCCGAGCGAGCCGACGGAGGCGCGGTACCGGCCGTCGAGGGGGCTGAGGGGCTGAGGGGGCAACGTCATGAGGGTCCCTTGCGGAGTGCTGGTTCGATCTGGCGGAAGAGTGCGGCGCACGACTGCTCGACCAGGTCGAGGACCGTGTCGAACATCGCGGCGTCTGAGTAGTACGGATCGGGGACGTCGGTGCCCGTCACACCCGCACGCGCGGCCGCGGCGGGATCGAACGTCAGCAGCAGCTGCACCTTCGACCGGTCGGCGTCATTCGTCGCCCACGAGCGGAGGATGCGCTCCTGCCCCCGGTCGAACGCGACGACGAGGTCGTGCCGCGCGAAGTCGTCGGTGGCGAACTGCTTGGCCCGGTGACGCGAGCCATCGTATCCGCGGGCCGCGAGGGCGGTCTCCGTGCGCGGGTCGGCGCCTTCGCCGACGTGCCAGTCGCCGGTGCCGGCGGACGAGATGACGAGGTCGTCGCCGTGCCCGGCCGCGTCGGCGAGCGACCGCAGCACCGTCTCGGCCATGGGCGAGCGGCAGATGTTGCCGGTGCAGACGAAGCAGACGCTGAAGCGGTTCACCGCCGGCGGTCGCCGGACTCGACGATCGGGCGGACGACGATGCCGATCAGCCAGGCCAGGATCGCGAGCACGAGGGCGCCGAGCACGCCCCACCAGAAGCCCTCGATCTCGAGGCCGAAGCCGATCAGGCCCGAGATCCAGGCGACGATGCCGAGCAGCAGCCCGTTGACGATCAGCGACACGAGCCCGAGGGTGAGGACGTAGAGGGGGAACGCGACGACCCGGATCGCCGTGCCGACGACCCCGTTGACCACACCGAAGATCAGCGCGACGAGCAGGTACGTCAGCACCGTCTCGGTGGTGCCGCCCACGCCGTAGGGGTCGACGTCGACACCCGACACGATCAGGGTGGTCAGCCAGAGGGCCACGGCGTTGATGAGCAGCCTCACGATGAATCGGGTCATCCCCCCATCATGCCGAACGGGCGCCCTCGCGCGGTAGTGCGGCGTCCCACCGAGGAGGCGCGGTGCCGCGTCATCCGTCGGTGGCAGCCCCTAGGGTGGCCGGGTGATGACTCCCGTTCGACTTCGCCCCGAGATCGCCGCCCTGCCGCCGTACCGACAGGGCAAGCAGGCGTCGCCCGACGCCTTCAAGCTGTCGTCGAACGAGAACCCGTTCGAGCCGCTGCCGGCCGTCGTCGAGGCCCTCCGCGGCGCCGTCACGGTCAACCGCTACCCCGACGCGACGGCCGCGGCGCTCCGCGGCGCCCTGGCCGAGAAGTTCGGCGTCACCATCGACGAGGTGCACGTCGGCGCGGGGTCCGTCTCGCTGCTGCTGCAGTTCATCCAGGCCGCCGCCGCCCCCGGCGACGAGGTCGTCTACGCCTGGCGCTCGTTCGAGGCCTACCCGGGGCTCGTCACCGTGGCCGGCGCGACCAGCGTGCAGGTGCCCACCCGCGCCGACGGCAGCCACGACCTCGAAGCCATGGCCGCGGCCGTCACCGACCGCACGCGCCTGGTCGTCGTCTGCTCGCCGAACAACCCGTCGGGCACCACGGTCACCACCCACGAGTTCGAGACCTTCATGTCGGCCGTCCCCGACGACCTCCTGGTGATCCTCGACGAGGCCTACGCCGAGTTCGTCACCGACCCCGACGCGGTCGACGGCGAGTCGCTGACCGAGCGCCACCCGAACCTCGTCGTGCTCCGCACCTTCTCGAAGGCGTACGGGCTGGCGGCACTGCGCGTCGGGTACGCGATCGGCGCCTCCTCGGTGCTCGACGCCGCTCGGGCCACCGCCATCCCGCTGTCGGTCACCGAGCAGGGGCAGGCGGCCGCGCTCGCGTCGCTCGCCCACGAGTCCGAGCTGATGACCCGCGTCGACCGGATCGCCATGCTGCGCGATCAGGTGCGACAGGCGCTGATCGACCAGGGCTGGGACGTCCCGGCGGCCCAGGGCAACTTCGTCTGGCTGCCCACGGGCGAGCAGACCGCCACCGCCGCGGGCGTCTTCGCCGACCACGGGATCATCGTCCGGCCGTTCGCGCCCGAGGGCATCCGCATCACGATCGGCGAGCCGTCGTCGGTCGACAGGCTGCTGCACGCGGCCCAGCAGGTGCGCTTGAACACATCACTCTGACGGCATGTAGCCGCCGGTAGAATGGTCGTCATGTCTTCCATCGATGCGGAACACGGCGTCACGACGGTCCAGCTGCTCAGCCCGACGGGTGAGCTCGTCGAATCCGACGCCGGTGCCGAGTTCCAGCCCTACATCGACGCCCTCGGCGACGACCGGTTGCGCGCCATGCACCGCGACATGGTCCTCACCCGTCGCTTCGACCGCGAGGCCGCCGCGCTCGCCCGTCAGGGCCAGCTCGCCCTGTGGGTGCCGAGCCACGGTCAGGAGGGGGCCCAGGTCGGCGTCGCGCACGCGTCCCGGCCCCACGACCACCTGTTCCCCTCGTACCGCGAGCACGCCGTCGCCCTGGCCAAGGGAGTCGACCCGGTCGACATCCTCCGCCTGCTGCGCGGCCACACCCACGGTGGCTGGAACCCGGCCGAGCGCGGCAACTTCCACGTCTACACGCTCGTGATCGGGTCGCAGACCCTGCACGCCACGGGCTACGCGATGGGCCTCACGATCGACGGCAAGACGGGCAGCGGCGACCCCGAGGTCGACGAGGCCGTCATCACCTTCTTCGGCGACGGCGCCACCAGCCAGGGCGACGTCAGCGAGGCGCTGGTCTTCGCCGCGAGCTTCCAGACCCCCGAGCTGTTCTTCCTGCAGAACAACCAGTGGGCGATCAGCGTGCCCGTCGCCACCCAGTCGCGCACCCCGCTGGTCAACCGCGCCATCGGCTTCGGCGTGCCCGGCACCCGCATCGACGGCAACGACGTGCTCGCCAGCTACGCGGTCAGCCGCCGCGACCTCGACGCCGCCCGCAGCGGCGGCGGTCCGCGCTTCATCGAGGCGATGACGTACCGCATCGGCGCGCACACGTCGTCCGACGACCCGACCAAGTACCGCACCGACGACGAGCTGCAGAGCTGGATCGCCCGCGACCCGATCGACCGCTTCGAGGCGTTCCTCCGCTCGCGCGGCGAGGGCGACGCGTTCTTCGCCGGGCTCGAGGCCGAGGGCGACGACCTCGGTGCCGACATCCGTCGCCGCACGCTCGAGCTGCCGAAGCCCGAGGCGTCGTCGATGTTCGAGCACGTCTACTCCGAACCGCACCCCGTCATGCGCGAACAGCGCGAATGGCTGGCCTCGTACGAGAACAGCTTCGGCCCGACCGCCGACCCGACCACGGCCGACACCGACGGAGGACGCGCATGACCGACACCGCCCCGAACCCGACCACGACGGCCGACGCGACGGCCGCCGGCGAGCCGACCCGCGCCTCCCTCGAGACCATGCCGCTCGGCCGCGCCATCAACGCCGGTCTCCGCAAGGCCCTGGCCGACGACCCCCGCGTGCTGCTGATGGGTGAGGACATCGGCACGCTCGGCGGCGTGTTCCGCGTGACCGAGGGGCTGCAGGCCGAGTTCGGCGCGAACCGCGTCATCGACACGCCCCTCGCCGAGTCGGGCATCGTCGGCACCGCCATCGGACTCGCGATGGGCGGGTTCCGACCCGTCGTCGAGATCCAGTTCGACGGCTTCATCTACCCGGGCTTCGACCAGATCACGTCGCAGCTGGCCAAGATGACGGCACGCCACGAGGGCACGCTGCAGATGCCCGTCGTCATCCGGGTCCCCTACGGCGGGCACATCGGCGCAGTCGAGCACCACCAGGAGAGCCCGGAGGCGTACTTCGCCCACACGGCCGGCCTGCGGGTCGTCAGCCCGAGCACCCCGCACGACGCGTACTGGATGATCCAGGAGGCCATCGCGTCGAACGACCCGGTCATGTTCTTCGAGCCCAAGAGCCGCTACTGGCCCAAGGGCGAGGTCGACCGCACCGACCCGCACGCGCCGCTGCACGCCAGCCGCGTCGTCCGCACCGGCACCGAGGTCACGCTGCTCGGCCACGGCGCCATGGTCAGCACCCTGCTGCAGGCCGCCGAGATCGCCGCCGCCGAGGGCATCAGCGTCGAGGTCGTCGACCTGCGCTCGCTGTCGCCGGTCGACTACGGCCCCATCCTCGAGTCGGTCCGCAAGACCGGCCGGCTCGTCGTCGCCCAAGAGGCCCCCGGCTTCGTCAGCGTCGGCTCCGAGATCGCCGCGACGGTCGCCGAGAAGGCGTTCTACTCGCTCGAGGCCCCCGTGCTGCGGGTCAGCGGCTTCGACACCCCGTTCCCTCCGGCGAAGCTCGAGACGCTGTACCTGCCCGACGCCGATCGCGTCCTCGAAGCCGTCGACCGCGCCCTCGCGTACTGAGAGAGATCTTCATGACCAGCGAATTCGCTCTGCCCGACGTCGGCGAGGGCCTCACCGAGGCCGAGATCGTCGAATGGCGGGTCGCCCCGGGCGACACCGTCCAGATCAACCAGGTGCTCGTCGAGATCGAGACGGCCAAGTCGCTCGTCGAGCTGCCGTCGCCCTTCGCGGGCGTCGTCGAGAGCGTGCTGGTCGCCTCGGGCGAGACCGTCGACGTCGGCACGCCGATCATCCGCATCGGCGACGGAGGCGCGCCCCGCACCCCGGGCGACCGCGCCGCCGAAGCCGAGGCGTCCGAATCGGGCGGACTCGCCCGCACCGCCCAGGTCGTCTCGCAGAACGAGCAGGCGCTGTCCGAGCAGCGGGCCAGGGGTCTCGACACCGCGTCGATCCCGGTCGTGACGACCCGCGCCTCCTCGGGGGCGGACGACGCTGCCGCCGCGGCACCTGCGGCTGCTCCCATCGCCACCGCGCCCACCGCACCGGCTGCGCCCGCCGCCCCGGCTCCATCGGCGGAGGACGTCGCGGCCGGCGGCGGCACCGGCTCGGTCGCCTCGGCACCCGCCGACTCGGACGACAGCGGCTCGGGGGCCGTGCTCGTGGGCTACGGGGCCGCGGGCGGATCGGGCTCGACCCGACGCCGCAAGCCCGCCCAGACCGAGGTCGACGCCCGTCAGCTGCGCGTCGCCGAGCAGGCCCGCCGCCGCCCGACCACGTCGGTGCCGGCCGCGCAGGCCCTGCCGATCATCGCGAAGCCGCCGATCCGCAAGCTCGCGAAGGACCTCGAGGTCGACCTGTCGATCGTGCAGCCCACCGGTCTCGCCGGCGAGGTCACCCGCGACGACGTGATCCGCCACGCGCAGCAGGCCAGCGTGTTCCGTAACATCGAGACGCCCGAGTGGGGCGAGGAGCGCATCGAGCGGATCCCCGTCAAAGGCGTCCGCAAGGCGATCGCCCGGGCGATGACGTCGTCGGCGTTCACCGCGCCGCACGTCAGCCTGTTCGTCGACGTCGACGCGACCCGCACGATGGAGTTCGTGAAGCGCCTCAAGGCGTCGCCGCAGTTCGCCGGCGTCAAGGTCTCGCCCCTGCTGATCATGGCGAAGGCGATCATCTGGGCCGTGCGTCGCAACCCGATGGTGAACAGCGCGTGGACCGATAAAGAGATCCTCGTGCGGCACTTCGTCAACCTCGGCATCGCCGCGGCGACCCCGCGCGGGCTGATCGTGCCGAACGTGAAAGAGGCGCAGTCGATGAGCCTGCTCCAGCTCGCGCAGGCGCTCGAGCAGCTCACCCTCACGGCACGCGACGGCAAGACGACGCCGACCGACATGCAAGACGGAACCATCACCATCACGAACATCGGCGTCTTCGGCATGGACACCGGCACGCCGATCCTCAACCCGGGCGAGGTCGCCATCGTCGCCCTGGGCACGATCAAGCAGAAGCCGTGGGTCGTCGACGGCGAGGTCCGCAGCCGCATGGTCACGACGATCGGCGCCAGCTTCGACCACCGCGTCGTCGACGGCGACGTCGCCAGCCGCTTCGTGGCCGACGTCGCGAGCGTGCTCGAAGAGCCGGCGCTGCTGCTCGACTGAGCCGGCTCTGCCATCCAGGAGGCGCGGTGCGGGGAGTCCCGCACCGCGCCTCCTCGGCGTCCTGTCGTAGGGTCGTGTCGACGACACGTCATGACCGGACGGGACCACCGCCGGTCGACTCGAGGAGGGGCCGGTCCGCCATGCCGCAGCACATCGTCGACGGGTCGGTGCCGAAGCACGAGCAGCTCCGCGGCATCCTGCAGGAGATGGCGGCGACCGAGCTGCCCGCCGGCGCCGCCGTGCCGAGCGAGCGCCAGCTGATGGCCGACTACGGCGTCAGCCGCATCACCGTGCGGGAGGCGGTCGGCCAGCTGGTCAACGAGGGCTGGCTCACCCGGGTGCGCGGCAAGGGCACCTTCGTGGCCCACCGCGTGGTGCAGTCGACCCTGCACCTGGCCTCGTTCACCAGCGAGATGACGTCGCTCGGGCATGTTCCGAGCACGGTCGTGCTGGTGCGCGACGAGGCCGTGCCTCCTGCCGACACCGCCGCGGCGCTCGAGATCGCACCCGGCGAGACCGCGTTCCGGGTGAAGCGGCTGCGCCTCGCGGACGGCGAACCGGTCAGCATCGACGACGCGTGGTTCCCGGCCGCGCGCTTCGCCGGGCTGTTCGACCACGACCTGACCCTGTCGCTCTACCGCCTCTTCGGCGACGAGTACGACCTGCCCGTCACCCGCGCCCGGCAGACGGTCTCGGCGGAGGGCGCCTCGGCCGAGACCGCGACGCTGCTCGGCACGCGCGACGGCGCGCCCGTGCTGTTCTTCGACCGCGTGTCGTACTCGGGCGACGTGCCGGTCGAGCACTCGGCGACCTGGTACCGCTCCGACCGCTACCGCGTGTCGATGCAGGTGTCGTCGACGGAGCCGCAGGGCTGACCCGAGCCCGGCGCCGCGGTCAGACGGTGAAGAGGGCGTCGCCCGGCGCGACCGACGTGCCCACCGCCTCCTGCGACACGGTGTCGGGTGCGCTGTCGAGCACGACGACGGGGCAGACCGCCGAGTAGCCCGCCTCGGCGACGACGGCCGGGTCGAAGGTCACGACGAGCTCGCCCGCGGCGACGTTCGCGCCCTCGGCGACGGCCAGCTCGAAGCCCGAGCCGCCGAGCTTCACGGTGTCGATGCCGACGTGCACGAGCACGCCGACGCCCGACTCGTGCACGACGACGAACGCGTGCGGGTGCAGCTTGACGACCTCGCCGGCGACCGGCGAGAACACGGCCACGAGACCGGCACCGGCACCCCGCCCCGCAGGAGGCGCGCTCGGCTCGATCGCGACGCCCGCCCCCACCAGCTGGCCGGCGAACACCGCGTCGGGCACGTCGGCGAGCGCCACGACCCGCCCGGCGACCGGGGCCGTGACGACCGTCACGCGTCGAGGAGGTCGTTGATGTCTTCGGCGAGGGTGTCGGCGATGGTGCCCACGATCACCTGGACGCTGCCGCCGGCGTGGACGACGGCGGTCGCACCGGCCGCCTTGAGGGCGGCGTCGTCGACCAGCGAGACTTCTTTGACGTCGGTGCGCAGGCGGGTGATGCAGCCTTCGATCTCGTCGATGTTGTCGGCGCCGCCGAGTCCGTCGATCATGGCCTGTGCTTTCGACATGAGCTGTTCTCCTCCATCGCGGGTGAAGTGACCCGGTTCTGCTGACACGGAACGCGGGTTCCCAGTTGACACCATCCGCCGGTCTGAGGAAACTACCACTCACTGGTCATGACCGGACAGGACCGGACAGGCCTCAGATCGACCGGCACCGTGCCCACGACGATGCCCCGGCCGACTGCTCATCGACGAGAGGATCCGCGCATGACGACGTCCGAGACCGAGGCTGCACCGGCCGCAGCGCCGAAGAGGGGTGCCGGCGCGTTCGCCGTGCTGCAGCGCCTCGGGCGCAGCCTCATGCTGCCCATCGCGGTGCTCCCCGCCGCGGGGCTGCTCCTCCGGCTGGGCCAGCCGGACCTGCTCGGGGGCATCCCCGGGTTCGAGACCGGAGGTTCGGTCATCAGCGCGGCGGGCAACGCGGTCTTCACCTGGCTGCCGCTGATCTTCGCGGTGGGCATCGCGATCGGCTGGGCGAAGAAGTCCGACGGCTCGACGGCCCTGGCCGCCGTGGTCGGCTACATGGTCATCGACGGCGTGTTCGAGGCCATGTCCCCTCTCGTGCTGGCGGGCGAGACGACGGCGACCGGCGATCCGGCGGTCATCGACTACGGCGTGCTCGGCGGCATCGTCATGGGTCTGCTGTCCGCGGTGCTCTGGCAGCGCTTCTACCGGACGAAGCTGCCCGAGTTCCTCGGCTTCTTCTCCGGCCGTCGACTGGTGCCGATCCTCACGGCCGGCACGGGTCTGGTCGTCGGCGTCGTCATGTCGTTCGTCTACCCGATCTTCAACGCGGCGCTCACCTGGGTGGGCACGGCCGTGGCGTCCAACGACGTGGTCGGCGGCGGTGTCTACGGGGTCGTCAACCGCCTCCTGATCCCCACGGGTCTGCACCACATCCTGAACAACATCGTGTGGTTCCTGGTGGGCGACTACTCGGGCGCCGACGGCAAGGTCTACCGCGGCGACCTGACCCGGTTCTTCCAGGGCGACCCGAGCGCCGGCGTCTTCATGACCGGGTTCTTCCCGATCTTCATGTTCGCCCTGCCCGCCGCGGCCCTCGCGATCTGGCGTCACGCCCGCCCCGAGAAGAAGAAGCTGATCGGCGGCATCATGCTGTCGACCGCGCTGACGGCCTTCCTGACGGGCATCACCGAGCCACTCGAGTTCTCGTTCATGTTCGTCGCCTGGCCGCTCTACGTGGTGCACGCTGTGCTGACGGGCACCTCGATGATGCTGGTCAACGCGCTCGACATCCACACCGGGTTCTCGTTCTCGGCGGGTCTGATCGACTACGTGCTGAACTTCTCGATCTCGCAGAACTCGATCTGGCTGATCCCGATCGGGCTCGGCTACGCCGTCGTCTACTACGTCATCTTCAGCTTCGTGATCAAGAAGTGGAACCTCAAGACACCGGGTCGCGAAGACGACGACGCGAGCGCCGAGTCGGTCGAGGCCGCCACGAAGGCGTAGCCGCGCTCGCACTCCGGGGCACCAGACCCCAGCGGATCGCCGAGGCCCTCGTGCGCGCACGGGGGTCTCAACGCGTTCCCGGGGTCTCGGCGGTTCCGAGGAGGCGCGGTGCGGGTCCGCGGCCGAGCCGCGCCTCCTCGTCTTGACAATCATTATCAGTAGCAATAGCGTCGACGACATGAACCTCCGCCGCACCCTGCCCCTGCTCGCCCTGCCCGCCGCGGCGGCCCTCGTGCTGAGCGGCTGCTCGTCGTCGGGGTCGGCGGGCGCGGCGGGCGACGACGGTTCAGGAGGCGCGATCTCGGTCGTCGCATCGACCAACGTCTACGGCGACATCGCTCAGACCGTCGGCGGCGACGCGGTCGACGTCACCAGCATCATCAGCGACCCCTCGCAAGACCCGCACTCGTACGAGGCCGACGCCCGCACCCAGCTCGCGGTCTCGCGGGCCGACGTCGTGATCGAGAACGGCGGCGGCTACGACGCTTTCGTCGACACGATGCTCAGCGCGAGCGACTCGTCGGCCGCGGTCGTGAACGCCGTCGACGTCTCGGGCCTCGACCCCGACGCCGAGGGGCACACGGACGACGAGCACGCCGACGACGAGCACAGCGACGAGGCCGAGCCCTCCGCCGACGCCACGAGCGACGACCACGCCGACGAGCACGAGCACGACCACGAGCACGGCGCGTTCAACGAGCACGTCTTCTACAGCCTGCACAGCATGGGCGCCCTCGCCGACGAGATCGCGCACCAGCTGGGCGAGATCGACCCCGACCAGGCCGACACCTTCACCGCGAACGCCGACGCGTTCGGCGACCGCGTGGCTGACCTGGAGGCGCAGGCCGCCGAGATCAAGACGGCGCACGACGGCGAGTCGGTCGCCTACACCGAGCCGGTGCCCGGCTACCTCTTCGACGAGATGGGTCTCGTGAACGTGACCCCCGCCTCCTTCTCCGAGGCCATCGAAGAGGGCGACGACGTGTCGCCCGCGGTGCTCAACGAGACGCTCAAGACCTTCGCCGACGGCCGCGTCGACCTGCTCGCCTACAACGAGCAGACCTCGAGCCCCGAGACCGAGGCCGTCGAGAAGGCCGCCACCGACGCCGGTGTCGCCATCGTGCCGGTCACGGAGCTCCTCCCGGAGGGGGATGATTACATCTCGTGGCAGCAGAGCAACATCGACGCGATCAAGGCGGCACTCGACCGGTGACCCAGCGGCACCCCGACGACTCCGTCGCCGTCGCGACCCGCGCCTCCTCGGCCGGGCGCGACGGCGACGCCGTGCTGCGCCTGCGCGACGCCGGCGTCGGCTTCGGCGACCGGACCCTCTGGTCGGGGCTCGACCTCGACGTCGCCCCCGGCGAGTTCATCGCCGTGCTCGGCCCGAACGGCGCCGGCAAGACCACCATGCTGCGGACCATCCTCGGTCAGCAGGAGCTCACCGCCGGCACCATCGAGTTCCTCGGCAGGCCGGTCGCCCGCGGGCATCGCCGGATCGGGTACGTGCCGCAGCAGCGCCTGATGGAGACCGGCACGCCGCTCCGCACCCGCGACATGATCGCCCTCGGCGTCACCGGCCACCGCTGGGGCCTGCGCCGCGAGAGCGCCGCCGAACGGGCCGCCATCGACGCCCTCGTCGACGAGGTGGGCGCGACCTCGTTCGCCGACGCCCCCGTCGCCTCGCTCTCGGGCGGCGAGCAGCAGCGCGCCCGCGTCGGCCAGGCACTCGCCGCCGACCCCGCCCTGCTGCTCTGCGACGAGCCGCTGATCTCGCTCGACCTGCGGCACCAGCGCGGCGTCACCGAGCTGCTCGACCGTCAGCGCCGGGCCCGCAACACGGCCGTCGTCTTCGTCACGCACGACGTCAACCCGATCCTCGACGTCGTCGACCGGGTGCTCTACCTGGCCGGGGGCTCGTTCCGCATCGGCACACCCGACGAGGTGCTGCAGGCGCCCGTGCTGAGCGAGCTGTACGGCACCCCGGTCGACGTCATCCGCACGATGGGGCGCATCGTCATCGTCGGCAGCCACGGGCACGACGATCATCACCTCGAGCCGCTCGACGACGACGGAGGGCCGCGATGACCGACCTGTGGGCCCAGCTGTTCTCGTTCCAGGACTTCGGCGAGCTCGTCGCCCTCGTCAAGAACTCGATCATCGCCGGCGCCGTGCTCGGCCTGGTCGGCGGGCTGATCGGCCCGTTCGTCCTCACACGCAACATGCCGTTCGCCGTGCACGGCATCAGCGAGCTGTCGTTCGCCGGCGCGTCGGCCGCCCTGCTCTTCGGCGCCAACGTCGTCGCGGGGTCGCTCGTCGGCAGCGTCGTGGCGGCCCTGCTGATCGGGGTGCTCGGGTCGCGGGCGCGCGAACGCAACTCGATCATCGCGGTGCTCATGCCGTTCGGCCTCGGCATCGGCATCCTCTGCCTCGCCCTCTACCAGGGCCGGTCCGCCAACCGGTTCGGCCTGCTGACCGGTCAGATCGTCGCCGTCGACAACCCCCAGCTCGGCTGGCTGATGACCATCTCGGCCGTCGTGATCGTCACGCTGCTGATCGTCTGGCGCCCGCTCACCTTCGCCAGCGTCGACCCCGACGTGGCCGCCGCCGCCGGCATCCCGGTGCGGACCCTCGGCATCGTCTTCATGCTCGTGCTCGGCCTCGCCGTCGCCGTGTCGGTGCAGATCGTCGGCGCCCTGCTGGTGCTCTCGCTGCTCGTCACCCCCGCCGCCGCGGCCCTGCGGCTCACGGTGAACCCGCGGCTGGTGCCGCTGCTGAGCATCGCCTTCGCCGTCACCTCGGTGGTCGGCGGGATCCTGCTCGCACTCGGCGGCGGACTGCCGATCAGCCCCTACGTCACGACCATCTCGTTCGCCATCTGGCTCGTCTGCCGTGTGATCGGCCGTCGTCGCGACGCCCGCACGCTCAGGCCGCGCCGACCCGCACGGGTAGCCTTGGCCGCGAAGCAGGAGGTCTGAGATGGTGGTCCGACGCAACACCTGGCAGCGCGAGGCCGTGCGCGAGGCGCTCGACAGCAGCGAGGGCTTCGTCAGCGCCCAGTCGCTGCACACCCAGCTGCGCGAGGCGGGCTCGCCCATCGGGCTGGCGACCGTCTACCGGGCGCTGTCCGACCTCGCCTCCGACGGATCGGCCGACTCGCTGCAGCAGGAGGGCGAGAGCCTGTACCGCGCCTGCACCCCCGGCACGCACCACCACCACCTCATCTGCCGCGTCTGCGGCACCACGGTCGAGATCGAGGCCGACGCGGTCGAGACCTGGGCCCGCCAGGTCGCCGCCCAGCACGGCTTCACCGAGGCGCAGCACATCGTCGACGTCTTCGGGCTCTGCGCGGCGTGCTCGGCCGAGGCCGCCGCGGGGCGCGACCCCGCGGTCACCCGCGGCTCCTCCGAGGGCTGACCCGCGCCTCCTCGGCTGCCGCCGTCGATGCCGAGGAGGCGCGGCTTGCGTGATCCCGGGCGTGTCGCGTACTCTTGCTCTCTGGTTGGGCGCTCTCTGCGCCCATGTGCACCGAATCCCCCGCCACACCGGCTCCGTCATGCGGATCCATGGGGGCCGACGCGCGCCGACAAGTGACCTTGGGTAGGGGCCGCCGTTCGCAGAACGGGGTGCTCCCTACGGTATCTACGGAGGAATGACCATGGCAGCAACATGCCAGGTGACCGGAGCCATCCCCGGCTTCGGACACAACATCTCGCACTCGCACCGACGCACCAAGCGTCGTTTCGATCCCAACATCCAGAAGAAGACGTACTACGTGCCGTCGCTTCGTCGTAACGTGACCCTGCAGCTCAGCGCCAAGGGAATCAAGGTCATCGACGCTCGTGGCATCGAGTCGGTCGTGAAGGACCTTCTCGCTCGTGGGGAGAAGATCTAATGGCTCGTCAGCAGGACGTCCGTCCCATCATCAAGCTCCGCTCGACGGCGGGCACCGGTTTCACGTACGTGACCAAGAAGAACCGTCGCAACAACCCCGATCGCCTCGTGCTGAAGAAGTACGACCCCGTGATCCGCAAGCACGTCGAATTCCGCGAGGAGCGCTAGAGATGGCCAAGAAGAGCAAGATCGCCAAGAACAACCAGCGCGCCGTCATCGTCGCCCGTTACGCCGAGAAGCGTCTCGAGCTCAAGAAGGCGCTCATCGACCCGAACGGCACCGACGAGAGCCGCGAGGCCGCCCGCCTCGGTCTGCAGAAGCTGCCCCGCGACGCGTCGCCGGTCCGCCTCCGCAACCGCGACTCGGTCGACGGCCGCCCCCGCGGTCACCTCAAGGCCTTCGGCATCAGCCGTGTCCGCTTCCGCGACATGGCTCACCGCGGTGAGCTTCCGGGCATCACGAAGTCTTCCTGGTAGGTTTTACGCGGTTCCACAGGGCCCTCGGGCCTGTTACCGCACGGACGCGGTGAACGCCGCGTCTCGTCTTACGAACGAAGTCCGAGGAGGACAAACACATGGCTGACAAGTCACTGAACCGCACCGAGCTCGTCGCAGCTGTCGCTTCCGAGTCCGGCCAGAGCCAGGCCGCCGTCAGCGGCGTCGTCGACGCGTTCTTCTCCGTCGTCTCGAAGTCCGTCGCGGACGGCACGAAGGTCACCATCCCCGGGTGGATTGCCTTCGAGAAGACGCACCGCGCCGCTCGCACCGGCCGCAACCCGCAGACGGGTGAGGCCCTCGAGATCGCCGCGAGCGACAGCGTCAAGGTCAGCGCCGGCAGCAAGCTCAAGGCCGCCGTCAAGTAGTCCTCCGCTTCTCACGAAGCCCCAGGGGGTGTCGACTTCGGTCGGCACCCCCTTTCGTGCGCCGGGCCGGGCGTCGTCCCCAGGGGGCCGACCCGCGCCTCCTCGGCCGACCTGTGCGGAACCCGCCGGTCTCTCGGGGCCGAACGATCCGTCTCCGCACCCCGAGCACCCGACCTAGGCTGGAACCCGTGCCGAAACTCACCCGCATCACCGGGCCCGCACTCCTCGTGCTGGTGGCGTTCGCGGCGCTGCTCGTCGCCCTGAAGCTGGGCGGCGCGGCCGACGCCCCGCTCGTCGTCGACCCGGGCGAGGTCGTCCGCTACGGCCTGCCCATGGCCAAGATGCTG
Organism: Frigoribacterium sp. AC759; assembly: GCF_979256015.1. Lineage (NCBI taxonomy): Bacteria > Bacillati > Actinomycetota > Actinomycetes > Micrococcales > Microbacteriaceae > Frigoribacterium > Frigoribacterium sp. AC759. The sequence goes on along the minus strand of NZ_CEEDMT010000031.1, from coordinate 7,232 downwards.
AACAACATCGGCGCGGCTGCGACCATCGGCACCCTCGCCCTGACCTGCTTCGCACTGGCCCGCGCTCGCCCCGAGTACGACAAGGCGCTCGACATCGCCGCCGGCGCCGCCGGGTTCTGGGCCGTCGCCTCGGCCGCCACGACCTTCTTCACGTTCCTCAGCGTCGCCAACGTCGCCGTGACCTTCGACGACCAGTTCGGCCGCCAGCTCGCGTTCTTCCTCACCGACACCGAACTCGGCAACGCCTGGCTGATCACCACGCTGATCGCCGCCGCCGTCACGGTGATGTGCTTCGTCGTCCGCAACATCTGGGCGCTGATCGGCGTCACGCTGCTCGCCATGGGCGGGCTCATCCCCATCGCCCAGCAGGGGCACGCCGCCGGGTCGAGCGGTCACGACGCCGCCGTCACGAACCTCGCACTGCACCTCGTCGGCGCCTCCGTCTGGCTCGGCGGCCTCGTGCTGCTGGCCCTGCTGCGCGGCACGCTCGACGACACCCGGCTCGCGATCGTGCTGTCGCGCTACTCGACGCTCGCGATCATCTGCTTCGTCGTGGTCGCCGTGTCGGGCGTCGGCAGTGCCGCCCTGCGACTCGGCAGCTGGTCGTCGTTGACCACGGGCTACGGCGTGCTCGTGCTGATCAAGACCTTCGCGCTCGTGGCGCTCGGGCTGTTCGGCGTTGTGCAGCGGAGGTTCCTGGTCGCACGCATGGGCACGCACCCGAAGGCCACCACCCGCCTCTTCTGGTACTTCGTCTCGGCCGAGCTCGCGTTCATGGGCATCGCCTCGGGCGTGGCCGCCGCCCTCGGTCGCACCGCGACGCCCGTCGAGCAGGTCGCCGCGAGCGACCTCGCCGACCCGACACCGGCCGAGATCCTCACCGAAGAGCTGCTGCCGCCCGAGCTGACCCCGATGCGCTGGCTCACCGAGTGGAACCCCGACATGCTCTGGGCCCTGCTCTGCGCCTTCGGCGTCTTCTTCTACCTCGCCGCCGTCGCGCGCCTGCGCCGCCGCGGCGACCGCTGGTCGGCCGGGCGCACGGTCTCGTGGATCGCCGGCATGGTCGTGCTGTTCTACATCACCTGCGGCGCCCCGAACGTCTACGAGGAGTACCTGTTCAGCGCGCACATGCTCGCGCACATGGCGCTCGGCATGGTCGTGCCGGTGCTGCTCGTGCCGGGCGCACCCGTGACGCTCGCCCTGCGCGCCATCCACAAGCGGACCGACGGCACCCGTGGGCCGCGCGAGTGGATCATGATCCTCGTGCACTCGCGGTACGCGCACGTGATCAGCAACCCGATCGTGTCGGCCGTGCTCTTCGCCGGGTCGCTGTTCGTGTTCTACTACACGTCGCTCTTCAGCTGGGCGACCACGACGCACCTCGGGCACTACTGGATGATCGTGCACTTCCTGATCGTCGGGTACCTGTTCGTGCAGTCGATGATCGGCATCGACCCCGTCAAGGGCCGCCTGCCCTACCCGATGCGCCTGCTCGTGCTGCTCGCGACGATGGCGTTCCACGCGTTCTTCGGGCTCAGCATCATGACGAGCACGGGGCTGTTCCTGGCCGACTGGTACGGGGCCATGGGCCGCACCTGGGGCGCCACCCCGATGGCCGACCAGTACGCCGCCGGCGGCATCGCATGGAGCGTCGGCGAGATCCCGACCGTGTCGCTCGCCATCGCCGTCGCCATCATGTGGAGCCGCAGCGACAGCCGCGAGGCCAAGCGCAAGGACCGCAAGGCCGACCGCGACGACGACGCCGAGCTCAAGGCGTACAACGAGCAGCTCGGCGCGCTGGCGCGGAGCGACCGCGGGCGCTGAGCGGCCGCGGTCGCTGAGTCGACCGCGGGCGCATCGCACCCGTTCGGGGGCTGGCCGACGTCGAACGCATGAGGCAACCTCAGAATGTGCTGCCCGAGCACGCCGAGAGGAACCCATGCCGTCGACCACCTTCGCCCGCACCCGAGTCGCATTCGTCGCCTTCGCCGTCACCGCGGGGCTGACCCTCGGCGGCGGACTCACCCTCGTCGCCGGCGAGCCCGCCCAGGCGGCCCCTAAGGTCTACGCGAACTGCACCGCCGTGAACAAGGCGTTCTCGGGTGGGATCGCCAAGCCCGGCATCAAGGTCAACCTCGTCACGAAGGCGAACAAGACGGTCGAGAAGCGCGCTCTCAAGGGCTCCGTCAAGTTCGACAAGGCGCTCTACGCCGCCAACGCGAAGCACGACCGCGACAAGGACGGCATCGCCTGCGAGAAGAGCTGACGCACCGGTCGTGAGACAGCGAGGAGGCGCGGTCCGGGATGTCCCGACCCGCGCCTCCTCGGCGTCATGAGTCTGCGACTCAGGCCATCAGCTCGCGCACGCGCGGCACGACCTCGGTGCCGTACAGCTCGATGCTGCGCATCATGTGCTCGTGCGGCAGTCGGCCCATGCTGTAGCGGAGGTCGAAGCGCGACGCCCCGAGCAGCGTGAGGTTCTGCGCGATCTTCTGCGCGACGGTCTCGGGCGAGCCGACGTACAGGGCGCCGGTGGCGTTCGCGCTCTGCTCGTACTGCGGGCGCGAGTAGGGCGGCCAGCCGCGCTCGCGACCGAGCTGGTTGGTCTGCTCCTCCTGGTAGGGGTAGAGGATCTCGAGCGCCTCGGCGTCGGTGTCGGCGATGAAGCCGGGCGAGTGCATCGCGATCGGCTGCGACGGCTTGCCGAACTCGGTCAGCGCGCGACGGTACAGATCGGCGTACGGCGCGAACTGGGCCGGCTGCCCGCCGATGATGGCGAGGAACAACGGCAGCCCGTAGTGCGCGGCGCGGATGACCGACTGCGGCGATCCGCCGACGCCGACCCAGGTCGGGATCGTGCCCGACTCGGGGCGCGGGTAGACCCACTGGTCGCTCAGCGAACCGCGGACGCTGCCCTGCCAGGTGACGGGCTCGTCTTTCAGCAGCTCGGCGAACAGCTCGATCTTCTCTTCGAAGAGCTTCTCGTAGTCCTGCAGGTCGAGACCGAAGAGCGGGAACGACTCGGTGAACGATCCGCGCCCGAGGATCACCTCGGCACGCCCGTTCGACACCGCGTCGACCGTGGCGAAGCGCTCGTAGACCCGCACCGGGTCGTCGGAGCTGAGCACGGTGACGGCCGAGCCGAGGCGGATGCGCTCGGTGCGGGCGGCGATCGCGGCGAGCACGACCTCGGGCGCCGACACGGCGAAGTCGATGCGGTGATGCTCGCCCACGCCGATGAAGTCGAGCCCCACGCGGTCGGCGAGCACGGCCTGGTCGACCAGATCGCGGATCGCCTGGGCGTGCGTCTTGAGCGTCCCGGCGCCGTCGACACCCGCGGGGCGCTCGGTGACGTCGCCGAAGGTGTCGAGGCCGAACTCGAGGGGGTGTGACATGAGGCTCCTGACCGTGCTGCTATCTATACGTTTGCATGGATACTACGCCCCGAGGAGGCGCGCGTCCAGCAGGCGGGCACGGTCGCGTCCAAGAGCGTGATGCGCACGAGGCCACCCGGACGGGGTCTGGACACCTCGGCCCCCGAGCAGCAGCATTATCCTGGGCACACTGCCTCACCGGTCGCGCCGTCGGCGCCACCGCCACCCGACTCGCGGGCCCGTGGCCCCGAGCCCGATGAGAGAACCACCACGATGTGCCCCGTCCTCCCCGCGACGCCCGAGAACGCCCCGGAGTCCGTCGAGAGACTGGCGATGACCCTGCACCGCCTCGACGAGGCGCACCGACGCTACCGGGTGCACTCCGCCCGCGTCGTCGGGCTGGCCCCGATGGAGGTCTCGGCGCTGCTCGCCGTCGGCGACACCCCCGGCATCACGCCGACGGCCCTCGCCCGCGACCTGGTCATCACCTCGGGGTCGACGACGGCCGTCATCGACCGGCTCGAGAAGGCCGGCCACGTCGTCAGGACGAAGCACCCCGACGACCGCCGCAGTCTGCACCTGCACCTCACCGCCGCCGGCACGGACGCGATGACGAACCTGCGCGAGGCGTACCGCTACGTGCTCTCGACGACCGGCACCGACGAGACCATCCTGAGCGCGATCCCGCAGCTGCACGAGATCACGGAGGCCCTGAACGCCGCCGTGAACGAGTCGCCCGACGGCGCCTGACGCGCTGCGGGCCGCGCGCGCCGTGCGTGCATCGATGTGACGCGAAAGGACCCCTCGCGCGGCCCGAGGGCGCCTTTCGGGTCACCTCGACGCAAGCGGCAGGAGGCGCGGGGCGGGAGGCGCCGGAGGCGCTGCATCGAAGTGACCCGAAGGGACCCCTCGCGCGGCCCGAGGGCGCCTTTCGGGTCACCTCGACGCAAGCGGCAGGAGGCGCGGGGCGGGACGCGCGGGAGGGGCTACGTCGAAGTGACCCGAAGGGACCCCTGCCGCACCCCGAGGGGCCGCTTCGGGTCACCTCGACGCAAATGGCAGGAGGCGCGGGGCGGGCGCGCCGGAGGGGCTACGTCGAAGTGACCCGAAGGGCCCCTGCCGCACCCCGAGGGCCCGCTTCGGTTCGCCTCGACGCTGCGGCAGGAGGCGCGGGGCGGGAGGCGCCGGAGGCCGCTGCGTCGAAGTGACCCGTTGAGGGCCCTCCTGCACCCAGAGGGCGCCTTTCGGGTCACCTCGATGCGCGCGGGCGGCGCGGCGGGGGCGGCGCGCGCTCGCTAGGCTCCGATCGTGGCAATCACCCTCTACGAGCAGATCGCCGACGACCTCCGCCGACGCATCGTCCGCGGCGACCTCGCGGTCGGCGACGACGTCCCGAGCGAGGGCGAACTCGCCGAGCAGTGGCGCACCTCCCGGGGTCCGATCCGCAACGCCCTCGCGGCCCTCCGCAGCGAGGGCCTCGTCGAGACCCGGCGCGGTCGACCGGCTCGCGTGGTCGCCCGCAAGACGCATCACCCCGTCGACGTGTCGATCCCGTTCACGAAGTGGGTCCGCGACGTCGGCGGCGAGCCCGGGGCCCGCACCCAGGAGGTCTCGCTGCGCCGGGCGGGCGACGAGAAGGCCCGCGCCCTCGGCGTCGAGCCCGGCGACCTGGTCGTCGACGTCGTGCGTCTGCGGACGGTCGACGGCCGCCCGACCATGCTCGAACGCCTGACCTTCATCGAGGAGGTCGGCCGCGTGCTCTTCGACGTCGACCTCGACACCGTCTCGATCACCGAGTACCTCGACTCGCGGGGGTTCGGCTACGACGACGTCGACCACGAGATCGACGCGGTGGCGGCCGACGAACTCGACGCGCGCCTCCTCGGCGTCGAACCGGGCACGCCGATCCTCCGCCTGCACCGCGTGACCCGCGGGCGCGACGGCCGGACGTTCGAGGCCTCCGACGACCGCTACCGTAGCGACATCGTCCGCTTCACCGTGGCCGCCTCGGGCCGGGCCCGCGAGGGCGACCACTTCATCCGCACGATCGGGGCGTGAGGCGCCGCCTGTCCGGCAGCCGCCGTCGGCGCGCAGGCCCAGGAGGCGCGGGTCGGCTCAGCCCTCGAAGTCGCCGCTGATCGCACCGTCACCGCTCGTCACGGACGGACGGCGACCCGCACCGCGCCCGCCGACGCGGCCCGCCCGAGGCCCGTGTCGAGGTCGGTGAGCGGGACCTCGTCGCCGACGAGGTCGGCCAGGGGCCAGGCGAGGTGCCGCCGCTCGACGAAACGGGCCGCCTCGACGAGGTGCCGCGGCGCGTAGTTGTGGACCCCGCGCACGGTGACGAGCCGACGGACGACGCTCTCCGCGTCGACCGGCACCGCCGGAGCCGGCGACACGCTGCCGACCAGGACGGCCACGCCTCCCACCCCGAGCCTGGTCAGGGCCGACGCGACGGCGTGCGGCGAACCGGACGCCTCCACGGCCACGAGAGGCGCGCCTCCTGCAGCCTCGAGGGCGCGGTCGACGCTGCCGTCGGCGTCGGCGGCGACTCCGGGATCGCCCGTCGCGACCGCCCCGAACCGGACCGCGAGAGCACGACGACCCGCATCGGGGTCGACCACGACGACCCGGGCGCCGGCGTCGGTCGCCAGCGCCGCGACCGTGAGCCCGATCAGGCCCGCACCGAGCACGAGCACCACGACCGGTGCCGCAGCCGGTGCCGCAGTCGCCGCACCGTCCGATGAGGCCGAGCCCGACGGGCCCGACGCACCGGACGCACCGGCCGACCCGACCGAGCCCGACGAGCCCGACGCACCGGCCGCACCGGCCGCACCGGCCGCACGGGACGCACCGGACGAACCTGCGACCCGCCCGTCGAGCGGCACGATCGCCGACGCCGCGTCGAGCGCCGCCACCGCGGTCGCCGTGCCGCACGAGACCGGCGCGAGCAGCCGCGCGTCGAGGTCGTCGGAGACCGGCACCACCGACGTCCCCGCCCGCACGTGCACGTGGGTGGCGAAGCCTCCGCTCAGCTCCCACCCGGTCTCGAGCCGCTCGTGCCCGTACTTCCGCACCCGCTCGCACTTCTGCGGCAGGCCGCGGGCGCAGGTCGCACAGCGACCGCAGCTCGCCGTCAGCGACCAGACCACGCGCCTCCCCGGTGCGAGCGGCGTGCCGTCGACGGCGACCGCGCCCTGGCCGATCGCGACGATCCGCCCGACCTGCTCGTGCCCGAGCACGAGCGGGAACGGCGCGGCCCGGTCACCGCGGGTCGTGTGCACGTCCGAGCCGCAGATCGTCGCGAGCTCGACCTCGACCAGCAGGTCTCCGGGGGCCAGGCGGACGCTCGGCACGGCGACCGCGTCGTGCGGGCGGCCGGGTTGCGTCCAGACCATCGCCGTCGGGGCGGGGTCGAGCCTCAGCTCGACGGGGCCGGCCGCGCGGGCGGCGGAGTCGTCGACGGGCCGAGGCGCGAGCGCGGTCACGCGACCGGGGCGACCGGTGCGGCCGACGCGACCGGGGCGACCGATGCGACGGGTTCGACGGGCGCTGTCCCGGCCGGCGCGACGGGTGCGACCGGCGCAGCCGACGCCGCCCCCATCGCGGCACCCGCGACTCCCGCGACTCCCGCGGCACCCGCGGCACCCGCGACTCCCGCCCCACCCGCGACACCCGCGAACGCGGCCAGCCCCACGAGGTCGCGCACGCTGTCGAGCACGACGTCGGCACCCGCGGCGAGCAGTCGCTCGCGGGTGTGCGCGCCCGTCGTCACGCCGACGACGAGCCCGGCCCCGGCGGCCCGACCCGAGCGCACGTCGCTGACCGTGTCGCCGACCACGACGGCCGACGCGACCG
>NZ_CEEDMT010000030.1:0-23294 GCF_979256015.1 Frigoribacterium sp. AC759 | reverse complement strand
ACCCGGCGACGGCGGGCGGCGGGCGGCGGCGCACGCAGCGCCGCGCGGGCTAGGCCTCGGGGGCGGTGGTGCGGAACGTGCTCCGCGAGACGTGCTGCTGCCAGAGCAGCTCGGCCAGGGCGTCGGGGTTCTTGCCCTCGCTCTGCGGGTCGATGCCGCCGGGGATGATCAGCTGCGCGACGTGGATCCCCTCGTCGGCCAGCACCTCGTGCAGCAGCTGCGCGTAAGCGGTCTCGCCGGCGAACGCGATCGACGTGCCGGTGAGGTTCTTGCCGGGGGTGACGGCCGAGCCGCCGTTGACGAAGAGGATCGTGCCGCCGCCTCCGGGCAGGAACCGCATGCCCGGCAGCACCTGGTGCACGGCCGCGACGGGTCCGTAGACGGAGAACTCGATCGGCCCGACGAGGTCCGCCGGCGTCGTCTCGAGCACGGGGCGCATGAAGTCCTTCTGCGGCAGGGGGCTGTACTGCAGCACCTGGATCGGACCGAGCTGTTCGGTCGCCTGCTCGAGCGCGGCCGCGAGGCTCGCCGGGTCGCGCACGTCGGCGGTGAAGCCCTGAGCCGTGACGCCGTCGGCGCCGAGCTCGGCGGCCAGCGCGTCGAGCCGCCCCTGGTGCCGAGAGATCAGCGCGACGCTGAAGCCCTCCCGGCCGAATCGTCGGGCGACGGCAGCGCCGAGCCCCTTACCTGCTCCGATGATCGCGAGTGTCGTCATGCCCCCACCCAACCAAGGAGGCGCGGTTCGGCACCCAGGCAGCGCCCCGCCCCCTGCGCCCCCAACCCCGCCCCGCCTCATCGAGGTGACGCAAAGCGCGGCCTCACGGCGCCCCAGGCCCCGTTTCGAGTCACTTCGTTCGGGCTTGAGGTGCGGGAGGCGCGGGTCGGCACCCGGGGAGCCCGCCGTCCCCTGCACCCCGTCCCGCACCCGTCCCGCCCCATCGAGGTGACGCAACGCGTGGCCCCCTGGCGCCCAAGGGCCCGTTTCGAGTCACTTCGTTCTGCGCCGGCGGCGCCCGCCTGCGCGCGGCCTCATCGAGGTGACGCAAAGCGCGGCCTCCTGGCGCCCGAGGGGCCGTTTCGGGTCACTTCGTTCGGGGAGGGGGCGCGCCGCGGCGCCGCAGCGCGCAGCGCGCGGGCGCACGCCCAGGCGGGGGCTGCGAGCATGGACGCAGTACCCCGTCGGCCCCTGACCAGGAGCAACTCGTGTCGCCTCGCACCCTCTTCCGCTCGTTCGCCGTCGCCGAGGTGGTGACCTGGTCGCTGCTGATCGGCGGCATGCTGCTGAAGTACGTCGCCCGCGTCGGCGACTGGCCGGTCAGCGTCGCCGGGCCGATCCACGGCTTCGTGTTCCTGGCGTATCTCGTCGCGGGTATCGTCGTCGCGGTCAACCAGCGCTGGTCGCTCGGTGTCACGCTGGCCGCGCTGGCGAGCGCCGTCGTGCCGTACGCGTCGGTCCCGGTCGAGCGCTGGATCGACCGCAGCGGGCGACTCCGCGGCGACTGGCGACGCACCGCCACCGACGACCCGCGCGATCGCCGCCCGCTCGACCGCTTGCTGCGCTGGATGCTCACGCACCTCGGGCTCGCCCTGGGGCTGCTCGTCGCCGGTGTCGTGGTCGTGTTCGTCGTGCTGCTCGTGGTCGGGCCTCCGGTCGGGGGCTGACCGGCGCGACGGGCAGGGGTTGCCGCGCCGCGCCTCCTCGACTCGGGATGGACCGGATGCTGGCGGTCTGACGTATACCCCCCTAGGGTATGTGTATGAGCACCGGGCACCCTGACAGCACCCCGCACGCCGACCACGCAGGAGGTGCGGGTCACGACGACCACGCCGGTCACGACGCGCACGCTGGGCACGACGCGCACGCCGGTCACGACGCGCACGCTGGGCACGACGCGCACGCCGGTCACGACGCGCACGCTGGGCACGGCGGACACGGTCACGCCGGCCACGGCGGGCACGGCGATCACGCGGCGCAGTTCCGCGACAAGTTCTGGGTGAGTCTGGTCGTGGCGATCCCGGTGATCGTCTTCAGCTCGATGTTCGCGGGGCTGCTCGGCTACGACGTGCCCGAGTTCCCCGGCTCGACGTGGATCTCGCCGGTGCTCGGCACGTTCCTGTTCTTCTGGGGCGGCTGGCCGTTCCTCAGCGGAGGGGTCGCCGAGGCCCGCGCCAAGCAGCCCGGCATGATGCTGCTCATCGCGATGGCGATCACCGTCGCCTTCGCCGCGAGCTGGGCGACCCAGCTCGGCATCGGCGGGCTCGACCTCGACTTCTGGTGGGAGCTCGCCCTCCTCGTCGTCATCATGCTGCTCGGCCACTGGATCGAGATGCGGGCGCTCGGCGCCGCCTCCGGAGCCCTCGACGCCCTCGCGGCGCTGCTGCCCGACACCGCCGACCGCGTCGTCGTACCCGCCGCCGGCCACGCCGCCACCACCACCCACACCACCGGCGACACCGCCCACGCCGCCGCAACCACCCACACCACCGGTGACACCACCCACACCCACACCACCCACACCACCGGCGACGCCGCCCACACCGCCGCCCACACCACCCCCACCACCGGCGACACCGAGCCTGTCGCGATCGCCGATCTGGTGGTCGGCGACATCGTGCTCGTCCGCTCGGGCGGGAGGGTCCCCGCCGACGGCAGCATCGTCGACGGCGAGGCCGCGATGGACGAGTCGATGATCACGGGCGAGTCCCGCACGGTCTCCCGCGCTGTCGGCGACCGCGTCGTCGCCGGAACGGTCGCCACCGACGGCACCCTGCGCGTGCGGGTCGAGGCGGTCGGCGAGGCCACGGCGCTCGCCGGGATCCGCCGTCTCGTGGCCGAGGCGCAGGCGTCGTCGTCGCGCGCTCAGGCGCTCGCCGACCGGGCCGCCGCTCTGCTGTTCTGGTTCGCCGCGGGTGCGGGCGTCATCACCTTCGTCGTCTGGCTGCTGATCGGCGACGTCGACCAGGCCATCACGCGCACGGTCACCGTGCTCGTCATCGCCTGCCCGCACGCCCTCGGCCTCGCGATCCCGCTCGTGATCGCCATCTCGACGGAACGCGCCGCGCGCGCCGGAGTGCTCGTCAAAGACCGCCTCGCCCTCGAGCGCATGCGTCTGGTCGACACCGTCCTGTTCGACAAGACGGGCACCCTCACGCGGGGCGAGCCGGTCGTGACGGACGTGACGACCGCCTCCTCGGACGCCTCGGCCTCCTCCGACGACCGTCGGCACGCCGCGCTCCGCCTCGCGGCCGCCGTCGAGCGCGACAGCGAGCACCCTCTGGCCCGGGCGATCGTCCGCGCCGCGGCCGACTCGCCTCAGGCCCGACCCGAGGAGGCGCGGGTCGACGTCACCGACTTCCGCACCGTCACGGGACGCGGCGTCGAGGGCACGATCGACGGCGTGCGGGTCGCGGTCGGCGGCCCGGGTCTGCTGCGCGACGGCGACCACGAGGTGCCCGACGAGATCGCCTCCGCGACCGCATCGTGGTCCGACGAGGGCGCGACCGTGCTCTACCTCGTGCGCGACGGCGCGGTCGAGGCGGCCTTCGCCCTCCGCGACGAGGTGCGCCCCGAGTCGGCCGAGGCGGTGCGACGTCTGCACGAGGCGGGCGTGCGCGTCGCCATGATCACCGGCGACGCCCGGCCCGTCGCCGAGGCCGTCGGGCGCGAGCTCGGCATCGACGAGGTGTTCGCCGAGGTGCGCCCCGACGAGAAGGACGCCCGCGTGGCCGAGCTCCAGCAGCGCGGCCAGAGGGTCGCCATGGTGGGCGACGGGGTGAACGACGCTCCGGCGCTCGCCCGCGCCGACGTCGGCATCGCGATCGGCGCCGGGACGGACGTCGCCGTCGAGTCGGCCGGCGTCGTGCTCGCCTCGAACGACCCGCGGGCCGTGCTGTCGGTCATCTCGCTGTCGCGGGTCGGCTACCGCAAGATGATCCAGAACCTCGTCTGGGGTGCCGGCTACAACGTGCTGTCGGTGCCGCTCGCCGCCGGAGTCCTGGCAGGGGTCGGCTTCGTCCTCTCGCCCGCGGCCGGTGCGGTGCTGATGAGCCTGTCGACCGTGATCGTCGCGCTGAACGCGCAGCTGCTGCGTCGCTGGAAGCCCGCCGCCTGACAGGTCGCTGATTGTTTTAGTTGCTAAGAGAAATCTGCAGGAGGCGCGACTAGCGTCGTCCGCATGAGTTCCGACCCGCAGACCAGCAGCCCCGCCCGCACCCCGTCGCCCGCGGCGGGCGACTCGCGCGCCACCGGCGCCTCGCCCGCCACAGGCGCCGACGTCGTCCGCCAGATCGTCGTGCTGGTCAGCGCGGTCGTCGCGATCGTGCTCGCGGCCGTCGGGTCGGGCGCCTTCGGCGGCACCGCGGTCGCCGACGCCGCCGGGGGAGCCCTCAGCGCCACCGCCACGACCGTCGCTCCCGCGACCACCGCGTTCAGCATCTGGAGCGTCATCTACCTCGGCCTCGTCGCCTACGCCGTCTACCAGGCCCTGCCGCGTCAGCGGGCCGTCACGCGGCACCGCCGCCTCGGCTACTGGGTCGCCGCCTCGATGCTGCTGAACGCGGGCTGGCTCTTCGCGGCCGTGCAGCTCGGCAGCGTCTGGCTGGGCGCGGCCGTGATCGTCGCGCTGCTGCTCGTGCTGGCGCGCATCTTCGTCATCTGCTTCCACACCGCCTCGAGCGGCTGGGTCGACGCCGTCGTGACCGACGGCACCTTCGGCCTCTACCTCGGCTGGGTCAGCGTGGCGACGGTCGCGAACGTGGCCGCCGGGTTCGTCGACGCCGGCTTCGACGGCTTCGGTCTGCCGGCCGGCTTCTGGTCGGCCGTGGTGCTCGGGGTCGCGGCCCTGGTCGGCGTCGCGATCGCCTTCGCCGGGCGCGGGCGAATCGCCCCCGCCCTGTCGCTGAGCTGGGGCCTGTCGTGGATCGCCGTGGGCCGTCTGCTCGGCGAACCCGAGAACACGGTGGCCGGCGTCGCGGCGATCATCGCGGCGATCGTCGTGCTCGGCGTGACGGTGGCCGTGCGGGTGGCGCGCGGTCGCGTCGGCGCCACCCGCTCGCTGCACCGCTGAGCGCCGCCGCCGCCGCCGTCGCCGCCGCCGCCGCCGCCGCTCAGCGCGACACCCCGTTCTCGGCGCAGCACCCCGAAAGATCCGGGTGTAGCGCCGAAAACGGGGTGTAGCGCGCTGCGGAGCCGCGCGAGCGGCTAGCGGCCGCCGGCGAGCTTGCGGTCGCGCTGCGCGACCCCGGCGGTGCCGTACGGGTAGTCGTCGATCCGGGGTGCGCTGGCGGCCGACAGTCGGGCGACCTCGTCGTCGGTCAGCGCGACCGCGACGTCCGACGCCCCGAGGTTGTCGGAGAGCTGCTCGACCGACCGCGCGCCCAGGATGACCGACGTCACCGCGGGCTGACGCAGCAGCCACGCGAGCGAGACCTGCGACGCCGACGCGTCGTGGGCGGCGGCGATCGAGGTGACCTCGTCGAGGACTGCCCAGGTGCGCTCGTCCGCGTTCCGCGCCTCCCAGGCCTCCATGCCGCGCTTCGGGTCCTCGCCGAGGCGGGTGGCTCCGGTCGGGGCCTGGTCGCGGGTGTACTTGCCGCTCAGCCAGCCGCCCGCCAGGGGCGACCACGGCAGCAGGCCGATGCCGGCGTCGAGCGAGGCCGGCACGATCTCGTGCTCGATGTCGCGCACGAGCAGGTTGTACTGCGGCTGCAGGGTCACGGGCGGCGTGAAGCCGAGGGCCGCGGCGCGACCGACGGCCTTGCTCACCTGCCAGCCGAGGTAGTTCGAGAAGCCGTAGTAGCCGATCTTGCCCGCGCTGACGGCGTCGTCCAGGAACCGCAGGGTCTCGTCGATCGGCGTCAGGTGGTCCCACGCGTGCATCTGGTAGAGGTCGACGTGCTCGACGCCGAGTCGGGTGAGGGAGGCGTCGAGGGCGGTCGCGAGGTGACGGCGCGACAGCCCGACGTCGTTCGGGCCGGCCCCCATCGGGAACCGCCCCTTCGTCGCGAGCACGACCTGCGCCTCCTCGGTCGGGTGCTTCGCGAGCCAGCGCCCGATGATCTCCTCCGACACGCCCGCGCTGTACACGTCGGCGGTGTCGACCAGGGTGCCGCCCGCCGCGACGAAGGCGTCGAGCAGGGCGAAGGAGGTGGTCTCGTCGGCTTCGGCGCCGAAGGTCATGGTGCCGAGTGTCAGCTCCGACACGGAGGCGCCGCTGTTTCCCAGAGTTCTGTAGTCCATGTCGGCGACGCTACGCCCCGTCCCGCGGCTCGGGATCCCACCCGCGCCGAGCCTGCTGTCGCACGGGTTTCCGCGGTAGCCTTCCCCAGTCGACGGATCAGGTCGACGAGCTCACGCGAACCCGGACCCCGTTCGCTGCGGCCACCACCCGACCCGGGCCGACACCGATGTCACCGAATCCCTTCGCGGACCCGCGCGTCCGCAGCATCGAGACGACCGACCGCGCCGTCGCACACGAGATCCTGCACCGCGTCTACCGTCTGCAGTCGCTCGACGCCACCGTCTCCGACGACTTCCGGTTCCGCCGATCGGTCACCGGCGAGTCCCGCTTCGCCGTCGGTCACCTCGAGTACGGCGGAGTCCTGCGGACCCTCAGCGACCCGATCCCGTACTTCAGCATCGCGACCGTCGTCGCGGGTCGGGTGACCGTCTCGGACGGAGTCGAGGAGGTGCGCGGCACGACGGGCCAGACCGTCGCCTTCTCGAGCAGTCGCGTCAAGGACACCCGGTGGGAGCACCTCGAGCTGTCGCAGATCATGCTCGATCGCGAGGCGGTCGAGAAGGAGCTCGCCCTGCTCGGTCTCACCGCCCCGCGCGGACTGCACCTCACCTCGATGAACCCCGTCTCGCCCGCGCACCAGAAGCACTGGCGGTCGGTGTCGGGACACCTGCGGCAGCTGGTCGGCAACGACGCGGCGATGGCGAGTCAGCTCGTGCGGTCGGCCGCGTTCCGCACCGTGGTCGCCGCCTTCGTCGAGGGGTTCTCGACCACCGCCGTCGGGCTCGACGAGCGGAGCGAAGGGCCCCTGCTGCCCTCGACCGTGCGCCGCGCGATGACGTTCATGGCCGAGCACGCGCACGACGACATCGGCGTCGCCGAGATCGCCGAGGCCGCCCGGCTGACCCCGCGCGGGCTGCAGCTCGCGTTCCGCAAGCACCTCGACTCGACCCCCATGGCCGAGCTGCGGAAGGCTCGATTGCGCGGCGCCCACGACGAGCTGCTGGCGAGCGACCCCACCCTCGGGCACACCGTCGCGGGCATCGCAGCGAACTGGGGTTTCGCCCACGCGGGCCGCTTCTCGGCGCTCCACCTCGAGGCGTACGGCCGCTCGCCGCGCGAGACCCTCGAGTCCTGACGCACGACGAGTCGCCGCCACGGCTGCGGCCGCTGCCGCCACCACGGCTGCGGCCGCCGGGCTCAGGAGGCGCGGGTCGACACGGGTGCGAGGTGCGAGCGTGCAAGGGATTGACCTTCGCGCGGCGTCCTGATCCTTCGTTCTTCGTCCAGGACGCTCACAAAAGTGAGTATTCGTTACAGGATGTTGATGCCTCGCGATGACCGGTTCAGGATCGCGAGTCACGGGGTGCGGGTTGAGATGTCGGGTTTCTCCCCGCACCCCCTTCTCATGCTCTGTGCCGGGCCCGGGGGTCTCGCTACCGAAGTCGATGAGTCACGACGCGCCGCGCCTCCTCGGGGTGCCGCGGCGTGTCGTGACTCATCGACCGAACTGGCGCGGCCGTGGCGACGCGACGCGGCGCCGCGGGGCTAGCGGCTGACGTCGGTGTGCACGAACGACTGCGCCGATCGGCTCGCCGTCGGCCCGCGCTGACCCTGGTACCGCGAGCCGTACTCGCTCGAGCCGTAGGGGTGGTCGGCCGGCGAGCTGAGCCAGAAGAAGCACAGCTGCCCGATCTTCATGCCGGGCCAGAGCTTGATCGGCAGCGTCGCGACGTTCGACAGCTCGAGCGTCACGTGACCGCTGAACCCGGGGTCGATGAACCCGGCCGTCGAGTGCGTCAGCAGCCCGAGACGCCCCAGCGAGCTCTTGCCCTCGAGTCGCGCGGCGACGTCGTCGGGCAGGCTGACCAGCTCGTAGGTGCTGCCGAGCACGAACTCGCCCGGGTGCAGGATGAACGGCTCGTCGGCCTTCGTCTCGACCAGCCGGGTCAGCTCGGGCTGCTCGACGGCGGGGTCGATGAAGGGGTACTTGTGGTTGTCGAACAGGCGGAACAGCCGGTCGAGCCGCACGTCGATGCTCGACGGCTGGATCAGCGCCGGGTCGTAGGGGTCGAGGCCGATGCGGCCCGCGTCGAGTTCGAGCTTGATGTCGTGGTCGGAGAGCAGCACGCGGCCAGCCTAGTCAGGCCCGCGGGGAGGCCCGGTCAGCCCGGCAGGAGGTGCGCTCGGCACCGCGGGGAGGCCCGGTCGGCCCGGTTGGAGGAGGATGGACGCATGCGTGCTGTCACCGTCCCCGTGCCCGGAGGGCCCCGTGCCCTGATCGTCAGCGAGGTGCCCGAGCCCGTCGCCGGAGCGCACGAGGTCGTCATCGACGTCGCGGCCGCCGGCGTCAACCGCGCCGACGTGAACCAGCGCGAGGGGCACTACCCGTCTCCGGCCGGAGCGCCCGAGTGGCCGGGGCTCGAGGTGAGCGGCACGGTGGTGGCCGTCGGCAGCGAGGTGACCAGCGCCTCCTTGGGCGACCACGTCGTGGCCCTGCTGCCCGGCGGGGGCTACGCCGACCGCGTGTCGGTCGACGCGGGGCTGCTGCTGCCGTACCTGAAGGGCATGGACTTCGTCGAGTCGGCCGGTCTGCCCGAGGCGGTCGCGACCGTCTGGTCGAACGTGTTCATGAACGCGCAGCTGCAGCCGGGCGAGACCCTGCTCGTGCACGGTGGATCGAGCGGGGTCGGGTCGATCGCGATCCAGCTCGCCAAGGCCCTCGGCTCGACCGTGTACGCCACCGCCGGCACCCCGGCCAAGGTCGAGTTCTGCGAGCAGCTCGGCGCCGACCGCGGCATCGACTACAAGAGCGACGACTTCGTCGAGGTCGTGCACGAGCTCACCGGCGGCCGGGGCGTCGACGTGATCCTCGACCTCGTCGGCGGCGACTACCTCGCCCGCGACGTCGACGCGCTCGCCGTCGGGGGTCGCATCATGGTGATCGCCGCTCAGGGCGGCCGCGACGCCACCATCGACGTCGGCCGCCTGATGGCCAAGCGCGCCCGCATCTGGGGCACCACCCTGCGCGCCCGCCCCCTCGAGGAGCGCCGAGAGATCATGGCGCAGGTGCGCGAGCACGTCTGGCCGCTCGTCGAGCGGGGCGACGTGCGCCCGGTGCTCGACAGCGTGTTCCCTCTCGAGTTCGCCGCGGCCGCGCACGAGCGCATGGAGTCGGGCGGGCACAGCGGCAAGATCCTGCTCGCCGTGCGCTGAGGCCGCTGGCCGCCCGGGCCGCCCGGCCGCCCGGACGCCCGGCTGCCGCCGCCCGCTAGACGACGCGGGTCGCGACGGGTGCGGACCCCTCGTCGTCGTCGACCCCGGCGATGTGCACGTCGACGACGGCGACGTTCACCTCGGCGACCTGCATGCCCACGAGCTGCTCGATCGCGTCGGCGACGCTGGCGCGCACGTCGTCGGCGATCCGGCTCATGGGCAGCGGGTACTCGACGACGATCGACACGTCGGCCGCGACCTGGGTCTCGCCGACCTCGACGCGGACGCCCTGGGCGAGGTCCTGGCTGCCGACCACGTCGCGGATCGCACCGAACGCGCGTGCGGCGCCGCCGCCGAGCGCGTGGACGCCGGGCACCGCGCGGGCGGCGATGCCGGCCACCTTCGAGATGACGGTGTCGGCGATGACGGTGCGCCCGGTCGCGCGCGCCGTGCCGGTCGCCGCAGCGGTGCCCGCGACGGGGGTGCTCGCGGCGGCGCTCGCTGCGGGGGTGACGGTGGGGGGAGTCGTGTCGGTCATGATCGGATCCTGTCTGTCGGATGTGCGGTGGAGTCGTTCGTGGTTTAGTCGTCTACGAGACGCATGCCGCGACCGAATCGTCACGGTGTCCGTCGGCACTCTGTTCCGCTCCGTTCTACCGGAGCACCGGAGGTCGGGTCACAGCGATGCGCCCCGATCGGATCCAGCCGAGGAGGCGCGGTGGCGGTCGACCTGTCCGAAGCGTCCGACGCGGTGCTCGCGTCGCGTGCCGCGGAGGGAGATGAGAGGGCCTTCGAGCAGCTGCTCCGCCGGCACCTCGGTCTGATGACCGCCTACGCGACCCGTCTCACGAGTTCGCGCGCCGATGCGAACGACGCCGTGCAGGAGGCCTCGATCGCGATCTGGCGCGAGCTGCCGACCCTCAGCGAGCCGGCCGCCGTGCGCGGCTGGATGATGCGGATCGTGTCGCGCAAGTCGTTCGACCTGGTGCGCTCGCGGCGTCCGGCGAGCGACGTCGACGAGCTGGAGCTGCCGAGCGAGCCCGGCGGCCGCGACGACCCCGAGCGCGCGGTCGTCACCGGCGACGCCATGTCGGGTCTCCGTTCGGCGCTGCGACGACTGCCCGAGAGCCAACGCCAGGTCTGGACGCTCCGCGAGGTCGGAGGCGAGTCGTACGCCGACATCGCCGAGACCACCGGCACGACCGTGACCGCCGTCCGAGGCCTCCTGGCCCGGGCCCGAGAGACACTGACCCGAGAGATGGAGGCCTGGCGATGAGCGACGACCCGACCCGCTCCTCCGGGTACGACGGCGACGAGAGCGGGCCGACCCGCGCCTCCTCGGGGGCCGCTGACGCGACCCCGTCGCCCACCGGCGCCGAGACGACCGCCGATGCGACCCCGTCGCCCACCGGCGCCGAGACGACCGCCGACGCGATCGCGCACGGACTCGACCCCGAGCACGCGACCGCGGCCGGCGACGCGGTGACCGCAGCCGACGCCGAGGCCGAGCTCGACGCGGCCGTTGACGCCGCCCCCGACGACGGCGTGAGCATCGAACGGATCGCCGACTACCTCGACGAGGGCCGGCAGCCCTACGACCCCCTCATCGAGGACGACCCGTCGGCGCTCGCCCAGCTCAACGCACTGCAGCGGCTGCGCGGCATCTCGGCCCAGCTGCTGACCGACGAGGTCGCCGCGACCCCCGCCCCGGCGCCCTCGTGGATCGCCGACGTCATGAGCCGCGTGCGACTCGAGTCGCGCTCTGGCCGCGAGATCCCGCTCACGTCGACCCACGAGCGGACGACGCTGCACATCACCGAGGGGGCCGTCCGCGGGCTGATCCGCGAGGCGGGCGACTCGGTCGACGGGGCGCTCGTGATCTCGTGCGCCATCGTGGGCGACGTCGCGCAGCCCGACGCGATCGTGACGGTCGACGTCGCCATCAGCGCCCTCTACGGCGTGGCCGTGCAGCCGCTCGCCGACGAGGTCCGCGACGCCGTCGCCCGACACCTCTTGCAGCAGACCGAGCTCGTGGTCGAGAGTGTCGATGTGACGGTGCGCGACGTGCACCAGCTCGACGACGAAGCCGACGGAGGCCTGTGATGGACGACAGCCGACTCTCACAGCTCGCGACCGAGCTCGGGGCGCTCGCCGCGGGCACACCGGGCGTCGTGCGCGTCCAGGCCCGCCCGGGGTTCGGCACGGTCGTGCGGCGCGCGGTCGACGGACTGACGAGCGTGGTCGGCGGAGGCACGGGGCTCGGCGGTGGGGCGGATGCCGGTGCCGCGGGTGCGGCGGGTGGCGCTGGAGCCGCTGGTGCGGCAGATGTCGTGGACGGCTCGGGTGCTGTGGCGACGGTGACGGGGCCCTCGGCTCCGATCGTGGGGATCGTCGTCACGAAGGCCGAGACCCGGATCACACTCGACATCGCCGTGAGCGACGAGGCCGCCGGGCCGCGGGTCGCGCGCGATGTCGCCGAGCGCCTCCTGGGGCGTCTCGCCGTCGAGTCCGAACTCGTCGAGCCCTCGCTCGACCTCCGCATCGTCGGCGTCGGCGGCCTCTGACCGCAGGGGTCGTGAGCGGCCGAGGAGGCGCGGGTCGCTATAGTGGACTGGTCCGCGTCCGACGCGGCGCGCGAGTGTAGTTCAATGGTAGAACTCCAGCTTCCCAAGCTGGTAGCGCGGGTTCGATTCCCGTCACTCGCTCCGATTCCTGTAGCGCGCCTCCTCGGTGGGGTCGCGGCACTGTCGCCGGTGACCGGTGCATCGTGTCGCCGAGGAGTCCCGGGGGAGGGGCGGATCAGGTGCCGAGTCGCAGCAGGGCCCTGGCGGTGCTCATGATCGCGTCGACCTCGATGGTGCTGAGCGCCTGCGCCGGTGCCCCGTTCGTCGGCGACCGGAGCGCCGAGGCCTTCGCGGAGCGACTCCACGGCACGTGGATCGAGAGCTCAGGCGACGGGGCCGCGGCGATCGTCCTGTCGGAGGACGGCACGTTCGAGGCGCACGACCTCCCGGCCGCCCTCGCGTGCGGCGGATCGGCCGGCGACCCCGAGCTCGAGGCCTGCCGCGCGGACCCGCGGCCGAGCTCGATCTCGACCGACGGCACCTGGTCTGTGCTCGACGAGGAGCAGGGCATGCTCGAACTCGACGTCGACGGACGACTCCTCGCCGTCGGGTACCGCGACTTCGACGGCTTCTTCGCGGAGTCGTTCTCTCTCGGGTTCTACACGGGCGCCCTCGACGGGCGAGAACCGGACCACGTCTTCTCGCGACGCTGAGTCCCGCGCCGCGCCGCTGCGCGGCTGCGCGGCCCCCCCCCGATCGAGGTGACCCGAAAGGGCCCGCCGCGCACCGCCAAGCCCCCCGACGCGTCACTTCGATGGGCCCCGGGCCATGCCGCGCCAGCCCCGTCTCGATCGAAGTGACCCAAAAGGGGCTGTCGCGGGCCGGGAGGGCCACCTTCGCGTCACTTCGATGGGCGTCGGGTCGCGTACCGCGGGCCGTGCGCGGCTCGAGGTGATCCGAGGGGGCCGTCGCCCCCGCCGATCGAGGTGACCCGAAAGGGCCCGTCGCGCACCGCCAGGCCCCCCGACGCGTCACTTCGATGGGCGTGGGGCCGTGCCGCCCGCCCTGTGCCGATCGAGGTGACCCAAAAAGGGCTGTCACGGGCCGGGAGGGCCACCTTTGCGTCACTTCGATGGGCGCCGGGTCGCGTTCCGCGGCCCGCGGGGATCGAGGTGACCCGAAAGGGGGCGTCGGGGGCCGGGAGGGGCCCTGACGCGTCACTTCGATGGGGCGGCCCGCGGCGGGCGCGGTGCGCGCGGCGGGCGCGGCGCGCGCGGGGCGCGCGCCGGCGCTACGCGGCTGCGCGGGCGACGTAGTCGGCGGCGAGCGCCTCGCTGGCCGCCTCGACGTCGGGCACCACGACCGGGTGCACGGTCAGCCGCACCCAGTCGTCGCCGAGCACGAGGTCGGTGATGCACGTCTCGGCGCAGGTGCGGTAGGCGCGGTCTCCCGAGGCGAGCCCCGGCACCTCGACCGCCGACGACGCGTCGACGTGCCCGAACTCGAGCCGCTGATCGAGCGCCCACGCACCTCCTACCAGCAGGCTCTCGTCGGCCACCGAGTCGACCGCGGCGTCGGCACCGCCGTCGGCGACCGACACGAAGCAGTTCGAGGCCGCCGCACGCTGCCAGGCCGCCGCGTAGATCGAGTACCCGCCGCCGGGCAGCACGAGCTGCACCTCGTCGTCGATGCCGAGCGCCGCTCCGTCGATCGGGGCGTCGGCGTTGCAGGTGAAGCCGGGCAGAGCCCCGCCGAGCGGCCAGGGGTCGTCCGAGACGTCGGCCGCGGTGACTGCATCGGTGACCGAGCGCACGGCCGGCGCGAAGACCTTCTCGTTCGAGCCGCCCTCGGGCACGACGAGCCCGGTCGCGAGCATGCTGACCCAGGTGTCGCCGATCAGCATGTCGTGCGTGCAGCCCGCGGTCCCCTGGTTCTCGACGCTCATGTTGTCGTAGCAGTCGGGTTCGGTCTTCTCGCCGTAGGTGGCGACCAGCTGCGCGTACTGCTCGGCGGCGTGCGGCAGCACCTGCACGAGCAGCCCCGTGTAGTCGCTGCCCGGCACGGGGTTGTTCTTGCCGTCGGAGGCGGCCCCGTCGTTCCACGTGCAGATCAGGCCGCCCTCCTGCGCGATCGCGTAGTCGGCGGGCACGGCATCGGCCCGGGCGTAGTAGTCGCGCGGAGTCCACTCGGGCTGCAGCGCGCTCGCGGTGGCCGAGTCGAGCAGGGCGGCGCAGTCGAGGTCGATCTCGGTGACCGGCGAGGCGGCCGAGTCGTCGGGTGCAGGCGTCGACGACGGCGTGGCGCCGGCGGAGGGGGTCGAGTCGCCACCGCCTGTCGGGCCGGGGGTCGCGGAGTCGTCACCCGCGCCTCCTGCGGTGCACCCGGTCAGCAGCAGCACGGCCGCGATTCCGCCGATGACGCCCTGTCGAAGTCGTGTCGTCTTCCCCATGCCCCCGACGCTACCGAGCCGAGGAGGCGCGGGTCGTCACGATCGTGCAACACCCGTCGTGCACGCGGCCGGCCTCGCCTCGCGGCCGACGTGCATCGAGGTGACCCGTCGGGGGCTCTCCGCGCCGCCGAGGGCCCCTGATGCGTCACCTCGATGCCGCTCGACGTCCGCGGAGGCCGCTGGACTACGGTCGAGCGATGTTCCTCCTCTTCGGCACGACCCTCCGCCGTTCGCTGCTCGTGACCGTCGTGTTCATCTGCGGCTACTGCGACAAGAACGTGCCGCAGCGCGTCGAGAAGCTCTCGACGAAGTTCACGCTGTTCTTCATCCCGCTGTTCACGGTGTCGTCGCGGTACTCGAACCAGTGCACGAACTGCGGAGGAGTCACCGACCTGACCCGCGAGCAGGCCGAGCACGCGGTGGCGCGCCAGGGCTGAGTCGCCGCCGAGTCCGCCGCGCCCGCGCGCGAGCCGCCCCGCCCCGCCCGAGGGTGGTCGGAAGACGCCCTCGCGCGCCGTGGCGGAGGGCGTCTTCCGACCACCGTGGCCGGGGGCCGCTAGCGGAGGCGGCGGAGGCGTCGGCGTCGGACGACGATGAGCCCCGCTCCGGCGGCCACCAGCGCGAGCGCCGCGGCGACGATGCCCGCGATCGACTCCGAGCCCGTGTAGGCGAGCGACCCGTCGTCGGCCAGAGCGACGTCGTCACCGGCGGACGTGCCGGGTCCGGGCTGCTGCGCCGCGCCCCCGGCGTCCTGCTCGTCGTCGGCGGGCACCGCGGCCGGGTCGGTCGGATCCGCGGGCGCGGGCGCGGCCGGGTCGGTCGGCGCCGGGTCGACGGGTGCGGGGTCGACCGGAGCCGGGTCGACCGGAGCCGGGTCCACGGGCGCCGGGTCGGTCGGAGCCGGGTCCACGGGCGCGGGGTCGACGGGCGCCGGGTCGACCGGCGGCGCGGCCGGGTCGACGAGCGAGACCGTGCCGTCGGCCGCGACCGTCACCGACGCCGACATGGCCGCCGCGAGGTCGAGCCGCTGCCAGCTGCCCTCGGCGCCCTCGTCGAGCGGACGACCCGAGTCGACGGCGGTCAGCGCGAGCACCTGGCGACGCTGCTCGGCGGTGAGGTCGGGGTGGCTCGTGAGGAGCAGCGACTCCGCGTTCTCGGGCACGGTGATCGGCTCACCGGCGGCGCCGACCAGGGGGAAGTCGTAGCCGAGGCGGTCTCGGTAGACGGCCAGCGCCTCCTCGTCGCTCAGGTACGGGGTGTCGGCGGCGATGCACTCGGCGAGGGGCGCGCCGCAGCCCGCCTCGAGCACCTGGTGCAGCTCGGTGCTCGCCTGCTCGAACAGGGTGCGGAACTCGGGGTCCGACCACCGGCGCTCGACGATGTGCTGACCCATCATGCGACCGCTCATCACGTCGAGCGGGTAGTGCGCGGCCATCACGATGCGGTTGTTCCCCGCCTCGGAGGTGCGGGCCAGGATCTGCGGCGCGAGCTCCGGCAGCATCGTGGCGAGCGAGGTGCCCTGCCAGTACGCCTGCGAGGTGTGCCCGCTCGGGTAGGCGCCCGACGTGGAGGCCCACGCGTCGCCGCCCGGCTTGTCGCGGTAGGTCAGCAGCTCGGGGAACCGGATGTAGGGGCGGTCCCAGTCGAAGTGCTCCTTCGCGGGGTTCGACGACGAGTAGTAGCCGACCAGCCCGCCGCTCTTCGCCAGCAGCGCCTCGGTCTTGGGCAGCTCGCCCGCCAGACGCGCGTCGCGGTAGATCGCACCCAGGTTCTCGCCGAGTCCGTCGGCCATCGACACGGACATGTCGTCGTACTGGTCGACGATGGCGCGGTCGACCTGCTCGGCGGTCGCATTCTGGTTGATCGTCACGGTCATCGCGTCGTTCAGCGCGATGATGTCGGGGCGGTCGGCCCGCAGCTGCGTGAACCGGTCGATGATCGGCACGTAGTCGTACGTGGCGTTCGAGGGGTACGGGTAGCTCAGCTCGGCCGGGTCGAAGGGCGTGGCCGCCGATGCGGAGAGCGCGCCGAAGCCGGAGAGGACGATGCCGAGGCCGGTTCCGGCGGCGAGGAGGGACGTGATGCGTCGGCGGGGAGCGAGGCCTGGTCGCGGGGTTCGTCGGGGGGTCGCGGTGGTGATAATCGTGCCTCTCGTCCGGTGCGGGGTGGGCCCGAGCGGGCCTCCGGCACCGTAATGAGAGCGCGTGACCGGCAGTGAGACGACAGGTGTCGCGGAGGTGGCCGGGCGCGCGGGGCGGTGCGACGCGGTGCCGCGCCCGCGCCCCGCGCCCCGCGCCCTAGCGGCGACCGCGCCAGAGCAGCCAGACGAAGTACGGCGTCCCGATCACGGCGGTCAGCAGCCCCGCGCCGAGCTGCGCGGGTGCGATCGCGGTGCGTCCGAGCACGTCGGCCAGGCCCACGAGCACGGCTCCGAGCAGCACGGCGACGGGCACGACCCTGGCGTGCCTCCTGCCGACCAGCGCCCGGGCCGCGTGCGGCGCGACGAGCCCCACGAACCCGACCACGCCGACCGCCGCCACGGCCGTCGCCGTCAGCACCACGGCCAGGGCCAGGAAGACCAGGCGCGAGCGCGAGAGCGAGACCCCGAGGAGGCGCGGCGTGTCGTCGTCCACCCCCACGAGGTCGAGTCGGCGACGCTGTGCGACCACCACGACGACCGCCAGCACCAGTGCCAGCGCGACCGGCGCCGAGTCGGCGAGCGAGCGGCCGTAGGTCGAGCCCGACAGCCAGGTGAGCGCCTTCGCCCCATTGAACGGGTCGGTGAGCACGATGAGCAGGCTGATCGCGGCGGTCGTCGCGGTCGCGACGCCGATGCCGATCAGCACGAGTCGGTTCTGGGCGAAGCCGCTGCGCGCGGCGAGGCCGAAGACGATCAGCGAGGCGAGCACCGCGCCGACGAAGGCCGCCCCGGCGATGCCCCAGCCCGACGCCGCGGGCACGGTGGTGACGAACAGCACGGCACCGAGCCCCGCGCCGCCGGTCACGCCGACGATGCCCGGCTCGGCCAGCGGGTTGCGGGTGGCGCCCTGCACGAGGGTGCCCGCGAGGGCGAGCGCGGCGCCCGCCGTGACGGCCGCGACGACGCGCGGCACCCGGGTGTCGAGCACGTAGCTGACGACCGGCCCCGAGCGGCCCGCGATCCAGTTGACGACGTCGCCGAGCAGCAGCTTCGCGTCGCCGAGCAGCACCGACGCGACGACGACGCCGACCAGCACCGCCGCGACGACGACGAGGGTCGCGACGTAGCGGGTGCGCGACACGATGGGGTGCCGCTCGACCGGCGTCGCCCCGCCGTGGTCGCGGGCCCTGAAGGCGAGCACGACCAGGAAGACGGCTCCGAGCAGCGAGGTGACGACCCCGGTCGGCACCTGCACCGAGGCCTCGGCCCCAACCAGCACCCGCAGCAGCACGTCGGCGCCGAGCACGAGCCCGGCGCCGGTCAGCCCGGCGAGCGGCATGAGCACGAGCGAGCGCCGCACGGCGGGCACCAGGCGCCGCATCAGCCGCACGAGGGCGGGTGCGCAGAGCCCGACGAACCCGATCGGACCGGTCAGGGTCACGGCCGCCGCCGACAGCAGCACGGCGGCGAGCACCGTCACGACGCGGGTCGTGCGCACGTCGACCCCGACGCTGCGGGCCGCGTCGTCGCCGAGGGCCAGGGCGTCGATGCGGGTCGAGGCGAGCAGCAGCACGGCGAGCCCGACCACGACGATCGGGGTCAGCTGCACCACGCCGGCGAAGCCGTTCTGCGAGATGCTGCCCTGCCCCCACTGGTAGAGGCCGACGGTCTGCTGCGGGAACAGCAGCAGCAGCGAGCTCGTGACCGAGGCGAGCCCGAGCGCCAGCGCGCTGCCGGCGAGCACCAGCCGCACGGTGCCCGAGCCGAGTCCCGACAGGGCGAGCACGACCGCCGCGGCGATCAGACCGCCGACGAACGCGACGCCCGACGAGGCCAGCAGCGGCAGCGTCAGACCGGTGACCGCGGCCACGGCGAGGGCCGCGGAGGCTCCGGCGTTCACCGCGAGGGTGTCGGGCGAGGCCAGCACGTTGCGGCTGATCTGCTGCAGCGCGGCGCCCGCGGCCCCGAGGGCGACTCCGACGACGAGACCGGCGACCATCCGAGGGAGGCGCGACGCCACCACCACGGACGCGTCGCCCGCCGTCGCCGTCCCGGTCAGGGCCTGCCACACCTGCCGGGGCCCGACGTCGGCGGTGCCCTGCGTGATGTCGACGAGGGCGAGGAGCACGACGACGGCGACCAGCGCGACCGTCACCCCGACCGATCGAGGGGTGAGCCGGCGGGGCGCGGCGACCCGCGCCTCCTCGGCTCGCTCGGGTCGCCCCTGCCGGGTCGGCGGGACGGGATCGGTGGGGATGACGGTCGCGGTCACGGTCGTGGCGTCGCTCGGTGCGTCAGGCGTCGGTCGGTCGGGCGTCAGTCGGTCAGCGCGGCGACGGCGGCGTCGATGTAGCCCGTCATCGCGGCCGGGCCGCCGAACATCCAGATGCCGTCGGGCAGGCGGTGCACGTCGCCCGACTCGACGAAGGGCAGCGACTTCCACACGGCGTTGTCGCCCAACACGTCGGCGAAGGGGTCGTCGCCGTCGACCTCGTTCGTGATGTACAGGAACTGCGTGTCGTCGGGCAGCTGCGTGAGCCCCTCGACGTCGGTCGAGGCGAGACCGTAGGCGGGGTCGCCCTCGACCGTCCAGCCGTTGGCGAGACCGAGCTCTTCGGTGACGTCGCCGACGAGCGACCCGGCGGCGTACGGGCGGATCCCGACCTGGCCGGCGTCGACGTAGCCGTCGGCGAAGGCCACGTTCGTGCCCTCGAGCCCGGCGTCCGCGATGGCTTTCTTGCCCTCGGCCAGCGCGTCGGTGAAGGCGTCCTTGACCTCGGTCGCCTGGTCTTCGGTGCCGGTGGCCTTCGCGATCAGGTCCAGGTTGTCGGTCGAGTTCTCGATCTGGCGCGAGGCGTCGGCCGAGGTGATCTGCAGCACGGGCGCGATCTCACGCAGCTGCGTCACGGCGTCGGCGGGCAGATCGGTGGTCGCGACGATCAGATCGGGCGCGAGCGAGGCGACGGTGTCGAGGCTCGGCTCGCCGCGCGTGCCGATGTCGGTGGGCTCGTTCGTCAGCGGCACCGCGGAGCCCCAGGCCTCGTAGCCGGGCACGTCGGCCACGCCGACCGGGTCGACGCCGAGCGCGACGAGGTCCTCGACGACGTTCCACTCGGTGCCGACGACCTTCGTCGCCGGGCCGTCGAGCGTGAT
Source organism: Frigoribacterium sp. AC759 (assembly GCF_979256015.1). Classification (NCBI taxonomy): domain Bacteria; kingdom Bacillati; phylum Actinomycetota; class Actinomycetes; order Micrococcales; family Microbacteriaceae; genus Frigoribacterium; species Frigoribacterium sp. AC759. The sequence goes on along the minus strand of NZ_CEEDMT010000030.1, from coordinate 3,536 downwards.
CTCGGTGCCGGTCGCGTCGGTCAGCGTGATCTGCTCGCCGCTCTCGGCGGTCGCACCGGCGTCGGTCGTCTCGGTGGTGCCGCACCCTGCGAGGGTGAGGGCTGCGGCGGCGGCGACGGCCGCGGCCGTCAGGAGTCGTCGTCTGGTGTTCACGGGTGGAGCCTCTCGGTTCTGGTGTGGTGACGGCCGATCGCGCGGGTGCGCAGGTGGCCGGTGGTGGGGTCGGTGTCGACGTCGATGCGGATGCCCCAGACCTCGCTCAGGAGGTGCGGTGTCAGCACGGCCGCTGGCTCGCCCTCCGCGACGACGCGGCCCTCGCTGAGCACGACGATGCGATCGGCGAGAGCGGCCGCCTGGTCGAGGTCGTGCAGCACGACTCCGACGGCGATGCGACGGTCGTCGGCCAGCTCGCGCACCAGGTCGAGCAGCTCGACCTGATAGCGGAGGTCGAGGTACGTGGTGGGCTCGTCGAGCAGCAGCACGCCGGTGTCCTGTGCGAGGCAGCTGGCCAGCCAGACCCGCTGCAGCTGCCCGCCCGAGAGCTGGTCGACCCCGCGGTCGGCGAGGGCGGCGACACCCGTCAGGTCGAGGGCGCGGTCGACGGCGGACGAGCCGCCGGCATCGCCCCGACCCCAGCGGCCGCGGTGCGGGTAGCGGCCGAACTCGACGACGTCGCGCACGGTCAGACCGCTCGGGGTGGGGCGGCCCTGCGTGAGCATGGCGACGCGACGGGCGAAGTCGCGGGGCGAGAGCGCGAGGGCGTCGAGGGGCTGGTGGTCGGCGTCGCTGTGGTCGGCGGACCGGGTGGCGGCGGGCTGGTGGTCGGCGGGCCGGGTGTCGACGCCGTCGGCGAGGGCGAGCGAGCCGAGCCGCGACTGCTGGAGGCGCGCGAGGGTCCGCAGGAGCGTCGACTTCCCGCTGCCGTTCGGCCCGATCAGCGCGGTGACGCATCCGGGGCGGAGCTCGAGTCGGGCGTCGTGGACGACGTCGACGCCGTCGTAGGCGATCGAGACGCCGTCGGCCACGAGGGCGGCGCCGGTCGGCAGATGGGGGGTCACAAGCGATTAGGTTAGCCTAACCTCACTCGCCGGCGCGACCCCGGTCGTTCGACGTCGAGGCGCTCGCCGCTCCCGCCCGCCCCGAACGAGGTGCCCCGAACCGTCGCCTCGGGCCGCGGCACGGCCCCTTCTGCGTCACTTCGTGTGGCCGAGCTGCGGGCGCTGCGGGCGCCCCGCCGTCGGCTCCGAACGAAGTGCCTCAAACCGGCGCCTCAGCCCGCCGAACCGCCCCTTTTGCGTCACTTCGTGTGGCCGGGCTTCGGGCCGCTCCGCCGCCTCCGAACGAAGTGCCGCAAACCGTCGCCTCAAGCCGCCAGACCGCCCCTTTTGCGTCACTTCGTGTGGCCGGGGTGCGAGCCGCTCCGCCGGCTCTGAACGAAGTGCCTCAAACCGGGGCCTCGGGCCCCCGAACCGCCCCTTTTGCGTCACCTCGTGTGGCCGAGGTGCGGGCCGCGCCGCCGGCTCTGAACGAGGTGACTCGAAGCGGGGGCTCGGGGCGCTGAATCGCCCGCTTCGCGTCACTTCGTTTGGGCGCGCTGCGCGCGCGGCGGCGGCGCCGGACGCGGCGACGGGCCGGCGCCGCTCCGGCGGGCCGATGACCCGGGGTGCGGCACCGGCCCGTCGGGCTGGTGCGGTGGGGGTGAAGCTCAGTTGCAGGTGTAGGTGACGCCGTCGACCACGTGCGTGCCGGGACCGAGGTCCGCGCACTGCTGCAGCAGGACGGTGGCGCCGGCGATGAGCACGATGATGCCGATGACCGTGATGATGATGACCACGATCGAGATGATGATGCCGGCCAGCGAGAGGCCGCGCGGCTGACCCGCACGCCCGAACCGGCGGAACGAGATGATGTTCAGGATCAGACCCACGATGGCGAGCAGACCGAAGAACGAGAGGACGAAGCCGGCGATGGCCATGCCCTTCGACGGGGGCTTGCTGCCGCCCGTGGTCTCGTTCGAGCCGGGCGTGTACGCCTGGGGAGCCGATCCGTAGGGCTGCTGCGCGCCTCCCTGGGGCGGGTAGCCGGGCTGGCCCTGCGGGTTCTGGTAGCCCGGCTGGTTCGGGTCGTTGGGCGTGTTGTCGGTCATGAGCGGTCCCCTCGGTACGCGGTCGTTTCGCTCAGCCTAGGGGGCGGGGGTCGCCGCGTCCGAGCCCTGTGGATAACGCTTCCGCCGCCGACTCGCCGCCTACGATGAGACCGTGACCATCGCCTCCGCCCCCAGCGACCGCGACCGCGACCGCGACCGTCGGCCGATCGACCAGCCGTACTACCGAGCGTCGTTCGTCGAGGCCATGCGCCGGTTCGTCGTTAAGTACGCGACCTTCTCGGGTCGGGCGGGGCGGGCCGAGTACTGGTGGGTGGCGCTGGTGCAGTTCGCGCTGCCGTTCGCGATCCAGGGTGTCACGGGTGTGCTGACCGGCGACTGGAGCGAGGTCGACGGGCAGTCGTTCTCGACCGCGCCGAACGCGATCCTCCTCGCGATCTACCTCGCGACGGCCGTGCCGACCCTCGCCATCACCTGGCGGCGTCTGCACGATGCGAACCGCAGCGGGCTGTGGGCGTTCATCCTGTTCGTGCCGTTCGTCGGCTGGCTTGCCTTCCTGATCTTCGTGCTGACGCCCCCGCGGCCCGAGGGTGCCCGCTTCGACGCGGAGCCGGCGGTCGCGACCGGCTGACCCGCGCCTCCTGCCGTGCGGAGCAGGCCGGTCACTGGAGCCGAGGAGGCGCGGCGCGGGCCGGTCAGACGCTCGCGGGATCGAGATTCAGCGTCGTGCCCTCGAACAGACGCTGCTCGTCGTCGAGCACCTGCAGCCCGGCGTTCAGGTAGATCAGCGCCGCGACCGAGATGCCGAACCGGGCGGCGACCGCGTCGGTGGTGTCGTTCGGGGAGACGAGGTACCTGCGGGGCGCTCCGGCGTCGGTCGTCGAGGTGACCGTGCCGGCCGCGAGCGACGCGGGGCCCGAGTCGGCGGGGGCGATGTTGGTCTCGCGCGGCGGGATGCTCCAGGCGACGGACTGCACGGCCAGCACCTTGTCGGGCCCGATCTCGAGCGGGACGCCGTCCGCCGACGGAGCCGACGAGTAGGTCACGATCGTGCCGAGGTACGACGGCTGGCTGGTGCCGAGGGTCGTGCCCCCCGACGTCGGCGCGCTCGTCGGCCCGCCCAGCAGCACCGAGCCGACTCCGTACGAGGTCAGCCCGTCGCCCACCGAGGGCGCGATGTCGATGAGCGTCGCGGACACCGGCACGGGCAGCGTCGACGTGAAGCCCGAGTACTGGACGTCGTAGCCGTTCGAGCCGTCGGCGACCACCCGGTAGTGGTACGCGACGCTGCCGAGCGGAGAACGCACATCGCCTTCGGTCACGACCGTGCCGGCCGGGACGGACGCCACCGACGGCGCCGGCAGATCGGCGTCGACGGGCGCGGCCGTGGCGGCGCGCGGGGTCGGTTCACCCGACGGGGTGGGGGTCGGGG
>NZ_CEEDMT010000029.1:0-26750 GCF_979256015.1 Frigoribacterium sp. AC759 | reverse complement strand
GCACGCCGCTCGCCGTGATGGACGCCACGTTCGTCACCGAAGCCCGCACCGGGGCGATGACGGCCGTCGGCGCCCGGTACCTCGCCCGCCCCGATTCGAAGGTGCTGGCCCACGCCGGAGCCCGCGGCACCGCGTTCTCGAACGTCACCATGCTCGACGGGCTCTTCGACCTCGACGAGATCCGGGTCACGAGCCGCCGCGTCGAGTCGCGCGAGGCGTTCGGCGAGCAGCTGCGTGCCGTGACCGACACGCCCGTGGTCGTCGTCGAGACCGCCGACGAGGCGTTCGACGGGGCCGACATCATCGTCGAGGCGACGCGGCTGACCGAACCCGCGCCGCTCCTCCGGCGCGAGCACATCCGACCCGGCGCGTTCGTGGTGCCCTACGGCACGGTCAGCGCTGTCGAGCCCGAACTGCTCGACGTGATCGACAAGGTCGTGGTCGACGACTGGGCCGAGTCCCGGTCGGGCCGGTTCGGCGCCCTGCGGCACCACGTCGACACCGGGCTGCTCAGCCCCGAGACGCTCTGGGCGCAGCTCGGCGAGATCGCCTCGGGCGCGAAGGCCGGGCGCGAGTCCGCCGACGAGCGGATCCTCTTCTGGCACCGCGGCCTGTCGATCCTCGACGTCGCGCTCGCGCACCTCGTGCTGCGCACCGCCGAAGAGGCCGAGGTCGGCACGATGCTGCGGTACCGCTGACGTGGCTGCGGAACCGCTCGCATCGGCCGCACCGCTCGAACCGCGTCGATCGGTCGGACCGCGTGCACCGCTCGAACCGCGTGCACCGCTCGGACCGCTGGTCGTCGACCGGCCGACCGATCTCGACGCCGCCGCCGTCCTCGAGGTGGCCGACGGCCGCGAGCTGCGCCTCACCGACCGTCTCGTGGCCGAGCTCGACGCCGCGCGCGCCGAGACCCTCGCCGCCCTCGACGCTGGCGGTCCCGTCTACGGAGTCACCACCGGCATGGGCGCCGCCAGCACCATCGCCCTGGACGAGGAGGCGCGGGCCGGTCACCAGGCGCGCCTCCTGATCGCGCGCGCCACGGGATCGGAGCCCTGGCTCGCTCGACGCGAGGTGCGGGCGTCGATCGCGGTGCGCCTCCGGACGTTCCTGTCGGGCGACGCGGGGGTCTCGTCGGCCCTCTGCCTGCGGCTGGTCGACGTGCTGCGGCTCGACCTCGTGCCCGCCGTCCCGGCCACGCGACTCGGCACCGCCGGCGAGATCGTGCCGCTCGCACACCTCGGCGCCGCCGCGACGGGTGCCGCCACCGGCGAGCTGCTGACGGCGGAGGGCGCGGTGGTGCCCGCCCAGGAGGCGCTGGTCGCGTCGGGACTCGACCCGCACCTCCTCGGCCCGAAAGAGGGTGTGGCCCTGATCGAGGGCGTGCCCGTCACGACCGCGCGCGCGATCGTGCTGGCCGACCGCGCACGGCGGGTCGCCGACCAGGCGCTCGCCGTGCTCGCGGCGGAGCTCGAGCTGGTCGGGGCGAACCGCGATCCGTTCCGGGTGTCGACGGCTCGGGCGGACGACGCGCTCGCGGCCGTGCTGAGGCGGCTCGACGGGCTGCTGGGGCCCGAGCGGGAGTCGGCGGCGTTGCAGTCGCCGGTGTCGTTCCGGGTGAGCGGCCCGGCTCTGGCGCATCTCGCCAGGGTGCTCGAGGCGCTCGACGCGGCGGTGCTGCGGGCCCTCGACGGCGTGACGGACTCGCCTGCGCGACTCGACGGCGCGTTCGTGGGCACGGCAGGGTTCGACGGCTTCGACCTCGCGGCATCGCTCGACGCGGTCCGTTTGGCGGTGCTGCATCTGGCCGAGCTGGGCGCCGCTCGGCTGCACCGGCTGCTCGACGGGGCGGTGTCGGGGTTGCCGCGGCAGCTGTCGTCGGCACCGGGTGTCCAGGCCGGCATGGTGACGGTGCACAAGCGCGCGGTGGGCACGGTGCACGGGCTGCTGACGGCCGCCCGACCCGCGTCGCTGGGCATCATCGAGACGTCGCTCGGACAGGAGGACGCCCAGTCGTTCTCGCTCGAGGCCGCCGAGCTGCTGGCGGGGGCGCTCGACGGGGCGACCGACGTCGCGGCGTGCGAGCTGCTCGCGGTGCTGCACGCGCGGCGGTTGCGCGGGATGCTGGCGGGTGCTGGTGCGGGGGCCGGTGCTGGTGCGAGTGGGGGTTCGGGTGCCGGTGCTGCTGTGACGCCGCTCGACGACGAGCTCGCGACCGCGGATGCGCTGCTGCCGCCCGGTGTGGTCGACCGGCCCTTCGGACGCGACGTCGCGATGCTGGTGCGGGCGCTCGAGGCGGGGTCGTTCTCGAGGAGGACATCGGCCGTCTAGAGAGTGATCCGTCGCTCGCGGGCTCGTCGGCGCGGCCATCGACGGTCATGCTGACCTCATGAGGAGAACCGTCGGATCCGCACTCGCCTGGTGGGCGGTCGCCGTCGTCGTGGGGCTGCTGCTCGGCGGTGCGACCTCGTTCGGGCAGCAGCACCTGCCCGACGGGCTCAGGTCGTTCGCCAACTCGAACAGCGGCTGGACGCTGCTCGCCTTCGTGGTGACCGTCGTCTGCACCCGGTGGGCGAGCGCCCGACGCTGGTGGATCGCGGCGGGAATGGGGCTGCTCGTCTTCCACGCCCTGCTCCAGGGATACGTCGTCGTGTCGACGCTGCGGGGGTTCCCCGACTCGTACGGGCCGGGCGACCTCTACTTCACCATCGCGACGCTGGCCGGCCCGGTGATCGGACTCGCCGGGCTGTGGTGGCGGGCCGAGCGACGGCTGCTGCGGGCCGTGGGGGTCGCGGTGTTCGCGGCCGTGATGATCGGCGACGGCGTCTCGGGCCTGCTGCGGGTCGTCGAGACGACGGGCTGGCTGTACTGGACGATCAGCATCGTGATCGGCGTCGCGGTGCTCAGCTGGGTCGTGACCCGGCGTCTCGATCGACTGCGGGAGCGCGTGGTGGCGACGGTGCTGGCTGCGGTCGGGGCGGGTGCGTTCGTCGCACTGTTCGGGGTCTTGTCGGGCGGGGTGTGACCCGGTTCGGTGCGGTCTGGCCGACTGCGACCGTGACCGTTCCCACAGGGGCCGGCGGATCGGGTGGTCGATGACCGCTCGAAACCGGGGTACACGGATTCGGGTCCTTGTGCTCCAGGGTGGGGCCGCCACGTAGGGGTACGTGATGCCGGCCCCGCCCCTACCCTCTAGTCGCGGTCGTCGTCCTTGCCGCTGCCGGGGACGGCGCCCTCGGCGACGGTGGCGTCGTCGTCACCGGCGGCTTCCGACGCCTCCGACGCCTCGGCCGCATCGGCCTCGGCTGCAGCGTACGACGCGCTCAGACCCTCGTCGGCGTCGTGCTCGACCCAGGCGAGGTCGTCCTTCGAGTGGTCGTACGCGGCGGGCACGAGCGCGAAGTCGTCGCCGAACTCCTCGAGGCCGTTGCGCACGCTGTGGCGCACGACGCGCTCGGCGTACTGGTCGCGGAGGATGAGCGGATCGCGCCGTAGGTCCTTCAGGAACGCGATCATGATGAACGCCATGATGATCGCGAACGGCAGCGCCGCGATGATCGTGACGTTCTGCAGCGCGCTCAGCCCTGCACCGTCCTCACCGCCGGCGACGAGCAGCACCGCGGCGATCGCGCCGACGAGCACACCCCAGGTCACGGTGACCCAGCGAGACGGCTCGGGGCGGCCCTGCTGCGACAGCGTGCCCATGACCAGCGAGGCCGAGTCCGCACCGGTGACGAAGAAGATGGCGACGAGCACGGCGGCGATGACCGTGGTGACCCCGGCCAGAGGCAGGCTGCCCAGCATGCCGAACAGCACCTCCTCGGGCGGGCTGCTGGGCAGCTGGGCGTCGTTCATCCGCTGGTCGATCGCCGTGACCCCGAAGATCGCGAACCAGATGAACGAGACGATCGACGGGACGACCACGACGACGGAGACGAACTGGCGCAGCGTGCGGCCGCGCGAGATCTTGGCGATGAACATGCCGACGAAGGGGGACCACGAGATCCACCACGCCCAGTAGAAGATCGTCCAGCTCGACAGGAAGGCCTGCGCCTCCTCGCCCTGCGAGCCGGAGCGCCCGATCATCATCGGCAGGTCGCCGACGAACTGGGCGGCCACCGACGGGATCACGTTGAGGATCAGCATCGACGGGCCGACGAAGAACACGAAGAGCGCCAGCAGGAGCGCCACGACCGTGTTGATGTTCGAGAGGGCCTGGATGCCGCGCGAGACCCCCGAGACCGCGGAGATGATGAAGGCGATGGTCAGCACGGTGATGACCCCGACGAGCAGGGCGTTGCCGGCCTGGCCGATGCCGCTGATCAGCTCGACTCCGTGGCCGATCTGCAGGGCGCCGAGGCCGAGCGAGGCCGCCGTGCCGAAGAGCGTCACGATGATGGCGAAGATGTCGATGGTCTTGCCGAGGGGGCCCTGGGTGCGGCCCTCGCCCAGCAGCGACGCGAAGATCGACGAGATCAGCGGGGTGCGGCCGCGGCGGTAGGCGCCGTAGGCGATCGCGCCGCCGATGAGGGCGTAGAACGACCACGCCTGAGGCCCCCAGTGGTAGAGGACCTGCGTCAGGGCGGTGTGCATCGCCTCGACGGTCTCGGCCTCGTCGGTGCCGGGGGGCGGGCTCTCGAAGAAGGTCAGCGGTTCGGCGGCGCCCCAGAAGACGAGGCCGATGCCCATGCCGGCGGCGAAGAGCATCGAGATCCACGAGAACATCGAGAACTCGGGCGCCTCGTCGTCGCGCCCGAGGCGGATGCGCCCGAAGCGGCCGAAACCGACCCAGAGCATGAAGACCATGATCACGGTCGCGATCGAGGTGAAGAACCAGCCGGTGTACTCGATCACCCAGGCGAGGACCGCCGAGGCGGTGGAGGCGAGGCTCCCGCCGCCGAGGACGCCCCACGCCAGGAACGCGACCGCGAAGAGGATCGCGACGCCGAAGACGGTTCTATCCGTTCGGAACACACGGCCGGTCTGCTCGACTCCGAGGCCGGGGATCAGCGCCGGGTGCACACCGCTGGGCGGTGGTTCGGTGAAGTCGCGGACGAGGCGCCTGGCACCGCCTGGGGTGCGATCGTGCTGCGGATTGCCGGACGGCTCGGTCGATCGGGGGCCCTGCTCGTTTCCTTGCATGGGAAGCAATTGTCTGATGATTGCCGGGAAAGGTCCAATCAGAGGCCCATCATGCGACGCCGTCAGCTCGACGGATCGAGGAACCCGTCCGTCTCCGCGGCGATCCGCGGCGACTGCGTGTGGTGCAGGTAGTGGTCTCCCTCGAGCGGGACGACCCGGCCGCGCTCGACGCTCGCCGCCTGGCGTTCGTGGAGCCCGATCCAGCCGTTGACGTCCGAGTCGTCCTGCACGACGAAGAGGAGCACCGGGAGGTCCGCCGGGAACGTCGCTCCGCTGACCGAGGCGAAGTTGCTCGGGGTGCGCTCCATCTCGTCGAGCAGCGTCGGCGCCGTCGAGTTCTTCGTCGTGAGGAGGCGCATCTGCTCCTTGGTCCCCTCGTCGTAGGGCATCCCCTCGTACGCGTCGCCGGCGAGGGCGGACGCCACCCGGAGCAGACCCAGATCGCGGAGCTGGGCGAGTCCGTCGGTCGGAACGGGCTCATCCCACCCCGGCTGATCGGGGACGCTGCTGTCGATGCCGATGAACGCCGTGAGCTCGCCCGGGTGGAGTCGGCTCAGCTCGAGGGCGTACACGCCGGCGATCGAGTGCCCCATGACCGCGTAGCGATCGACGCCCAGACCCTGCAACGCCTGGTGCGCCTCCTCGGCGATGTTCTCGGCGGTGCGTGGAGCATCGGTCTGGTCGCTCAGCCCGGTGCCGAAGGGCTCGAGGGCGATCACGCGATGGGTGTCGTCGAGCTCGGAGATGAGCGGCTGGAAGTCCAGACCCGGGGCCGCCGTGCCGAGACCGGGCAGCAGGACGATCGTGTCGTCGCCCGTCCCGCTGACGACGGCGTTCATCTCCCGGCCGTCGACGGGAACGCGCTGGCCATAGGGCGTGATGGCGGCGAGGTCCGACTCGGTGGCGACGACGTTGACGATCGACGTCGTGGCGAGTGTGAGAACGGGGAGGGCGATCAGGGCGCCGACCACCCACAGGGTCGCTTTCAGGGGCTTGCGCATGGAGTCCTCTCGGTGCGGCTCGGGATCCGCACTGTCTCCCAGAAGCACACCAGAGGTCGGCGGTCACGAGAAGTGCCGACGCGTCACCTGTCGCCCGTTACGGATGTCATGACCGCCCCGTCCGGCCATCGCGGACCGGCAGGAGGCGCGGGGCATCCGGTCGGTCGCCCCGGCACGACCTGCTCAGTCGACCGGTCCGCTCGGTCGCCCCGGTCCGCTCAGTCGTCCGTCGCAGGAGGCGCGGGTCGGGGATGCCGGATCGTCGCGACCGTCCCGACGACGCAGACAGCAGTCGCGATCACGAGGGCCCCGATCACCAGGCCGCCGAGGACGGACGTACCCCCGTCTCGCACCGCGACGTAGAGACTCTGTGCGATGCAGGACAACCAGAAGACCGCGCCGATGCCCCACCCCACGGAGGACCCGCGGAAGGTCGGCCACTGAAGTCGCAGCCTGCCCCGCTGCTCTTTCCCGTTCTTCTCCATGCTCACCCCTTCGTCGTCGTCGACCTCTTCACCGTACGTCGAGGTCGAGGAGGACTCAAGGAGCTCGGCCTCGTCGGCCCGCTCTCGAGTCTGAGTGCGAGCCCCGGAGGGTGACGGACGGCAGGTATATCGTTCGGGTATCGCTCGACCCTCGACAGGAGATCATCATGGGCACCTCGCGTACACCCGGTTCTTTCACCGTCGACCTCGACGGGATGTGGCAGGCGATGGACCAGCTGCGCTCGACGTTCGACCGTCGCGACGGCTCGCGCGCCCCGCGCGGCGAGATCCGCACCGCCATCCTCGCTCTGCTCGCCGAGCGGCCGATGCACGGCTACCAGGTCATCCACGAGATCGACGAGCGCAGCGGCGGCGACTGGAAGCCCAGCGCCGGCTCGGTCTACCCGACCCTGCAGCTGCTCGCCGACGAGGGTCTGATCGAGGCCGAAGAGACCGAGGGGCGCAAGGTCTACTCGCTCACCGACGCGGGTCGCGCCGCCGCCGGAATCGACTCCGCCGACCCGTGGGCGCCCTCCCGCTCGACCGGCGACCGCCGGACTGCCCTGCCCAAGGCCGGCATCGACCTCGCTCGTGCGACGGCCCAGGTCGGCCGCACCGGCACCTCCGCGCAGGTCGACGAGGCGGTGGCGGTGCTCGACGACGCCCGTCGACGCATCTACTCGATCCTCGCCCGAGACTGACGCGGGTGGCGTCGCCCCGTCTCGACGAGGCCCACCCCGCGGTGCGCGACCGGGCCGGTCGTGCCCGCTACCGCCGCATCCTGCGGTTCGCGTCCCGTCACCTCGCCGTGACCTGGTGGTTCGAGCTCGTGCTGCCCCGGTTCGGTCTGCGCTGGGTCGCCGAGCGCACCCGCGCGAAGCGGATGCAGCGCTTCGCCCGGGGCTTCCACGCGCTCGCGCTCGATCTGGGTGGCCTGATGATCAAGGTCGGCCAGTACCTGTCGTCGCGCCTCGACGTGCTGCCGCCCGAGATCACGAAGGAGCTGGAGGGGCTGCAAGACGAGGTCACGCCCGTCCCGTTCCCCGAGATCCGGGCGCTCGCCGAAGCCGAGCTCGGCATGCCGCTCGACCGCGTCTTCACGTCGGTCTCGCCCGAACCGATCGCCGCCGCCTCCCTCGGTCAGGCGCACCGGGCGACGCTCGGCCCCGTCGACTCGGCCGACACGGGGCTCGTCGACGTCGTGCTGAAGGTGCAGCGACCCGGCATCGACCTCATCGTCGACGTCGACCTCGCCGCCCTCCGGAAGGTCGGCGGCTGGCTCAGCCACGTGCGACTCGTCTACGACCGCGTCGACGCCCCCGCGCTCGTCGAGGAGTTCGCGCGCACCAGCCTGGAGGAGATCGACTACCTCAACGAGGCCGCCAACTCGGCGCGCTTCGCCGCGGACTTCGCCGACGACGACCGCGTGGGGGTGCCCGACGTCGTCTGGGAGCGCTCGACCCGTCGCGTGCTCGTACTCGAAGACGTCTCGGCGATCAAGATCACCGACGTCGAGGGTCTGCGCGCCGCAGGCATCGACCCCGCCGAGGTCGCGCCGGTCTTCGCCGCCGTGATGTTCGACCAGCTCTTCACCAACGGGTTCTTCCATGCCGATCCGCACCCGGGCAACATCTTCGTCACGCCGATCGCGGCGGCCGACGGCGAGCGGCCGTGGCGTCTCACGTTCATCGACTTCGGGATGATGGGCGAGGTGCCGACGGGCACGCGCAACGGCCTCCGGCAGCTGCTGATCGCGGCGGCGTCGCGCGACGGCAGCGGCATGGTCGGGGCGATGCGCGACCTCGGGGTGCTGCTGCCCAGCGCCGACACCAACGAGCTCGAACGCGCGGTGAGCGCCACGTTCGCCCGATTCGGCGGCATGGGCTTCGCCGAGTTGCGGCAGGTCGACCCTCGGGAGTACCGCGAGTTCGCGGGTCAGTTCGGCGACCTCATCCGCTCGCTGCCGTTCCAGCTGCCCGAGGACTTCCTGCTCGTCCTGCGGGCGGTGACCCTCACCTCCGGCGTGTCCAGCGCCCTCGACCCCGTCTTCAACCTGTGGGACTCCGTCGAGCCCTACGCCGCGCAGCTGGTGCGCGACGAGCGGGGCAACGCCGTGCAGGACGTCGCCCGTCGGGCGCTCGGAGCCGCGGAGGTGGCGGTCCGGTTGCCGGGACGCCTCGACCACCTGGTCGGTCGCCTCGAAGACGGGACCCTCGAGGTGGGCAGCCCGCGCATCGAGAAGCAGCTGGGGCGCATCGAGCGGACGGCTCGTCGGGTGCTGGCCGCGGTGATCTTCGGCGCGCTGCTCGTCGCGGGGGCGGTGCTGCGCGCCGACGACGACGGGCTCGGCACCGCGCTGATGATCGCGTCGGCGCTGCCGCTGCTGTACGCGCTCTTCGCGGGCCGCCGGCCCTAGCCGCGCGGCGCGTTGCGCGGATGCGTGGCGCTGCGCGGGGCGCGTTGCGCGGGTGCGAGGTGCGTCGCACGGGCGCGCGGCGCTGGGCGCTGGGCCTTGCGCGGGTGCGGCGGGTTCTTGTCATACGCGGCGGGTCCGCGCTGACCCGCCCCCGATGACGGGAACCCGCCGCACCTGGCGGTGGCCGCGCTGGCGTCCGGCCGGCCGTGCACTCAGGGGCGGTAGTCGGCCCGCTCGTCGCCCGTGGGCTGAGGCCCGGGATGCGGCGTGTTCCCCAGCAACGCGCCCATGGCCGTGAGGCCCGCCGCGATTCCCGTCGCGACGTGCTTCAGCACGCTCGCCGCGTCCGATCCCGATGTCGGGGGGTCCTCTCGGGTTCGGCGCTCGTCGCGTCGTCGCCGCGCGACCGCCGACGTCCGCGGTCCTCCGCGCGCAGGACGACGCAGAGCCCGACGAAGCCGGCCCCGAGGAGGAGCGGCGCGAGATGGTAGATCACCCTCATAGTGTGTCGCGGCGAGGGCCTGTGGCCAAGCGATCAGCGGCAGAGAGGCACCGGGACGCCTGGTTCGGCGGGTTCCTGTCATCCGCGGCGGGTCAGCGCTGACCCGCCCCCGATGACGGGAACCCGCCGCAGTCCTACTCGGCGGCGCTCGGGGCGCTCGGCTCGGGGGCGCCGAGCTCGAGGGCGAGCTCCATGCACCTCCAGCGGGCGGGGGAGTAGTCGTAGGGCATCTTGCTGATCGCCTCGGCGGCGCTCATGCGCCTCGGCCCCGCACCGCGACCGTCGGCGTCGACCGCGCCGCCGACCGCGTCATCCGCGCCGGCCCCGCCGACCGCGTCATCCCCGGCGGGGTGCAGCTCGTCCCAGGCGTCGAGGATCGCGTCGTCCTCCGCGTCCTGGCCGGACGCCTCGATGGCGGCCTGCAGCGCCTCCTCGAAGGCGTGACGTTCGGCCGCGACCTGCGCCACCCGGGGGTCGTCGACCGCGACCGTGTCGTCGAGGGCCTCCTCGGCGGCGTCGACGCGGTCGGATTCCTCGCGCAGCACGGGGTGGGTGGCCAGGGCGACGAAGCGACCCGCCTGCATCGCGGCGGCGAGCGGACCGAGCATCCGCTCCGTGACCAGCAGGGTGTCCAGATCGTCTCGGCGCACCGAGCCCTCGGGCAGGGACTCGAGACGACCGGCGACGATGTCGTCGAGCAGGCCGAGTCGGCTGCCCCGGGTCCGCATGCGCTGCACCGCGGCCCGTTGCCGCCGCAGCTCCGCCTCCTTGGCGACGAGGGTCGACTCGAGCCTGTCCAGCACCCGCGTGACCTGCGGATCGATGGGAGCACGGTCCCCGTCCGCGCCCCCGTCACCGCCGGCACCGCCGTTCCCGGCGGCATCAGCGTCCCCGCCCGCATCGTCTGCGAAGGCCCCGCGGATGTCCTCCAGGGCGACCCCGGCGTCGGCCATCTTGCGGATCCAGAGCAGCCGGATCATCTCGTCGTATCCGTAGCGTCGTCGGCCGTCCGAGCCGCGCTCGGGCTCGGGCAGCACTCCGATGTCGTGGTAGTGCCTGATCGCCCGGGGGGTGGTGCCGGCGAACGCGGCGGCGTCCCCGATCTTGACCTGACGCGGCGAGACGAACGACGAGAACATGAGCTGAGCCTTCTTCGGTGGGTGGGAGGTGAGTCCACCAGACCACATGACGCTACGGCACCTGCAAGTCGCGCTCGCCGTCCACGCCGCCACCGACTCGACACGCCGCCACCGGATCGGGTGGCGGCGTGTCGAGAACGTGGCGGGATGGCGAGCTCAGCCGGCGGGCGAGGCGGGCGCAGCCGGCGCGCCGCGCGCAGCCGGCGCGCCGGGCGCAGCCGTCGACCCGCGCGGCATGAACACCGGCCGGAACGTCTGCCGCCGCGCCCCGCCGTCGAGCTCGTCCCCCGGCGTGTGCAGCGCGTCGACTGCGGCGTCGACGATGGCCGCCTCGTCCCACGCGAACGTGCTGAGCTGCGGCTCGACGAGCGGCGCCATCGCGCTGTCGTCGTAGCCCAGCACCGACAGCTCGCGCGGCACCTCGAGTCCGACCCGCCGGGCCGCCGCGTAGGCGCCGAACGCGATCGAGTCGCTGAGGCAGAGCAGCGCGGTGGGTCGCGACGTCGAGCGCAGCAGTCGCTCCGTCGCGTCGGCCGCCTCGCCGACCGCGGCGGGTGTCGCGGTCACGGTCACGTCGAGGCCGAGCTCCGAGCCGAGCGAGGTCGCGAGCATCTCGGCCGGTCGCCCGGGGGTGGCGGGCAGCGCGGGGGCGAGCACGCCGACCGTCTGATGGCCGAGCCCGGCGAGGTGCCGCAGGCCCGTGCCGACGCCGGACGCGTTGTCGAACAGCACGACGGGGGAGTCGGGGCGGTGGGCGAGCGCGTCGCCGATCGACACCACGCGGATCTCGTCGGGCACGTCGGCCCAGTACTCCGCCGACGGGTCGACCGGCAAGACGACCACGCCGTCGACCTGGCGGCTGTTCAGGGCCGCGAGCACCGCCTCCTCGCGGGTGGGCGACGCGTCGACGTCGGCGATCGAGGCGTTCAGCGCGAGGCGGCCGAGCGCACGGCTGAGCATCACGGCGAGATCCTGCTGCCAGAGGTCGCGGAGCGTGCCGACGATCACGACGTTGCTGCTGCGGCCGCCGGCCAGCGCCCGGGCCACCGGGTCGACCGTGTAGCCGAGCTCTGCCGCGACCCGCAGCACCCGGGCCTGCGTCTCGGTCGAGCCGCGCAGCCCGCGAAGCGCGTACGACGTCGCGGACTTCGACAGGCCGGCCGCGTCGGCGACGTCCTGGAGCGTACGACGACGAGGCTCCTTCACCCGCACAGCATACGTGGCAGGGGGGTCGCCGCCCCGGGTCGCGCCTCGATCGTTCGCAGAACGGCCAGCGTGCCGCCGCCTTGACAAAACGCGCTGTGAACCGGTTCACTACTCACATGAGTGAACCGGTTCACAGCGAGATGGCCACCGAGGAGGTGCGGGTCGGCGACCCCGCACCCGTCGCGTCGTCCGCCGCCCCGGCTCCGTCGTCGCGGGTCGCCGTCTCGCGCCGCATCGCCTCCGGCCGCACCGACACCCACCAGCACGTCTGGCCCGCCGCCTTCGTCGAGGCCCTGCGCGCCCGCACGACCGAGCCGCGCCTCGTCGACGACTGGACGCTGCTCACCGCCGGCGAGGCCCCCTACGCCGTCGACCCGGCCGCCCACGACGTCGAGCGCCGCCGGGCGCGTGAGATCGCCGAGGGCAAGGACGACGTGCTCGTGTCGCTGTCGAGCCCGCTCGGCATCGAGCATCTGCCGGGCGCCGAGGCCCGCGAGCTGATCGACGTCTGGCACCGCTCCGCCCTCGGTCTCGGCGACCCCTTCCGCGTCTGGGCGGCGACGCCCGTCGTCGAGCACGACCTCGTCGGGCTCTCGGAGATCCTGCGCGACGACCGGGTGGTCGGGCTGCAGCTGCCGGCCACGTGCCTCCTCGATCCGGCCGCCGTGCAGCGGATGGCCCCCGTGCTCGACGTCGTCGCCGTCTCGGGCAAGCCCGTCATGGTTCACCCCGGGCCGGCGCCGGCCGTCGCCGACACCCCCGCCTGGTGGCCCGCCGTCGTGCCCTACGTGAGTCAGCTGCAGTCGGCCTGGTTCGCCTGGCACCAGGGCGGCCGCGTCGCGCACCCGACCCTGCGCATCGTCTTCGTCGCCCTCGCCGGTCTCGCGCCGCTGCACCACGAGCGCCTCGTCGCCCGCGGCGGCGAGTTCGGCTCGGTCGACCCCAACGTGTTCTACGAGACCTCGTCGTACGACACCCGCGCCATCGACGCCGTCGTGCGCGTCGTCGGCGTCGACCCCGTCGTGCACGGCTCCGACCGGCCGTACGCCCAGCCGCGCGACCCCGGGCTCGGTCACGCCTTCACCCACGCCCACGTCCACGCGAACCCCCGCGCCCTGCTGACCGGAGAACCCCGATGACCGTCACCGCTCCCGACTCGACGACCCGCTCCTCCTCGGCTCCCCTCGACGGCGCCGGCGCCGCGTCCGCAGTGCTCGACGCGTCCGCACTGCCCGCCGCGTCCGCCGCGCCCGCCCTGCCCGCGCTGCCGGGCCGCGACCTCACCCGCCCCGAGCTGAAGGCGTGGGTCGACGAGATGGCGACCCGCCCCGAGGCCTGGCGCCACCTCGTGCAGCACGGCGGCGGCCAGCGGCACTTCGCCTCGCTGTACCGCGACAGCCACATCGACGTCTGGCTGCTCTGCTGGGACACCACCGACGACACCGGCTGGCACGACCACGACATCTCGTCGGGGGCGGTCGCCGTCGTGGAGGGCGCCGTGAACGAGGCGAACCCCCGCATGGGCGGCGAGGCGGTCAGCCGCGTGGTCGAGGCGGGGCGCTCGTTCCACTTCGGGCCCGACCACATCCACCGCATGGGCGGGCACGTCGACGGGTCGGTCTCGATCCACGCGTACTCGCCGCCGCTCTGGCGCATGGGGCAGTACTCGATCGGCTCGAACGGTGTGATGCGCCGTCAGTCGGTCAGCTACGCCGACGAGCTGCGCCCGATGGACGACGTCAGCGTGATCGAGCAGTACCGCGACGAGCAGGCCGCGGCCGACGCGCTCGCCGCCCGCGACGCGTAGAGCCCCAGCCGCCCGAGCCCATGCTCGTCGCATCGAGTGGTCCGAAGATGCTCTTCCCCGCTCGAGGAAGAGCATCTTCCGACCACTCGATCCGCGAGGAGGGGCGGCGCGGATGCGCCCGGCCTACGCGGGGCAGTCGCGGAGCGCCGCCCCGAGCGTCGGCAGCTCGGCCTCCATCCGGGCGATGTCGGCTCCGAGCGGCCGGTCGTCCGTCGACGGGTCGATCAGGGCGACGAGTCGCTCGAACACCGGCCGGAGGCGCGTGCCGGCCACCCGGTCGGGCGCCATCTGCAGGGCGCGCACCGCGGCGAACAGCTCCACCGCGAGCACCGCGCCCGACGAGCGCACCAGGCTGGTCAGGAGGCGCGTGCTCTGGATCGCGAAGCTCGCGTGCTCCTCGAGGCCGAGCGACACGCTGATGCTGGCGTTCGTGACCGGCGTCGCGTCGATGCGCATGTGGGCGAGGGCGTCCTGGGCGACGTACTCGACGATCATCAGGCCCGAGCTCGTCGCGTTCCGCCGTGCGTCGGCGAGGAACGGCGGCAACCCGGTC
The DNA here is from genome assembly GCF_979256015.1 of Frigoribacterium sp. AC759. Lineage (NCBI taxonomy): Bacteria > Bacillati > Actinomycetota > Actinomycetes > Micrococcales > Microbacteriaceae > Frigoribacterium > Frigoribacterium sp. AC759. Next base: position 12,499 of record NZ_CEEDMT010000029.1, on the reverse strand, counting down.
ATGTCGGCCCGCATCAGCAGCCCGAGTCGACTCGTCGACAGGCTGAACACGGGGTGCAGCCCCATGCGGGCCGCGTCGAGCGACCACGCGAGCGTCGCGAGGTGGAACTGCCCGTGGTGCCGCACGCCGTCGTCGACGACGAGCGGGTTCTCGGCCGGGCCGCCGAGCTCGCGGTCGAGAGCGTCGAGCAGCACCCCGAGCGCGGTGCGGGCCGGCGCGTGCACCTGCGGCGAGGCCCTCAGTCCGAAGGGATCCTGGAGGCGCGCCACCGGAAGCGGGTCGCCCTCGACCGCCTCGGTCAGCCAGCGCAGGCGGGCGGCCTCGCGCACCTGCCCGGGATGAGGTCGTGCGGCGTGCACCTGGGCGTCGAACGCCTCGGGCGACCCGCGCAGCGCCCGGAAGCTGAGAGCCGCGACGACCGTGGCGGCGTCGAGCTGGCGGGCGGCGACGTCGGCCGCGAGCGCTGTGGTCGCGAGGGTCACGGCGCTCGAGCTCATGAACGGCAGGGAGTCGGTCTCGGCGAACACCACGGGCGGCACGCCGCCGCTCCGCCACGGGAACTCGCCGATGAGGGTGAGTGCCAGCTCGGCCAGCGCGGTCAGGTCTCCGGTGCCGATCGAACCGGTGCGGTGCAGGGTCGGCAGCGAGTCGTTCCGCACCGCGGCGAGCAGACCCTGCACGACGCCCGGGCTGATGCCCGATCCGCCGGCCAGCAGCTGATTCAGTCGGACGACCAGGGCGGCCCGGGTGACGCGGTCGTCCTCCACCTCGCCGATGCCCGACGCGTGGCTGCGCAGCAGGCGCAGCCCGTGGGCCGCTTGCTCGCGGTGCTCCTCCTCCGGGGTGAGGTCGACGGCGTCGTCGACGACCGAGATCCCGCGGTTCGCACCGACACCCGTGTTGGCGCCGTAGACGATGCCGGAGTCGCGCGCGGCGAGCAGGGTGCGATGCGATTCCTCCACCGTCGCCAGGGCGTATCCGGGCACCGACACGCGGGCGCGACGGTCCGCGAGGGCCACGAGATCGGCCACTCGTAACGGAGTGCCGTCTAGGGTGACCGGGGGAAGGTCGTCGCTGGCGTGCATGTCGGTCACTGTGCCTCCCTCGTGTTTCGGTCTCGTAAACAGGCCGTAGCGCTTATTGACGAAGTATTCATCGATTCCGCATGATGAATCAACTTATTCACGAATCGCCGGGAGCGCGCTCCTCAGAGCCCGGCATCGCGACAGGAGAACGCCCCATGATCACCTTCGACGGCGTCAGCAAGGTCTACCCCGACGGGACGGTGGCCGTCGACGGTCTCGACCTCGAACTGCCCACCGGCGAACTGACCGTGTTCGTGGGTCCGTCGGGCTGCGGCAAGACGACGTCGCTGCGGATGATCAACCGCATGGTGGAGCCCACGAAGGGCCGCGTCCTGATCGACGGGAAGGACGTCGCGACCGGCGACGCGGCGTCGCTCCGCCGCGGGATCGGCTACGTCATCCAGGCCGCGGGGCTGTTCCCGCACCGCACGATCGTCGAGAACATCATGACCGTGCCCGGCCTCGTCGGCACGAGCAAGAAGAAGGCGCGCTCGACGGCCGTCGAGCTCATGGAGCGCGTCGGGCTCTCCGAGTCGATGGCCGACCGCTACCCCGTGCAGCTCTCGGGCGGCCAGCAGCAGCGCGTCGGCGTCGCCCGGGCGCTCGCCGCCGACCCGCCCGTGATGATCATGGACGAGCCGTTCAGCGCCGTCGACCCCATCGTGCGCGAGGGTCTGCAGGCCGAGTTCCTCCGTCTGCAGCGCGACCTCGGCAAGACCATCGCCATGGTCACCCACGACATCGACGAGGCCATCAAGATGGGCGACCGGGTCGCCGTCTTCCGTGAGGGCGGGCACCTCGCCCAGTTCGCCACACCGCGCGAGCTGCTCTCGAACCCCGCCGACGACTTCGTGGCCGGCTTCGTCGGTCGCGACCGCGGGTTCCGCAGCCTGTCGTTCGACTCCGCCGCCGGTCTCGAGGTCGAGCCGGTCTCGGTGGCGCAGGCCGGACCCGAGCGCCTCGTGCTCGACGACGCCGGTCGACCGCTCGGCTGGACGGGCCCCGGCCTCGGCTCCGAGACCGCTCCCACGCACCCGGGCGGCTGGTACACCAGCACCGACTCGCTCCGACTCGTCACCGACCTGGCGATCACGTCGCCGGTCGGCATCGTCATCCGCGTCGACGAGCACGGGGTCGTCGACGGCGTGATCCGTCACACCAGCCTGATGAAGCAGCTGGAGGCGCGCCGTCGTCGCGAGGTGGACGTCGCGTGATCCAGTACCTCCAGAACAACGGGCCGGTCATCCAGGCCGCCCTGTCGCAGCACGTGTACCTCGCGCTGCTGCCCGTGCTGCTCGGCATCGTGGTGTCGCTGCCGATCGGCTATCTGGCCGTGCGCTTCAACTTCCTGTACCACCCGCTGCTCAACCTCAGCGGCATCCTCTACGCCGTCCCGTCGTTGGCGCTGATCGTGCTGGTGCCGTCCGTCCTCGGCATCCGCATCCTCGACCCGCTCAACATCATCGTCGCGCTGACCGTCTACACGGTCGCCCTGCTCGTCAGGGTCGTCGCCGACGGTCTCAAATCGGTCGACCCGCTGGTCGCCGAGGCGGCCTCGGCGATGGGGTACCGGCGCCTGCGTCGTCTCGTCAGCGTCGAGCTCCCGATCGCGCTGCCCGTCATGCTGGCCGGCCTCCGGGTCGCGACCGTCGCCAACGTCAGCCTCGTCAGCGTCGGCGCCCTGATCGGCGTCGGCGGTCTCGGCACGCTCTTCACCCGCGGGCAGCAGCTCAACTACGCTCCGCCGATCATCGTCGGCATCGTGCTCTCGGTCGTGCTCGCCGCGATCCTCGACGGCATCATCGTGCTGATCCAGCGTCGCGCGACGCCCTGGGTCCGAGCGGCAGGGAGGATCGCCTCGTGAACGACGGTCTCCTCTCGTACCTGCTCGACGGCGACAACTGGCAGTTCGGCGCCACCGGGTCCATCCCGTCGCTGATCGTCACGCACCTCTGGTACACGATCCAGGCGGTCGCCGTGGCCGCCGCCATCGCCCTCCCGCTCGGTCTGTACATCGGGCACACCGGCAAGCTCTCGTTCATCGCGATCAACGCGGCGAACGCCGGCCGGTCGCTGCCGACCCTGGGTCTGATCATCCTGCTGGTCGTGCTGATGGGGCGCGGGTTCCTGCCCGTGCTGATCGCCCTGGTGATCCTGGCCATCCCGCCCATCCTCACGACGACCTACGCCGGCATCCGCGCCGTCGATCCGGCGGCCATCGACGCGGCCAAGGGCATGGGCATGCGCCCGATGCAGGTGCTCTTCAAGCTCGAGGTGCCGATGGCGCTGCCGCTCATCTCGAGCGGTCTGCGCAACGCGCTCCTCCAGGTGATCGCCACGTCGACCGTCGCTGCCTACGTCGGCATCGGCGGCCTCGGCCGTCTGCTCGTCGACGGCATCGCCCTGAACGCCTACGAGCGCGTCGTCGCCGGCGCCGTCGTCGTCGCGGCGCTCGCCATCGTCGTCGACCTGATCGCCGCGGTGATCCAGCGCTCCGTCATCTCGCCCGGCCTCACCGGCCGACGCGTCACCCGCCGTACCACCAAGACCGTCCCCGCACCCTCCACCTCACCCGCCCCGACCGGACAGCCCGGTCCCGGCACCCGAACGAAAGCCCCCACATCATGAAGAAGAAGAACCTCCTCGGCGCCGTCGGCGTCCTCGGCGTCGGCATGCTCGTGCTCGCCGGCTGCTCCGACCCCACCGAGTCGACCGGCGGCTCGGCCTCCGGCGACAGCGAGACGATCACCGTCGGCTCCGCGAACTTCCCCGAGAGCGAGCTGCTCGCCGAGATGTACGCGCAGGTCCTCGAGGCCAACGGCGTCGACGTCGAGCGCAGCTTCAACATCGGCGCCCGCGAGGTCTACCTCCAGGCCCTCGAAGACGGCTCGATCGACCTCCTCCCCGAGTACAACGGCGCCCTGCTCGCCGCGCTCTCCGACGACGGCGCGCCCGAGGGCGTCACCTCGCCCGACGACGTCTACGACGCTCTGCAGGACGTCCTCCCCGAGGGCATCGTCTCGCTGCCGCAGTCCGACGCCGAAGACAAGGACACGCTCAGCGTGACCAGCGAGACCGCCGACGAGTACGACCTCGAGACCATCGAGGACCTCGAGCCCGTCGCCGACCAGCTCCGCATCGCGGCCGGCCCCGAGTTCGCCGAGCGCATCCAGGGCATCAAGGGCCTCGAGTCCGAGTACGGCCTGACCTTCAAGGAGTTCGTGCCCCTCGACGCCGGCGGGCCTCTGACCCTCGCCGCCCTGACCGACGGCGACGTCGAGGTCGCGAACATCTTCTCGACCGACTCGGCCATCGAGACGAACGACCTCGTCACCCTCGAGGACACCAAGCAGCTGTTCCTCTCGGAGAACATCCTCCCGATCGTCCGCGAGGACAAGAGCGACGACACCGTCGAGGACGCCCTCAACTCCGTGTCCGAGGCGCTGACCACCGAGAACCTGACCGAGTACCTCGCCAAGGTCCAGGTCGACAAGCAGGACTCGGCGAGCGTCGCCAAGGAGTTCCTCACCGAGTACGACCTCCTCTAGGTCGTCCTGCCGGCGACCGGGCACCCGCCCGATCGCCGGCACCGCACCACGGCACCACCTGCATCACGGCACCATCCGCATCACGGCACCATCCGCGTCACCGCAGCACCCGCACCACCGCACCACCGCACCACCGCACCACCACAACCGAACAGCCCCGACCGGTGCCCCTCAGCGGGCACGCGGCGACTCGTCGCGCCCGCACGCCGTGCCGCGCGACGTCGCCGCCTCCTCCTGAACCGCAGATCGACCTCGAACGGAAGCCCCCTCGTGACCCTCGACACCGAGACCACCGGCACCACCGCCTCCTCCACCACCGGCACCGACGCGACCGGCGCCGCCGACGCGACCCGCGCCTCCTCGGGGCCCCGCCCGGTCCGCGCCCCGCGCGGCACCGAGCTCAGCTGCCTCGGCTGGCAGCAGGAGGCCGCGCTGCGCATGCTGATGAACAACCTCGACCCCGAGGTCGCCGAGCACCCCGACGACCTCGTCGTCTACGGCGGCACGGGCAAGGCCGCCCGCAGCTGGGAGGCGTTCGACGCGATGGTCGAGACGCTGAAGACCCTGAAGGACGACGAGACGATGCTCGTGCAGTCGGGCAAGCCGGTCGGCGTGTTCCGCACGAACGAGTGGTCGCCGCGCGTGCTGATCGCGAACTCGAACCTGGTGGGCGACTGGGCCAACTGGGAGGACTTCCGCAAGCTCGACGCCATGGGCCTGATGATGTACGGCCAGATGACGGCCGGCTCGTGGATCTACATCGGCACGCAGGGCATCCTCCAGGGCACCTACGAGACGTTCTCGGCGGTCGCGAACGCCGACTTCGGCGGCACCCTGGCCGGCACGATCACGCTGACCGCGGGCGTCGGGGGCATGGGAGGCGCGCAGCCGCTGGCCGTGACGATGAACGACGGCGTCGCGATCTGCATCGACGTCGACCGCACGCGCATCGACCGCCGGGTCGAGCACCGATACCTCGACGTCGCCGCGTCGAGCCTCGACGAGGCGCTCGAGCTGGCGATCGCCGCCCGCGACGAGAAGCGCCCCCTCTCGATCGGCGTCGTCGGGAACGCTGCCGAGATGGTGCCCGAGCTGCTGGCCCGCAAGGCCCCGATCGACATCGTCACCGACCAGACCTCGGCCCACGACCCCCTGTCGTACCTGCCGATCGGCACCAGCTTCGAGGACATGGCCGCCGAGGCCGCCGCCGATCCCGCCGACTTCACCCGCCGCTCGCAGGCCGCCATGCGCGCCCACGTCGAGGCGATGGTCGGGTTCCAGGACGCCGGGGCGGTCGTCTTCGACTACGGCAACAGCATTCGCGGCGAGGCCCGCACGGCCGGCTACGACCGCGCCTTCGCGTTCCCCGGCTTCGTGCCCGCCTACATCCGCCCGCTGTTCGCCGAGGGCAAGGGCCCGTTCCGCTGGGCCGCGCTCTCGGGCGACCCCGCCGACATCGCGGCGACCGACAAGGCGATCCTCGAGCTGTTCCCCGAGAACGAGTCGCTGAGGAAGTGGATCACCATGGCGGGCGAGCGCGTCGCGTTCCAGGGGCTGCCGGCGCGCATCTGCTGGCTCGGCTACGGCGAGCGTCACCTCGCCGGGCTGAAGTTCAACGAGATGGTCGCGTCGGGCGAGCTGTCGGCGCCGATCGTGATCGGTCGCGACCACCTCGACTCCGGCTCGGTCGCGTCGCCGTACCGCGAGACGGAGGCCATGCTCGACGGCTCGGACGCCATCGCCGACTGGCCGCTGCTGAACGCGATGGTCAACGTCGCGTCGGGAGCCACCTGGGTGTCGATCCACCAGGGCGGAGGCGTCGGCATGGGCCGATCGATCCACGCCGGTCAGGTGATCGTCGCCGACGGCACCGATCTCGCCGCCGAGAAGCTCGGTCGCGTGCTGGTCGCCGACCCGGGCATGGGCGTGATCCGTCACGCCGACGCGGGCTACGAGATCGCGATCGACGTCGCCGCCGAGCGCGGCGTGCGCGTGCCGATGCAGGAGCACCGCGGTGGCCGAGGAGGCGCGGGCCGGGTCTCCGAGGATGCCGCCGGCGAGAGCACCGCGACCGGCGAGAGCACCGCGACCGAGAGCACTGCGACCGAGAGCTTCGCGGGCGACACGGCCGAGGGCACCGTCGATGGCCCCCGCCCGTAGCGGGGCGACGGCCGACCGCCCGCTGCTGCGCGCCTCCTTCGACGGGGTCTGGAGCGACCTCGAGGGCGTCGGTCGCGACCCGCGCTCGGGCGGCTACGACCGCTTCTCGTGGACGGGTGTCGACCTGGGCCTGCGCGAGTGGTTCGCCGCCGAGGCGACCCGTCGCGGGCTCGAGGTCGAGGTCGACCGCAACGGCAACCAGTGGGCCTGGTGGGGCGCGCCGGCCGACGGTGCCGTCGTCACCGGCAGTCACCTCGACAGCGTGCCCGGCGGCGGGGCGTTCGACGGGCCGCTCGGCGTCGTCAGCGCACTGCTCGCGGTCGACGCGCTGAAGGCGGCGGGCGTCGTGCCCGTGCGCCCGCTCGCCGTGGTCAACTTCGTCGAGGAGGAGGGCGCCCGCTTCGGTCTCGCGTGCCTCGGCTCGCGCCTGATGACCGGCGCCGTCGACTCGTCGCACGCCCTGTCGCTCACCGACGACGACGGCACGACGCTGGCCGACGCGATGTCCGCGGCCGGTCACGCGCCCGAGCACGTCGGTCTCGACGAGACCGCGCTGGCGCGCATCGGCGTCTTCGTCGAGCTGCACGTCGAGCAGGGTCGCCACCTGGCGCTCGGCGACGAGTCGGTGGGCGTCGCGAGCTCGATCCACCCGCACGGCCGCTGGCACTTCTGCTTCGAGGGCGAGGGCAACCACGCCGGCACCACCCGGCTCGACGATCGCCACGACCCGATGCTGCCGTTCGCCGAGGTCGTCGGCGCCGCCCGCCGTCTCGCCGTCGAGGCGCAGGCGGTCACCACGTTCGGGCGCGTGCGCGTCGACCCGAACGGCACGAACGCGATCCCGTCGCGGGTCGACGCCTGGCTCGACGCCCGCGGGGCCGATCAGGGCGGTGTCGTCCGTCTGGTCGACGACCTGCAGCGGATCGCCGAGGAGGCGGCGGCCAGCCACGGCGTCGGCCTCACCGTCACCCGCGACAGCTTCACCCCCGTGGTCGACTTCGACGCCTCGCTGAGCGATCGGCTGCGGTCGTCGCTCGGAGCGGCGTCGATCAGCGCGCCGACCCTGCCGACGGCCGCCGGTCACGACGCGGGGATCCTCGCGTCGCGGGTGCCGACGGCCATGCTGTTCGTGCGGAACCCGACCGGCATCAGCCACAGCCCCGTCGAGCACGCCGAGGCGGACGACTGCGTGGACGGCGTCGAGGCCCTGACGGTGGTGCTGCGCGACCTGCTCGTCGCGCCGCTCGAGGTGGTGCCCGCCGCGGGCGGACAGCCCGGGGCCGGGCGATGACCGACGCAGGCACGACGACGTTCTGGGCCGAGCATCTGTGGACCGGGGTCGGCGACGTCCGGCACGGCGCGGTCGTCGAGGTCGTGGGCGACCGGATCGTGTCGGTGGTCGACGACGTGGCCGCGCCTCCCACCGGTTCCATCGAGCTGCGCGGCGTGACGCTGCCGGGTCTCGTCAACGCCCATTCGCATGCGTTCCACCGGGCGCTGCGGGGGCGGACCCAGGTCGACAGCGGCAGCTTCTGGACCTGGCGCGACGTCATGTACTCGGTCGCCGGGCGGCTGACGCCGGAGAACTACGAGGCCCTGGCGACGGCCGTCTTCACCGAGATGGTGCTCGCCGGGGTGACGACGGTGGGCGAGTTCCACTACGTGCACCACACCGCCGACGGCACGCCGCACGACGACCCGCTCGCCATGTCGCGGGCGCTCGCCCGGGCCGCCGCGACGGCGGGCATCCGCTTGACACTGCTCGACACCTGCTACCTGGTCGGCGGGTTCGCGCCGGCGTCCGAGCCGGCTGCCGAGGCCTCCGCCGAGCCGGCCGACGACCCATCCGCCGAGCCGGTGCACGTACCGCTCTCGCCGGCGCAGATCCGGTTCGGCGACGGCACGGTCGCGGCCTGGGCCGAGCGGGCGACCGCCGTGCGAGAGGCTCTCAGTGGCCCGACCCTCGTCGTCGGCGCGGCCGTGCACTCGGTGCGCGCCGTGCCCGAACGGGACCTGGCCACGGTCGCCGGGTGGGCTCGTGGGCGCGACGCCCCGCTGCACGTGCACGTCTCCGAGCAGCCGGCCGAGAATGCGGACTGCGCGCGCCTCCTCGGCTCCACCCCCGTCGCGCTGCTGCGCCGACACGGCGTGCTCGACCATCGGGCCACCGCCGTGCACGCCACCCACCTGACCGAAGACGACGTCGCCGATCTCGCGGCCGGAGACGCCTGGGCCTGCTTCTGCGTCACGACCGAGCGCGATCTCGCCGACGGCGTCGGCCCCGCGGGCGAGCTGGTCGAGGCGGGCGTGCCGCTCACCGTCGGCAGCGACAGCCACGCCGTCATCGATCTGTTCGAGGAGGCGCGGGGCATCGAGACCGGACAGCGTCTCGTCAGCAACCGGCGCGGCTGGTTCGGCGCCGTACGGCTGATGTCCGCCGCGACCGTCGAGGGCGCCCGTTCGCTCGGCTGGGACGACGCGGGGCTGCTCGAACCCGGAGCCCTCGCCGACCTCGTGACGGTGTCGCTCGACTCGGTGCGTCTGGCCGATGCCCGGCCCGATTCGCTGCTCGAGTCGATCGTGTTCGGCGCCACGGCGGCCGACGTGTCGACCGTCATGGTCGGAGGCGAGATCGTCGTGCGCGACGGGGTGCATGCGCGGGTCGCCTCCCCGGGTGCCGCCCTGCGGTCGGCGATCGAGGCGGTGCTGCCGCCTGTGGACGAGCCCCTGTCAACCCTCCGAGAGGATCCCTCCGCATGACCGTCACCGCCCTGACCGGCATCTCGCAGCTGGTCACGAACGACCCCGTGCACGAGTACGCCGAGGCGTCGAGCGGGCCGCTCGGTGTCGTGCTCGACGCCGCCGTGGTGATGGACGGCGATCGGGTGCGGTGGACGGGCCCGGCCACGCGCCTCCCCTCGGGTGTCGACCAGGTCGTGGACCTCGGCGGGCGGGCCGTCGTGCCCGGCTTCGTCGACAGTCACAACCACCTCGCGTTCGCGGGCGACCGGTCCGACGAGTTCGCGGCGCGGATGGCGGGGGAGTCGTACTCGGCCGGCGGCATCCGCAGCACCGTGGCGCACACGCGGGCGGCCAGCGACGCGGATTTGGCGCGATCGGTGCGGCGTCTCGCCGACGAGGCCCTGCGGCAGGGCACCACGACGCTCGAGAGCAAGTCGGGCTACGGGCTCAGCGTCGACGACGAGCGGCGGAGTCTCGAGGCCGTCCGCACCGTGACGACCGAGTCGACCTTCCTCGGGGCGCACGTCGTGCCGGCCGAGTTCGCGGGGCGGGCCGACGACTACGTCGCGCTGGTCATGGGCGAGATGCTCGACGCGTGCGCGCCGCTGTCGAGGTGGATCGACGTGTTCTGCGACGTCGGCGCGTTCGACGTCGACCAGACGCGGGCGATCCTCACGGCGGGGATGGCGGCGGGGCTGACGCCGCGCCTCCATGCCGGTCAGCTGGCGCCGGGTGGCGGGATCCAGCTCGCGGTGGAGCTCGGTGCCGCGTCGGCCGATCACGTGACCTACGCGAGCGACGAGGACGTGGCGGCGCTGGCCGGGTCCACGACGGTGGCCACCCTGCTGCCCGGGGCCGAGTTCTCGACCCGAGCCGTCTACCCCGATGCGCGGCGACTGCTCGCGGCCGGGGCCACGGTGGCCCTGGCGGCGGACTGCAACCCCGGGTCGAGCTACACGACGAGCCTGCCGTTCTGCATCGCGGTCGCCGTGCGCGACATGCGGATGACTCCGGCCGAGGCGCTCTGGTCGGCGACCGCCGGGGGAGCGGCCGCCCTGCGCCGCACCGACGTCGGGCACCTCGCGGTGGGTGCGGCGGCGGACCTGATCGTGCTCGACGCGCCGTCGTACGTGCACCTGGCGTACCGGCCGGGGGTGCCGCTGGTCGAGGCGGTCTGGCGCGGCGGGGAGCGCGTGTCGGGGCGGGCGTTCTGATGGGGAGCGAGGGGGCTGCCGGCGAGCCGTCTGTGCTGCGGGCGTCGGCCCGGGACGTCGTACCGTGGCGGAACGGGGCCGGGACGACGACCGTCGTAGCCGAGGGCCCGCCCGCAGAGGGCGGACCTGCGACCGAGCCGGCCTGGCGGATCAGCATCGCGACGATCGACCGTTCGGCCCCGTTCTCGGAGTTCGCCGGAGTCGATCGCCTGCTGATGCCCCTGTCGCCCGCCGGTCTCGATCTCGTGATCGACGGGCGGCGGGTGCGCGGCGAGGCGTTCGACGTGCTCCCATTCGCGGGCGAGTCGGCCGTCGAGGCCGTCGACGTGCGGGGGACGGGCCTCGACCTCAACCTGATGACGAGGCGAGGTTCGGCCGCCGGCACGCTCGTCGCGCGCCACCTCGACGGCGAGCTGACGCTCCGCTCGCCCGGCACGCCCAGCACGCCCGCCTCGCCTTCGTCCTGGACGGTGGCGGTGGTCGTCGAGGGAGACGTCTCGTCGCCGGCTCACGGTGCGCTGGCCCTGCACGACGCGGTCGTCATCCCCTCAGGAGGTGCGGTGCAGCTCACCGGCCGGGCCGCGGTGATCGCGCTGGCCGTGATCGAGCCGACCCGCGCCTCCTAGGTGGTGTGCGTGCTCTCGGGCTATTACGCGTGAGTGCGTAATAGCCGCGCGCGGATCTGCCTGCCCCTTCGAGCCCCGGGCCCCTAGCCCGAGGTCGAGTGGTCAGAAGATGACCTTCACCCTTGAACGAAGAGCGTCTTCTGACCACTCGGGGTTGTCGCCCGGGTCAGCTCCGACTGCTGAGGCGCTTCCAGACCGAGACGAGGTCGGGTCGGGCGCCCGGCGTCGCGCCGAGGCCGATCGACAGGTATCCGGTCCCGTCGGCGAGCACCACGATCGACTCGGCACCCCACTCCTCGAGTGAGGTGCCGACTATCGAGTCGTCGGTGCTCGGAGACAGGGCCAGGTCGACGACCGCCTCGAGGGGCATCGAGCCGTCGGGCACCGAGACCACCGCCTGCAGGTAGTCGATCCCCTTGAACGAGCTCGGAACCGCACTCGACGACACGACCATCGAACCCGCCGGGAAGTCGACGCCGCTCGCGTCGGCGATGGTCTCGAGGGGCACGTCGTGGCACGTCGGGGTCAGGCCGTTGCAGATGCCGTATTCGCCGGGCTCGTCGATCTCCGCCTGCACGACCAAGATCGGGACGACGACGAACGCGGCGATGATCGAGGCGGAGACGAGCACGAGCGCCCCGAACCAGAGGAGCTGACTGCGGAGGGTCGGATCGACGGTGTTCATCGATCAAGATTCGCTTCCGGTAGGCGGCGGCGGATCCCTCGCGAGTCGTCTCCGGCGCGACTGCAGAGTGAGTCGGCGCTGGGGCTTGGCCGGGCCGGAGGCGCGAATCGCTTCGCGCGGACCGGCCCGGAGACCACGCCGAACCCGAATCGACGTGGCTTGCCCGTTGCATTGCTTACCCGTCATGCATTCGCCACCGCCGGGGGTGCGGTTTGTGCCCACTTCGGGGCGGCCGCGCGTGCCGCCCGCTCGACGCCAGGAGATGGACACGACGCCAGCCTTAACCGTGGCGTCGTGTCCATCTCCTGGCGTCATGGCTCGGCGGCCGGCGATAGCATCGCCGAGGCCCCCGCGGGCTCGCCCCGCTCGCCCGGCACGCCCAGCACGCCCGCCTCGCCTTCGTCCTGGACGGTGGCGGTGGTCGTCGAGGGAGACGTCT
>NZ_CEEDMT010000028.1:0-28289 GCF_979256015.1 Frigoribacterium sp. AC759 | reverse complement strand
GCCCCCGGCCCGCTCCCCGCTCCCCACCCGGTGCGGCACCCAGCCGACGTCGAAGGTCCGCAGCAGGGCGGGCACGTCGTCGTAGTGCACGTCGCCCAGCAGCGTCACGTTGGGCAGCGCCGCGAGGGGCCGGTGGTACTCGCGGTCGAGCACGGGGCCGGCGAAGACGAAGCGCACGTCGGGCTCGGCCTCGGCGCAGGCGACGATGCCGCCCAGGTCGAGACGCCGTCCGATCTTGCCGACGTAGCCGACGGTGAGCGGACCCGTCGCGGCCGACGTGCTGTCGAACCGCTCGGGGTCGCAGCCGTTCGGCAGCAGCACGACGTCGTCGCGGCCGAAGCGGCGGGCGAGCTCGACCGTGCCCTCGGCATTGGCCGTCACTTGGCAGGCCGAGGCGAAGGCGGCGGCGTAGGCGCGCTCGACGTCGGATCGGATGCCCGCGAACGCGTGGTGCACGGTCCAGTCGTCGAGCAGGTCGAGCACGGTCGTGCGTCCGGTCACGAACGGGTTCGCGTGCGGGAGGGCGAGTGCCGTGAAGGGGTTCCACACCACGGCGGGGACATCGCGCCAGGCATGGGTCAGCCCCGGGTAGGCGTCGGCGGAGCGGACCCACCACCGCCGTCGGTCGCGCGGGTCGGGCAGCCGCCAGGTGGTCGTCTCGATCGGCCGCGTCCCTGCCGCGACACCGGGGGGCCCGCCCAGTCGTCGCCGCCCCGGCCGCCCGCCCCGCCACGACGCCCCGACCGCGAGCACCGCAGGCTCCGGTCGCGACACCACGGCGACGCCCCCGCGGTCTCCGGTCAGGCGCCCGAGCCACTCCACGAGGTGGGCGTCGCGCGTCCGGTACCCCTCGGTCGTGAATTTGGTCTGCCCATGCATCGGGTAGGCCAGGACGGCGGGCAAGGGTGTCGCGCGGTGCGTGTGCATCACGACAGTTTTGTTCACCGGCATGTGGCACGTCAAGGCGACATGCCACGGGAGGAGGCGCGGGTCGAGATGGTCTCGACCCGCGCCTCCTCGGTTCCCCGCCTCGGGCGGTGCCGCCCAGGGCGGCCGGGTGTCAGCCGATCAGCGACGGTCGGAGGTCGCGGAGGGTCCGTCGGCGGGTCATCCGGGCGGCGGCCAGGTACGAGACGAGCAGGGCTCCCAGCAGCCAGCAGGCGAGCACGCCCGCGTCTCCGGCAGCGGTCGGGAGGCTGCCGCCGTACATCACCTGGCGCAGTCCGTCGGTGGCGTAGCTCATCGGCAGGGCGAAGTGCAGGGCCGCCAGCGGAGCGGGCAGGGTCTGCCACGGGAACGTGCCGCCGGCGGTGACGAGCTGCACGACCATCAGCACGAGCCCGAGGAACTGCCCGACGCTGCCGAGCAGCACGTTCAGCATCATGATGATCGCCGCGAACGTGGCCGAGGCCAGCACCATCAGCCCCACCATGGCCCAGGGGTGCACGACGTCGAAGCCGAGCGGGCCGGTCACGATGCCGAACAGCGCCACCATCTGAACCAGGCCGAGCAGCGCGGGCGCCAGCCAGCCGGCGGCCACGACGCGACCCGGCGCCTTGACGGCCGTGATCGCCCGCTTCGACAGCGGCTTGACGATCAGGAACAGCGCGTAGATGCCGATCCACGCCGCCAGGCTGATGAAGAACGGGGCGAGCCCGGCGCCGTACGTGCCGGCGCTGGTCAGGGCGCGATCGGTGACGGACACCGGGTCGGAGATCGCCGACGCCTGGTCGTCACGGCTCGAGTCGGTGCTCGCCGGGATCTGCGCGAGCCCGTTCTGCAGCCCGTCGGAGAGGGTCGTGCTGCCGTCGCGCAGCTGCACGAGGCCGTCGTGCAGATCGACGGTGCCGGTGGCGAGCGTGTCGAGCCCCGACGCGAGTGTGGTCGCGCCGGCGTCGAGGGTGCCGAGGCCGTCGGCGAGGGAGGCGGCGCCCGAGTCGAGCGTGCCGAGTCCGGTCGCGAGGTCGGTCGCCCCCGAGGCCGCCGTCGCGGCGCCGGTCGACAGCTGCGCCGAGCCGTCGGCGGCCGACGAGATGCCCGAGGTCAGCGCCGGGGTCTGCTCGGCGAGGGTGCTCGTGCCCGCGGCCACCTGGTCGGCACCGGCGGAGAGCTGCGCGACCGAGCCGTTCAGCGCCTGCAGCTGCGTGTTCGCGCCGGTCAGTCGTGTCGTGAGGTCGTCGGTGACGGGGGCGAACGTGGCGGCGATGGCCGCGATCTGATCGGCGTCGTAGCCCTGCGCCGCCAGAGCGGCGGCGATGTCGGACTGCGCGGCGGCCTGCGCCTCGGGCAGCGCGTCGACCGCGGTCTGACTGTCGGCGGCGGCCCCGGCGACGGTCGTCGCCAGTTGATCGTTACCCGCCGCCACCTGGGCGGCGCCGTCGGCGAGCGCCTGCGTCTGCGCGGGCAGCTCGGCGGTGCTCGAGCGCAGCTGCTGCAACCCGGCGTCGAGCGTCGTCGCGCCGGTGCTCAGCGCTCCGACGCCGTCGGCGAGTGTGCGAGCGCCGGTGTCGGCCGAGGCGGCCCCCGTCGCGAGCCGGTCGGCGCCGTCGTGGGCGTCGGAGGCGCCGGCAGCGAGCCGGTCGGCGCCGTCACGGGCGTCGGCCGCACCCGTGGCGAGTCGATCCGCACCCCCGACGCTCGTCCCGAGGCCGTCGTTCAGCTGCGCGGCGCCGTCGGCCGCGTCGCCCAGGCTGGTGCGGATGTCGGACAACCCGACGAGCAGCTGCGTCGCGGCCTCCTTGCCGACCCGCTCGGTGACCGACGCCCTGATGGTCTTGGCGGCCTGCTCGGCGATGGTCGTCGACAGATAGCTGTTGGAGTCGTTGGTCGCGAGCACGATCTGCGCGCGCTGCGGGTCGTCGCTCGACGCCGACACGAGGTCGGCGCTGAAGTCCGTCGGGATCGTGAACGTGAAGTCGTACGTTCCGTCTTCGAGGCCGGCCCGCGCCTCCTCGGCGGTCGTCTCGTGCCAGTCGAAGTCGCCGCCGTCGAGCACCTCCTTCGTGACATCGGCGCCGTAGTCGACGGTCTCGCCGTCGGACACGGCGCCCGAGTCGGCGTCCACCAGCGCGGCGGGGACCTTGTCGAGCTTCGCGTACGGGTCCTGATTGGCCCACAGGTACAGGCCGCCGTAGAGCAGCGGCACCGTCATCAGCGCGACGAGGGCGAGGCGGGCGAGCCCCGTCGAGGTCAGCCGCTGGAACTCGGAACGGACGAGGGTGACGATCTTCACGAGGGGTCGCTTTCGGGTGTCGGAGACGGGGCGTCGTCGTCGACGTCGGGCGAGGGGATCGAGGCCTGGGCGAGGGCCGCGTAGCTCGTCACGGTCAGCACCGTGTAGTCGCGGGCGACCAGATCGCCGACGACGTCGAGCCAGGCGTGCACGTCGCCGCCGTGCCGCTCGGGCGTCGTGAGCACGACTCCGCGCACGTCGGGGCGCAGCACGGCCAGTTCGGTGAGCAGTCGCACGCGGCGCTCGGTGGGGAGCGCGTGCAGGCGGGTGCGCCGGTGCCCGTCGAGACCGAGCGACTCGACGAGGAGGGAGACGGAGGCGCGGTCGCTGCGGAGACCCGCCAGGGCGAGCTCCTCGCGGGCGACCTGCGAGACGGTGAGCGAGCCGAACGGCTCGGCCACGCCGGGGGTGTCGACGAGGGCGAAGGAGGCGCGGATCGCGTCGGCGTCGTCGCTCCCGTCGAGCAGGACGCGGCCGCGTTCGGGTGCCATCCGCCCGCCGGCGACGAGGCTCGCGACGGTCGGGCCGTTCTCGGTCTCGACGGCGACGAAGCCGGGGATGCCCCGGTCGGCGGTGACGGTGAGCGGGGCGAGAGGGGCGCCGGGGCCGTCGCCGACTGCCGCGCCGAGCAGCTCGAGTCTCATGCGGACACCGCCGCGTCGGCGGGGTCGCCGAGGGATGCGGAGGCGTCGGTGGGGGCGCCGCCGGCCGCCGGGGCGCCCAGCTCGAGTTCGGGGCTGCCCGCGATGAGCTCCTGGGCCTCGCGCCAGCCGAGGCCGACGACGGCGAGCACGGCCAGCATGACGAGCCGGTGCCCCTCGGCGCGACCGAGATCGCGCGCGGTCGCCTCGTCCAGCACCGACAACGCGGCACCCTCGACCAGGTGCGCCAGCGTGTCGACGTCGATGTCGGAGCGCATCCGGCCCTCGACGACGCCGCGCCGGACGGTCTCGCGGACGAAGGCCCGCAGGGGCGCCAGCGCCTCGCCGACCACGTGCATCAGCGGGCCGCGGACGGTCAACTGGGCCATGACCCGCACGTGCTCGACCTCCGACCACAGGCGCGCGCCGAGGGCGGCGAGCTGCACGACCGGATCGCTCGAGCTCGGCTGCACGACGGCCGCGGCCCCGATGCGCGCCGCGCCGCGCAGCGTCACCTCGCGCACGAGGTCGTCGCGGGTCGCGAAGTGCCCGTAGACGCTGCGCCGCGACAGGCCCGCCTCGGCCGCGATCGCCTCGAGGGGCACCCCCGGGTCGGTGTTCAGGAGGCGCACGGCGGCCGCCATCAGCGCCTCGCGGTTGGCGGTGGCGTCGCGCCGGGGCGCTCGCCGGGTCGAAGGAGTCGTGGTCACGGTGCGATCTTATGATCTTGCACAGTCGTGTGCAACATGGCCCCCTGGGTCGTCACGACGTGGCCCCAATTCGTGGGGCCGTTCCCGCGTCCACTCGTGCCTCTCGAGTGCCTCCCCTCGATGGAAAGACCTTCTCATCAGCGTTTCGTCTGCCCGTGTCCGCATTTGAGGGGACGATGAGCGGAACGCACGCATTGTCCCCATTGCGAATGCGTCTGGATCGACGGGCGCTCCCCCCAGAGACTCGTGAGCGGTCTCGCTCGGAGATCCCCTCGCCGCCCGCGGCGATGACGTCACCAGGACCGCATGCCCCAGCCCCACCCCGACCGCACCGTCGCCACCCGCTTCTCGGGGCCGATGGCCGTCCTCGTCACCCTCGGGCGGCCGTTGCTCGCCTTCCACCTGGAGGTGTACCGACGCGACCTCGCGTCCGCCGTCTTCCCCCGCGACGAGCGCAGCCCGGCGATCACCGGGCCGTCCCCCGAGCGGATCGCCTTCATCGGCAGCATCGCCGTCGCGGGCATGGGCGTGCTGAGCCACGGCATGACGACATCGAGTCAGGTCGCCTCGCGCGTGGCTCACTCCCGGGGTCGAGGCCTCACCTGGTCGGAGCTCACCTCGCCCGTCCTCACGGCGCGCACCGCCGTCACCATGCCGTCGCTCTCGGCCGAGGGGGCCAGCGCGGCTGTCGTGTTCCTCGGGATCGCGGACGTGCTGTCGGCCACGAGCCCCAGCGCGTGGGAGCGCGATCTGCGGCTGCTCGTCGGCCGCATCCGGCAGGAGGCCGGCGAGGAGTGCGCCGTGGTCTTCGCCGCCATCCCGCCGATGGCCCAGTTCCGACCGATCCCGCCGCTCGCCTCCCGTCTGATCACGGCGCAGGTCGACCGGCTCAACGCGGTCACCGAGCGCCTCTCGCGCGAGCTGATCGGCGTCGACCACGTCGACTTCCCGCTCGCGGCCCTCGCGGACATGACCGTCCGCGACCTGTTCTCGTGGTCGACCCTGCACCGCCGGTGGGCCGAGATCGTCGCACCGCGCGTCCATGCGGCACTGATCGGGGTCGACGCACGACGACGGGTCGCCCACCGGTGAGTGAACGACCCGTCATGGGCCTCAGCCGCATCTAGCTCCGTCTGACGCGCTGGAGCGCGTCAGCGCTCGCGGCGCGAACGCTGGCGCGTTCGCATCTAGCCGCGAGCGCCCATCAGGTGCTCGACCGCGAGCTGCTGCAGGCGGACGAAGCCGTAGCCGTGGCCGCCGAAGTGCGCGTCGGCGTCGAAGTCCTCGTACGAGGCGCGGTCGGCGAGCAGGGCGTCGTAGCCTTCGCCCTCGGCGAGGGTGGGGGTCGACAGCTCGGCGACCTGGCTGGCGACCAGCGCCTCCTGCACCTCGGGGTCGGCGCGGAACGCCTGCGCGCGCTCCTTCAGCAGCAGGTACATGCGCATGTTGGCCGCGGCCGACTCCCAGACGCCGTCGATGGTCTCGGTGCGCGACGGCTTGTAGTCGAAGTGGCGGGGGCCGGTGTACGACGGGCCGCCCTGAGGGGCGCCGTGCTCGAGCAGGTCGACGAGCGAGAACGCGTTCTGCAGGTCGCCGTGACCGAAGACGAGGTCCTGGTCGTACTTGATGCCGCGCTGACCGTTCAGGTCGATGTGGAACAGCTTGCCCTGGTAGAGCGCCTGAGCGATGCCGGCCGTGAAGTTCAGGCCCGCCATCTGCTCGTGGCCGACCTCGGGGTTGACGCCGAACAGCTCGGGGCGCTCGAGCGTGTCGATGAACGCGATCGCGTGGCCGAGGGTCGGCAGCAGGATGTCGCCGCGGGGCTCGTTGGGCTTCGGCTCGATGGCGAAGCGCAGACCGTAGCCCTTGTCGGTCACGTACTGGGCGAGCATGTCGACGCCCTCCTTGTAACGCGACAGGGCGGCCTGCACGTCTTTGGCGCTGTCGTACTCGGCGCCCTCGCGGCCGCCCCACATGACGAACGTCTCGGCGCCGAGCTCGGCGGCGAGGTCGATGTTGCGCAGCACCTTGCGGAGCGCGAAGCGGCGCACGCCGCGGTCGTTGGACGTGAACCCGCCGTCTTTGAAGACCGGTGCGCTGAACAGGTTGGTGGTGACCATCGGCACGACGATGCCGGTCGCGTCGAGCGCGCCCTTCAGGCGGTCGATCTGCTTCTGGCGCTCGGCCTCGGTCGACCCGAAGGCGAAGAGGTCGTCGTCGTGGAAGGTCAGGCCGTAGGCGCCGAGGCGGTCGAGGTTCTCGACGGCCTCGACCACGTCGAGGTCGGGGCGGGTGGGGCCGCCGAACGGGTCGGCTCCGGTGTAGCCGATCGTCCAGAGGCCGAACGAGAACTTGTCTTCGCGGGTGGGGGTGACGGACATCGGTGTCCCTTTCGTGGTCGATGGCGCGAGTCGCCGGAGGCGCTGGTCGCGATTGTTGTCGCTTACAACTTATACGTCCGAGGCGGCTCGGTCGAGGGGCTGCGGGCATTTGTTGACGGCGGCGACAAACGCCTTGCGCATCGGTCGGAGCTGTCGTATCGTCTCCTCTCGAACCTCGTCGAAGCGCTTCGCCTCGACGGGTCGGACGACACGACGACGAGACGGTGAGGTCACGATGGCGACGATCCACGATGTGGCGCAGGCCGCCGGCGTCTCCATCTCCACGGTGTCGTACGCCCTCTCCGGCAAACGCTCGATCGCCTCGAGCACGCGGCAGCGGGTCACCGACGCCGTCGAGCGTCTCGGCTACCGCCCGCACGCCGGGGCCCGCATGCTGGCCGGCGCGCGCACCAACATCCTCGCCCTCAGCGCGCCGATCCGTGCCGACAACCACCAGCCCACGCAGATGCGGTTCGTCACCGCGGTCGTCGAGGCCGCGCGCCGTCGCGACTACGACGTCCTGCTGCTCGCCACCGACGACGAGGTCTCGGGCATCCGCCGGGTCGCCTCGAGCTCGCTCGTCGACGGGGTCGTGGCCCTCGGCGTGGCGACGGTCGACGAGCGCGTCGACCTCGTGCGAGAGCTCGACCTCCCGGCCGGCTTCATCGGGATCCCGCGCGACGTCGACGACCTCGCCTGCATCGATCTCGACTTCGAGTCGGCCGCGCGTCTCGTCGTCGACCGCCTCGCCGACCACGGTCACGGGTCGATCGGGGTCATCGGCCACCCCGCCTCGTACCTCGAGCGCGACACCGGCTTCATCCGACGCTTCGACGACGCCTTCGCGGCCCGCGCCGCCGATCGGGGCGTCGAGAGCCTGACCGTCGCGACCGACCTCGGTCGCGCCTCCGCGATCCGCGCCGTCGACGAGCTCCGCGGTCGACTGCCCGACATGACCGCACTGGTGCTCCACTGCAGCGAGCCCACCGCCGAGGCCGCGATGCAGCATCTGCGCAGGCTCGGCGTCGACATCCCTCGAGACCTCTCGGTGCTGGCCGCCTGCGCCAGCTACCCCGCCGACGAGCTCGACCCGCCGCTCGACACCATCCCGCTGCCGATCGACGAGATGTGCTCGCGAGCGGTCGAGGCCGCCTTCGACCGCATCGACGGCCGCGTCGACACGGGTGTCGAGCTGATCGCGCCCACCTATCTGGCGAAGGGGTCGGTCATCGAGCCGACCCGCGCCTCCTGAACCCACCCGACCGCACCACCGCACCACCGCAGCACACAGCACAACAGCACCACCACCGAATCACCACCCGCTCCGTCGCCCCCTGTTCATCGTCGAAACGCTTCGACGATGAAGGCGATGGGCACTCTACGAGGAGGTAGAACCTTGAACAAACGACGCATCGCCGCTTCCGGCACGGCCTTCGTAGCCACCGCCGCACTGCTCGCCGGCTGCTCCGCCGGCGGCGGAGGGTCATCCGACCCGAACACGCTGAAGCTCTGGCACTTCGAGAGCGAGACCAGCGCGATGGGCATCGCCTGGGACCAGGCCATCGAGACCTTCGAGGAGGAGACCGGCGCGACCGTGGAGTTCGAGGCGAAGAGCTTCGAGCAGATCCGTTCGACCGCCAGCCAGGTGCTGAACTCCGACGAGGCCCCCGACATCCTCGAGTACAACAAGGGCAACGCCACCGCCGGTCTGCTCGCCAGCCAGGGGCTGCTGTCGAACCTCGACGACGCCGTCGAGGAGTACGGCTGGGACGACGACCTCGCCCCGTCGATCGCCACGACGTCGAAGTACGACGAGCGCGGCATCATGGGCTCGGGCAGCTGGTACGGCATCCCCAACTACGGCGAGTACGTCGAGGTCTTCTACAACAAGGACGCCTTCGCCGAGCAGGGCATCGAGGTGCCGACCACGTACGACGAGTTCGAGGCCGCGCTGCAGACCTTCGCCGACGCCGGCATCACCCCGCTCGCCGAGGCCGGTGCCGAGTACCCGCTGGGGCAGCTCTTCTACCAGCTCGCCCTCTCGCAGGCCGACCGCTCGTTCGTCGATGACTACCAGCTCTACGAGGGCGACGTCGACTGGCAGGGCCCCGAGCTGACCTACGCGGCCGAGAAGCTGCAGGAGTACGTCGACAACGGCTGGATCTCGAAGGACGTCACGGGCATCAAGGCCGAGGACATGGGCACCACGTTCATGAGCGGCGGCGCGCCGATCATGGTCTCCGGCAGCTGGTGGGCCGGCCGTGTCGCCGATGAGGCGACCTTCGACTGGGGCACGTTCCTGTTCCCGGGCAGCGAGATGGCTCCGGGCTCGGGCGGCAACCTCTGGGTCGTCCCCGAGAACGCCGCCAACAAGGACCTCGCGACGAAGTTCATCGACATCACGATGCGCCCCGAGATCCAGAACCTCATCGGCAACAACGGCGGCGTGCCCGTCAAGGCCGACCCGGCCGACATCACCGACCCGAAGAGCCAGGAGCTCATCGCGAACTTCAACACGCTCCTCGAGCGCGACGGGCTCGCCTTCTACCCCGACTGGCCCACGCCCACGTTCTACGACCAGCTCGTCGCCGGCACACAAGAGCTCGTGAACGGTTCGACCTCACCCGACGACATGCTCAGCACCCTCGGCGACCAGTACCAGAGCGGCGTCGACGACATCACCGGAGAGTGACGCGATGACCTCCGTCGACACGAAGGAGGCGCAGCGCGCCCAGGAGGGTCGGCCCACGTCGCCGGCCCTCCCGGGCTCCGGGCGCCCCCGCCGCGGTGCCGGCGACTCCGGTCGCGCGGCCCGCCCCGCCCTCCCCCCGGAGGAGAGCCTGCTGCCGGGCTCCGGTCGCCGGGGGTTCTGGCTCTATCTGATCCCGGGGTTCGTCCTCTTCACGGTGGTCGTGCTGGTCCCTCTGGTCTGGAACGTCTACCTCAGCTTCACCGACTACCGCGGCATCCGTCCGCCGACCTGGGCCGGCCTCGACAACTGGCGCGAGCTGATGTCGGACGAGCGCTTCTGGACGTCGTTCCAGAACAGCGTGTTCCTGATCATCGCGATGGTCGTCGTCCCGACCCTGCTCGGCCTGCTGCTCGCCGCGATGCTGTTCGACCTGATCGGCCGCAAGTTCGGCGGCCGACTCGCGTCGTTCCTCCGAGCCACCTACTACCTGCCGCAGATCCTGCCCGTGGCCATCGCCGCGATCGTGATCGGCTGGATCCTCCGACCCGAGAACGGCGCGTTGAACACCGTGCTCGAGGCGGTGGGGCTCGGGGCGCTGCAGCACAACTGGCTCGGCAGCCCCGACACGGCGCTGCTCAGCATCATGGTGGTCATGGTCTGGGTGCAGCTCGGCTACCCCGTGGTCATCTTCATGGCGGCCCTGCAGCGGGTCGACCCCGAGCTGTACGAGGCCGCCGAGCTCGACGGGGCCGGCTGGTTCCAGCGGTTCCGCGCGATCACCGTCAGCATCATCCGACCCGAGATCTTCGTCGTCGTGCTCACCTGCACGATCGCGGCGCTCAAGGTGTTCGGTCCGATCTACGCCCTGACCCGCGGCGGGCCCGGCGACTCGACGATCGTGCCGAGCTACTACGCCTACAGCGAGTTCTTCCAGAGCCAGCAGGTCGGCTACGGCGCCACGATCGCGACGGCGCTGACCCTCGTCATCGTCGTCATCACGGTGTTCTTCATCAAGGCCCAGAACCGGGCCGAACGAGCAGAGAGGGGCCGCTGATGGCCACGACCGTCGTACCCCCGGTCGACGACGACCGCATCCGTCCTGCGGTGGCCGACCCGCGCCTCCCGAAGGCCAAGCAGCGGGGGCGCAAGAAGACGGCCGCCGACTGGGCGATCCTCGCCGCGGCCGTGCTGTTCGGCGTGCTGATCGCGCTGCCGTTCCTGCTGATCCTCGTCAACTCGTTCAAGTCGCCCGCCGACTACACGGCCGGCGGGCCGTTGAGCCTGCCGACGTCGCTCTACTTCGACGGGCTCGTGAACTTCTGGAACCGCGTCGAGTTCCCGCAGAAGCTCTGGAACAGCTTCGTGATCGCCGGCCTCGTCGCGGTGTTCGCCGTCGTCATCTCGGTGTTCAACGCCTACGCGCTCGGCATCGGGCGGGTGCGCGGCCGCACGTGGATCATCGTGCTCTTCCTGCTGGCGAACATGCTGCCTCAGGAGGCCCTGCTCTACCCGCTGTACTTCCTGTTCAAGCAGGTGGGGCTCTACGACAACATCTGGGCGGTCATCATCATCTTCACGGTGATCCAGAGCGCGTTCGGCACGTACCTCCTGTCGAGCGTCTACGGGACCTTCCCGAAGGAGGTCCTCGAGGCCGCGTCGCTCGACGGGGCCAGCCGGTGGCAGATCCTCTGGCGCGTGATCGTGCCGATCAGCCGCCCGACCCTGTCGGTGCTCGCGATCTTCTTCTTCATCTGGACCTGGAACGAGTTCCTCATCCCGCTCACCTTCCTCGTCTCGAACGCGAACCAGACGGTGCCGGTGGCCATCACGGCGCTGCAGGGCGACCGCCTGATGGACGTCACGACGACCAGCGCCTCGGCGCTGCTCGGCCTGATCCCGACCCTCGTGTTCTTCCTCCTCTTCCAGCGCACCCTCACCCGCGGCATCACCGCCGGTGCGGTCAAGTAGCGCGCACCGCTCGAAAGGCACCCCATGAAGTTCACCGACGGCTTCTGGCAGACGCGTCCCGGCGTCTCCTCCCTCTTCGGCCAGGAGGTCTACGACGTCGAGACCGGTGACGACGGGCGCTCGCTCGCCGTCACGGCCCCCACCAAGGTCATCGCGCACCGCGGCGACACGCTCAACCGGCCGGTGCTCACCGTGGGCCTCAGCTCGCCGATGGAGGGCGTGATCGCCGTCGAGGTCACGCACTTCGCCGGCGGTCGCGACGAGATCGGCTTCGACCTGGTCGGCGCCGAGGGCGGCCCGGCCGGGGTCGGCGTCGCCGAGGTGACCGAAGGAGGCGCGACGCTGTCCTCGGGACGGCTCACCGCCTCCTTGGCTCGCGGCGGTCCCTTCGACCTCGTCTTCCGCGACGGCGACACCGTGCTCACGCGCTCGGGTGCGAAGTCGGTCGGATACCACCAGGTGGCAGCCGACGCGCGGATCGACGGCGCCATGGTCGGCGCCGCGCTGAAGGGAGCGGGTCGTCCAGGCACGGCGGCGGATCACGCCCCGTCGTACGTCGCGCAGCAGCTGTCGCTCGGCGTCGGCGAGCTGGTCTACGGGCTGGGCGAGCGCTTCGGTCCGCTCGTGAAGAACGGGCAGACCGTCGACGTCTGGAACGCCGACGGCGGCACGTCGAGCGAGCAGGCCTACAAGAACGTGCCGTTCTACCTGACGAACCGCGGGTACGGTGTCCTCGTCGATCACCCGGGGCACGTCTCGTACGAGATCGGCTCGGAGTCGGTCGAGCGCGTGCAGTTCTCGGTCGCGGGCGAGACGCTGCGCTATCTGGTGATCGCCGGCCCGACCCCGGCCGACGTGCTCGACCGGTATACGCGCCTGACCGGTCGGCCGGCGCATGTGCCGGCCTGGTCGTACGGCCTGTGGCTCTCGACCTCGTTCACGACCGACTACGACGAGAAGACGGTCACCGCCTTCGTCGACGAGATGGCCGCGCGCGACATGCCGATCAGCGTCTTCCACTTCGACTGCTTCTGGATGCGCGAGTTCCAGTGGTGCGACTTCGAATGGGACCCTCGGGTCTTCCCCGACCCCGAGGGCATGCTGGCGCGTCTGCACGAGCGCGACCTCCGGGTCTGCGTCTGGATCAACCCGTACATCGGGCAGCGCTCGACGCTGTTCCGCGAGGCGGCCGACGCCGGCTACCTCGTGAGGAACCCCGACGGCAGCGTCTGGCAGTGGGACCTCTGGCAGGCGGGCATGGGGCTGGTCGACTTCACGAACCCCGACGCGACGGCCTGGTTCCAGGGCCATCTGCGTCGGCTGCAGGCCCAGGGCGTCGACGCGTTCAAGACCGACTTCGGCGAGCGCATCCCCACCGACGTGGTCTGGCACGACAGCTCCGACCCCGAGCGGATGCACAACTGGTACACGCAGCTCTACAACCGCGCCGTCTTCGACGTCCTCGAGGAGGTCCGCGGCGAGGGCGACGCCGTGGTCTTCGCGCGCTCGGCGACGACCGGCGGCCAGGCGCTGCCCGTGCACTGGGGCGGCGACTCCACCTCGACCTTCGAGTCGATGGCGGAGACGCTGCGAGGCGGTCTGTCGCTCGCGATGAGCGGCTTCTCGTTCTGGAGTCACGACATCGGCGGCTTCGAGGGCATGCCCGATCCCGATGTCTACAAGCGCTGGACGGCCTTCGGTCTCCTCTCGAGCCACAGCCGGTTCCACGGCAGCAGCTCGGTGCGGGTGCCGTGGGCGTTCGACGACGAGGCCGTCGAGGTGACCCGGGTCTTCACGAAGCTCAAGCTGCGGCTGATGCCGTACCTCTACGCCGCGGGGCTCGAGTCGACCCGCACCGGGCTGCCGGTCATGCGGCCGATGGCGCTGGCGTTCCCGGGCGACCGGGGTGCGGCGCACATCGACACGCAGTACCTGCTCGGCGACGACCTGCTCGTGGCGCCGGTGTTCTCCGCCGACGGCACCGTCGAGGTCTATCTGCCGGCCGGGCGCTGGACGAACTGGTTCACGGGCGAGGTCGTCGACGCGGGGGCGGGTGTCTGGCGCACCGAGACCCACGGGGTGCTGACCCTGCCGCTGTACGTCCGTGAGGGTGCCGTCATCCCGATGGGCGGGCGTGACGACCGCCCCGACCACGACTACCTCGACGGGCTCGTGCTGCGGGTGCTCCCCGGCGGCGACGGCGCCCGCACGGTGACCGTGACGACGCCCGACGGCGAGACGGCCGACTTCGTCGTGACGCGGGCAGGAGGCGCGGTGTCGGTCGAGACCACCGCCTCCTCGTCCGGGTCGACGCGCGTGGCTCCGCAGCTCGAGCGCTTCGGCGTCGGCTGGGACTGACACGGCGCCTCCAGCCCCCGTGCCGCGAGCCGGTACGCTCGGCCGAGGAGGCCACGTGACGATCGAACCCGGGGCGCGCGCCGACGGTGTGCGCCAGACGAACCTGTCGGCGGTGCTCGGGCTCGTGCATGCGGCAGGCCCGCGCTCGCGCTCGGCGCTGACGCAGGCGACCGGGTTGAACCGATCGACCATCGCGGCTCTCGTCGGCGAGCTCGCCGAGCGCGGACTCGTGGTCGAGACCGACCCCGTGGGCATCGCCCGGGTCGGCCGACCGAGCCCCGTGGTCGCCGCGAGCCGCGACGTCGTCGCGTACGCCGTCAACCCCGAGATCGACGCCGTCACCGTCGGGGTGGTCGGGCTCGACGGCGTCGTCCGCTCGCGGATCCGCCACGAGACCGACGGCATCCCGACGGCACGGGGCGCGGCGGCTGTCGCCGCCTCGGTCATCGACGAGCTGCGCGCCGCGTCGCCCGGCGTGGTGGAGGTCGGGGTCGGCCTCGCCGTGCCCGGTCTCGTCCGCGCCGACGGAGGGCTCGTCCGGCTGGCTCCGCACCTCGGCTGGGTGGACGAGCCGTTCGCCGAGCTCGTCGCCGACGCCGCCGGTCTGCCGGCTCGCGCGGCGAACGACGCGTCGGCCGCGGCCCTCGCCGAGGGGCGCTTCGGGGCCGGGCGCGGGGTCGACGACCTGGTGTTCCTCAACGGCGGGGCGAGCGGTGTCGGCGGGGGAGTCCTCGTCGGCGGCGCCCCGCTCGTCGGAGCCGGCGGCTACGCGGGCGAACTCGGTCACACGCTCGTGAACTCGGTCGGGCGACTCTGTCACTGCGGGGCGACCGGCTGCCTCGAGACCGAGGTCGGTCAGGCCGAGCTGCTGGCCGTGACCGGTCTCGACCGGTCGCAGGTCGACGAGCTCGCCGCGGCGCTCGTCGCGTCGACCCCGGGGTCGGAGGCGCGGGTCGAGGTGCAGCGCCAGGTCGACTTCCTGGCGATCGCCCTCCGCAACGTCGTCAACGTCTTCGATCCGAGCCTCATCGTGCTGGGCGGGTTCCTGGCGTCGCTGCTCGCGGCCGAGCCGGAGCGTCTGCTCGCCGGGGTCACCGCTCAGGCGCTGCCCGGTTCGGCCGACGATCTGCGCATCGTCCCGGCCGAGCTCGGAGTCGATCGTCTCACCATCGGGGCCGCCGAGCTCGCCTTCGCGCGCCTCCTCGCCGACCCGGCCGGCACCCGTCTGCCCTAGCCGCCCGTCTGCCCCGGCCGCCCGGCCGCGTCGATCGGGTCCGGTACGAGACCGGGATCACGGGAGGCGCCGCGCACCCGCCCCGGGGTCAGACGTGCGTGTGCGGCTCGGAGTTCGCCCAGACCGAGGCGGCGGCCGGCCCGGCCAGCTCGACCGTCTCGACGGGCAGGTCGTGGGCGTCGGTGACGACGACCTGCATCGACCCCGCGTAGTCGCGGCGCTCGCCGATCCGCACGTGGGCGCCGACCCGCAGGTCGAGCGAGCTGAGGTAGCGCAGCAGCTCGGGCTCGTCGTCCGAGACGCGCACCACGTAGCCGCACTCGCCCTCGGCGAACTCGCCCAGCCGGTGGGCGACGGGGCGCACGGTGGTGCCGTCGCTCGCGGGGATCGGGTCGCCGTGCGGGTCGGCGGTCGGTCGGCCGAGCTCGACGTCGAAGGCCTCGAGCAGGCGGTCGCTGACGGCGTGCTCGAGGATCTCGGCCTCGTCGTGCACCTCGTCCCACCCGTAGCCGAGGCGTTCGACGAGGTACGTCTCGATCAGCCGGTGACGGCGCACGACCGCGATCGCGACGGCTCGACCGGTGTCGGTCAGGGCGATGCGGCGGTAGGGCTCGTAGTCGATGAAGCCGTCGCGTTCGAGCTTGCGCAGGTTGCCCGACACCGTCGAGGCGCCGACCCCGAGCGTGGCCGCGATCTCGTTCGTCGTGATGCCGGGGGCGTCGCCGTCGACGGCCCACTCGTCTGCCTTCCAGATGACCTTGAGGTAGTTCTCGGTCATCGTGGAGGGCGCCGAACCGGCTTCCGTTGGCATGCCCCGATTCTAGGTGGCCCTCCCCTGGGTCCAGGTGCGGCGGGTCAGCGTCATCGGCGGCGGGTCAGCGCTGACCCGCCGCCGATGACGCGAACCCGCCGCACCCCGCACGTCTACGGGCGCGCGAGCGACCCCAGCGCCTGGGCCGCGCGGTAGCGGGCGCCGATGCCCGGTCGAGGCTCCGGATCGAAGGAGGCGCTGGTCGACAGCCCCCATCGGGGCCGGCTCCCCGAGAGGGCCCAGGCCGCCTGGCGGGCCGCGCCGTCGGCGACGTACTCGCCGGGTTCGGGCACGACGACCGGCACGTCGAAGACCTGGGCGGCGACGGCCTGGACGGCGGGGTTGAGGGCCGCCCCGCCGATCAGGAGCACGCGGCGCACGTCCACGCCCTGGTCGCGCACGGCGGCGGCGCCGTCGGCGAGCGCCGAGAGCATCCCCTCGACGGCGGCGCGGGCGAGGTTCTCGCGGGTGGTCGAGGCCAGGGTCAGCCCCGAGAGGGTGGCGGTCGCCTCGGGCAGGTCGGGGGTGCGCTCGCCCTCGAAGTACGGCACGAGCGACAGCCCGCCCGAGCCGGGTTCGGCCGCGAGGGCGAGTCGGGCGAACTCGTCGTGGTCGACGCCGAGCAGCGAGCCGATCGAGGCGAGCACGCGGGCGGCGTTGAGGGTCGCGACGAGCGGGAGGTACCCGCCGGCGGCGTCGGCGAACCCGGCGACGGTGCCGCTCGGGTCGGTGACGGGGGAGTCGGTGACCGCGAAGGCCGTGCCGCTCGTGCCGATGCTGATGACCAGGTCGCCCACGGTGGCGTCGAGCCCGAGCGCGGCGCCGGCGTTGTCGCCCGCTCCCGCACCGACGACGATCCCCGCGGGGACGGCACCGTGCGCGATCGTCGTGCCCGCCGTTTCCTCGGCCTGAAGGATGCGAGGCAGCACGACGCGGCCATCGGTCGCCGAGGTGACGCTCTCGGTCCGGTCACCCGCCGCGACGCCCCCGGACGCGTCACCTCGATCGCTGCCGACGGCCTCGCGCCCGGGCCGCCCGAGGGCGCGCTCGAACAGCTCGAGGTCGTACCCGTCGTCCGCGGGGCTCCAGTACGAGGTGCCGCTGGCGTCCGAGCGGTCGGTGACGAGGGCGTCGAGGTCGGGGCCGAGAGCCGAGGAGGCACGGGTCCCGTACCCGAGCAGCCGCCACGTCAGCCAGTCGTGCGGCAGGGCGACGGCCGCGACCCGGGCGGCGTTCTCGGGCTCGGCGTCGCGCAGCCAGCGCAGCTTCGTGGCGGTGAACGAGGCGACGGGCACGGTGCCCGTCCGCCGGGCGTACTCGTCGGCGCCGATCTCGGCGATCAGGTCGCGGGCGGCGGGGGCGCTGCGGGTGTCGTTCCAGAGCAGCGCGTCGCGCACGACCTCGCCGTCGGCGTCGAGCGCGACCATGCCGTGCTGCTGCCCGGCGATGGAGATCGACGCGACGTCGTCGAGGCCGCCGGCCGCGGCGATCGCGGCGACCAGCGCCTCCCACCAGGCGTCGGGCGGCACCTCGGTGCCCTCGGGGTGCTTGGCCGTGCCCTGCCGGACGAGCTCGCCCGTCGACAGGTCACGGACGACGACTTTGCAACTCTGGGTCGAGGAGTCGACCCCGGCGACGAGACTCATCCCCGTAGTTTGTCGTATGAGACCACAAATGCGCCAGTACAGTCGCCGGGCAGCTGTGAGAAGGCTGTCGATAGACTCAAGTGCACCTCAGCCGGTGCGTTCCCCCGACATGAGGAGGCAACCATGCCCGCAGTGGTGATCATCGGAGCCCAGTGGGGCGACGAGGGCAAGGGCAAGGCCACCGACCTGCTCTCGAGCCGCATCGACTACGTCGTCAAGTTCAACGGCGGCAACAACGCCGGTCACACGGTCGTGATCGGCGACCAGAAGTACGCGCTGCACCTGCTGCCCTCGGGCATCCTCTCGCCGGGCGTGACGCCGGTGATCGGCAACGGCGTCGTCGTCGACATCGAGGTCCTCTTCGACGAGCTCGACGCCCTGATCGCCCGCGGCATCGACGTCTCGCGTCTGCGGGTCAGCGCCAACGCGCACGTCATCACGCACTACCACCGCACGCTCGACAAGGTGACCGAGCGGTTCCTCGGCAAGCGCCAGATCGGCACCACCGGTCGCGGCATCGGCCCGACCTACGCCGACAAGATCAACCGCGTCGGCATCCGCATCCAGGACATCTTCGACGAGGGCATCCTGCGTCAGAAGGTCGAGGCGGCGCTCGACCAGAAGAACCACCTGCTCGTCAAGATCTACAACCGTCGGGCCATCGAGGTCGACGAGGTCGTCGAGTCGCTGCTGTCGTACGCCGAGCGGCTGCGGCCCATGGTGGCCGACACGGCGCTCGAGATCCACCAGGCGCTCGAGGCCGACAAGATCGTGCTGTTCGAGGCCGGTCAGGCGACCATGCTCGACGTCGACCACGGCACCTATCCGTTCGTCACCTCGTCGTCGGCCACGGCCGGCGGCGCGTCGACGGGTTCGGGCATCGGACCGGGCCGCATCGAGCGCGTCATCGGCATCGTCAAGGCGTACACGACGCGCGTCGGCGCCGGCCCGTTCCCGACCGAGCTCTTCGACGCCTCGGGCGAGTTCCTGCGGGCGAACGGCTTCGAGTTCGGCACGACGACGGGTCGCCCGCGTCGGTGCGGCTGGTACGACGCCCCGATCGCCCGCTACACCGCGCGCATCAACGGCGTGACCGACTTCGTGCTGACCAAGCTCGACGTGCTGACCGGTCTCGACAAGATCCCGGTCTGCGTCGCGTACGACGTCGACGGGGTCCGCCACGACGAGGTGCCCGTCTCGCAGAGCGACTTCCACCACGCGACGCCGATCTACGAGGAGTTCGACGGCTGGGCCGAAGACATCACCGGCGCCCGCACCTTCGACGACCTGCCCGCGAACGCGCAGGCGTACGTCCTCGCCGTCGAGAAGATGAGCGGCGCGCGCATCTCGGCCATCGGCGTCGGCCCCGGTCGCGACGCGATCGTCGTCCGTCACGACCTGCTCGGCTGACCCGGTCGGTCCGATGACCGCGCGTCGCCCGGCCCCCGCCTCCCTGTCCGGCTCTGTCGTCACGGTGAGTCCGCTCGAACCCTCCGATCTGCCCGAGCTGCACGCCGCCATCGGCCGCCCCGAGGTGTTCGCGGGCGGCTGGGGCGGCGGCCCGGCCGGTTACCGTGCCGACTACGACGACTGGGCGCGGTTCGTCGAGGGCTACCTGCTGTGGGAGTCCGCCAGCGTGTTCGGCGTGCGCAGCGCCTCCTCGGGGGCCCTCGTCGGCACGACCACGCTGGGGCTGTTCGACCTGGTGAACGAGTCGGCGCACGTCGGCTGGACGGCCTACGCGCCCGAGGTCTGGGGCTCAGGCGTCAACGCCGAGACGAAGCTGCTCGTGCTCGGTCACGCCTTCGAGCACGGGTTCGGCCGCATCCAGCTGCAGGCCGACGTGCTGAACGACCGCTCGCGGGCGGCCATCCTCCGCCTCGGCGCGGCCTTCGAAGGTGTGCAGCGGCGGATGCAGCGTCGGGCCGACGGGTCGTGGCGCGACACGGCCGTCTACTCGATCCTCGTCGACGAATGGCCGGGTGTGCGGGCCGGTCTCGAGCAGCGGCTGGCCTCCTCAGCAAGCGCCCAGACTCGTGGAACACGCTTGCTTCCATGACACTGGAAATCGCATACACCGCCATCGCCCACGCTTCCGGCGGGGGCCGTGACGGTCACGTCCGAAGCGAAGACGACCGTCTCGACTTCGACACCCGTCCGCCGAAAGAACTCGGTGGTTCCGGCGAGGGCACGAACCCCGAGCAGCTGTTCGCGGCCGGCTTCGCCGCCTGCTTCCTCAGTGCGATGCACGGCGCCGGCAAGAAGCTCGGCGTCGACACGACCGACTCGTCCGTCTCCGCGAGCGTCGGCATCGGCGGCAACGGCGAGGGCGGCTACGGCCTGGCCGTCGAGCTCGACATCTACACCCCGAACGTCGAGCCCGAGCGTCGTCAAGAGCTCGCCGACGCGGCGCACCACGTGTGCCCGTACTCGAACGCCACGCGCGGCAACGTCGAGGTCACGCTGACCCTGGTCGACTGACCCGAGCACCCCACCGAGGAGGCGCGCCCCGAGATCCCGGGGCGCGCCTCCTCGGTCTCGTGGGGGCTGCCTTCGCTAGGCTCGGTGAATGGCACTCGACAGTCCTCTCGGGGCGGACAGCCCCCTCAGCAGCATCGACCGGGCAGCGATCGACGAACTGACCGGCATCCGGCAGAGCATCGACAACATCGACGCGGCGCTCGTGCACCTGCTGGCCGAACGCTTCAAGTTCACGCAGTCGGTCGGTCATCTGAAGGCCGCGGCCGGCATGCCGGCCAGCGACCCCGAACGCGAGCGCGTCCAGATCCAGCGGCTGCGACAGCTCGCCGAGCAGTCGCACCTCGACCCCGCCTTCGCCGAGAAGTTCCTGAACTTCATCGTGGGCGAGGTCATCCACCACCACGAGCGCATCGCGAACGGCACCGAGCCGACCGGCCCCGCGGCCGGCGGGCGGAGCTGACGCGATGAGCACCCCGGGCCTCGACGGCACGGCCGTCCCCGCGCCGGAGCGCCTCTACATCGGCTCGTACACGCCGACCAGCGGCGGCCGCGGCGCGGGCATCACGGTGCTCGAGCGCCCGGCGCCGGGTGTCCCGTGGCAGGCCGCGCAGGTCGTCGAGGCCGACGACCCGTCGTTCCTCGTCGTGGTCGACGGCGCCCTGCACGCGGCGTCCGAGACCGCCGAGGGCCGGGTGCTGTCGTACACGGTGTCCGCAGGCTCCCTCGTGGCCGCGAGCAGCGCCTCCTCGGGTGGGTCCTCTCCCTGCCATCTCGTCGTCGATCCGGTGTCGGGCGCCCTCGTCGTCGCGAACTACGTCGCCGGCGGCATCGGCGTGCTCTCCGGCGACCCGTCCGACCCGGCCCGGGTGACCCGATCGCTGGCGCTGCCCGTCGGGCACGGCCCCGTGCTCGATCGGCAGGAGCGCCCGCACGCCCACCAGGTCACCCCCACGCCCTGGGGCACCCTCGTCGTCAGCGATCTGGGCACCGACCGGCTCGTCGAGTACGTCGTCGACCCGATCACGCTCGATCCCGAGCAGATCGCCGTCCACCCCCTGCCCTCGGGCTCCGGGCCCCGGCACCTCGTGTGGCTCGACGACCGGCTCGTCGTCGTGGGCGAGCTCGACGCGCGACTGCACGTGCTCCGTCGCGTCGGCGGGAAGCTCGTCGTCGACCACTCGGTCGAGGTGTTCGAGGGGTCGTCGTCGACTCCCGACATCCTGCCGTCGCACGTCGCGGTCGACGCCGGTCGGGTGTACGTCGCGACGCGCGGTCGTGACACGATCAGCGTCTTCTCGGTCGAGGGCGACCGGCTCGCCCTCGTCGGCGAGGCGCCCTGCGGTGGTGAGTGGCCCCGTCACTTCGCCATCACCCCCGGCATGCTCTACTGCGCGAACCAGGCCTCCGACACGGTGTCGGTGCTCCCGCTCGACCCCGAGACCGGTCTGCCCGGCGCGCCCGTCGACGTCTTCTCGATCGGCAGCCCCGCCTGCATCGTCGTCGGCTGAGTCGGGGCTGACCCGTCCCGGTCTCAGCGCGCGTCGGAGAGGCGCCGCAGCACCGCGATGACCTCGTCGATGGAGGCGCGGTTCGGGTCGACCGCCCCCGACGCCGCCGTCGACTGCCCCGGTCCGAAGTAGAGGCCGTCCGACACGAGCGACACGATGCGCGCGACGGCGGGGTCGCCGACCGCGTCGAGCACGACGTCGTACCAGCGCTGCTGCATGTCGGTGAGCGCGTCGACGGCACGCGGCCACTGACCGCTCGAGGCGAGGTGGGCGACGGTGCTGATGCAGCGGTCGAACGGCGCGTCGGCGATGACGGGCGGGGGCGAGGAGGTGCGGAGGAAGTAGTCGATCGCCCCGTCGGGGGCGGTGGTCATGCGGTGCACGTCGTCGTCGAGGAGTGCCGCGAGCCGGTCGACGACGCCGTCGACGAGCGCTTCGCGGCTGGGGAAGTGGTACAGCAGCCCGCCCTTCGAGACGCCGGCCGACGCGGCGACGGCGTCGAACGTCGCGGCCCGCTCGCCACCGTCGACGACGAGCAGTTCGAAGGCGTCGAGCATCTTCTCGCGGGCCGACGGTCGAGGACTCATTCTGATACTGTACCGTCCAGACGGTTTACTGTACCGCCTGGACGGTTTTCGGTCCCGAGCACGCGTCGACACCGGACCATGCCGTCCGACTCCGCCCGCGGCCCCGTCCATCCCGCCCCGCCACTCATCACGAAAGCGACCCCGCACCATGACCCGCGCCTCCTCCGCCGTCGGCACGCCCACCCGGGCCGGCACCCGCCAATGGGCGGCCCTCGTGGTGCTCATGCTGCCGGTGCTGCTCGTGTCGATCGACAACACCGTGCTGAGCTTCGCGCTGCCCGAGATCTCGACCGCGCTGCGTCCGAGCGCGGCGGGTCAGCTGTGGATCGTCGACGTCTACTCGCTCGTGCTCGCGGGGCTGCTCGTGGCGATGGGGTCCCTGGGCGACCGGTTCGGTCGCCGGCGGCTGCTGCTGATCGGCGCCTCGGGCTTCGCCCTCGTGTCGCTCGGGGCCGCCTTCGCGCCCGACGCCGGCACGCTGGTGGCCGCTCGCGCCGTGCTGGGCTTCTTCGGCGCGATGATCATGCCGGCGACGCTCTCGCTGCTGCGCAGCACGTTCCTCGACCGCGACCAGCGTCGTCTGGCGATCGCGATCTGGGCGAGCGGGTTCGCCGCCGGGTCGGCGCTCGGGCCCATCGTGGGGGGCATCCTGCTCGAGCACTTCGCCTGGGGATCGATCTTCCTGATCGCGGTCCCGGTGCTCGTGCCGCTGCTGGTGCTCGCCCCGATCCTGCTCGTCGAGAGCCGCGACCCCGAGCCGGGGCCGTTCGACCCCGTGTCGGTGCTGCTCTCGCTCACGGCGATGGCGCCGGTCGTCGCCGCGATCAAACTGCTGGCGACGCACGGCCCCGGTGTCGACGTCGTGGCCCTCGCCGCCCTCGGGATCGTCTCGGGCTGGCTCTTCGTGCGCCGTCAGCTGCGCCGCGAGCGCCCGCTGCTCGACGTGCGGCTCTTCTCGAACCCGGTGTTCGCCGGCTCGATCGTCGTGAACCTGCTCGCCATCCTCTCGCTGGTCGGGTTCCTCTTCTTCACGACGCAGCACCTCCAGCTGGTCGTCGGGCTGCGGCCCCTCCAGGCGGCCCTGACCCTCGTGCCGGGTCTCGCGGTCATGATCGTCGCCGGTCTGATCGTGGTGCCGATCGTCCGGAGGGTGACCCCGCGCGTCATCGTCGCCGCCGGGCTGGCGTCCGCCGCGATCGGGTACGCGACGGTGTGGCTGTCGGGGGCCGAGGCGCCGGTGGTGCTCTTCGTCGTCGCGTTCGCGCTCGTCGGGCTGGGGGTCGGGGCCGCCGAGACGATCTCGAACGATCAGATCATCGCGGCCGTCCCGCCGGCCCGCGCCGGGGCGGCGTCGGCCGTCTCCGAGACCGCCTACGAGGTCGGCGCCGTGCTCGGCACCGCCGTGCTCGGCAGCATGCTCACGGCGATCTACCGGGGCAGCCTCGTGATCCCCGACGGGGTGCCCGCCGAGGCCGGAGACGCCGCCCGAGAGACATTAGGAGGCGCGGTGTCCGCAGCGGGGTCCCTCGACGCCTCCGTCGCCGGTCGCCTCCTCGAAGCGGCCACCCACGCCTTCGACGAGGGTCTCGTCGCGACCGCCGGAGTCGGGGCCGGCGTGATGGTCGTCGCCGTCGTGGTGGCGCTGGTGTCCCTGCGTCGCGCATCGGCCCACGACTGACCGTCTGCGGTGTCGGTGCGCACGGGTAAAGTGGTGCCGGTCCATCCCGAGACGCTGAGGAGTCCCATGTCGCGCACCGTCCGACTCGCCGCCGTTCCCGGCGACGGCATCGGCCCCGAGGTCGTGGCCGAGGCTCTCAAGGTGCTCGACGCCGCGACGGGCGACGACGCCGTGTTCGAGGTCACCGTGTTCCGACTCGGTGCGGCCCGCTACCTCGAGACGGGCGACATCCTGACCGACGACGACCTCGAGGCGCTGTCGTCGCACGACGCCATCCTGCTCGGCGCGGTCGGCGGCGATCCGCGCGACCCGCGTCTGCGCGGGGGCATCATCGAGCGCGGTCTGCTGCTCAAGCTGCGATTCGCGTTCGACCACTACGTCAACCTGCGTCCGACGCTGGTCTACCCGGGTGTCCCGTCGCCCCTCGCCGATCCGGGCCAGGTCGACTTCGTGGTCGTCCGAGAGGGCACCGAGGGTCCCTACGTCGGCAACGGCGGGGTCCTCCGCCAGGGCACGCCGCACGAGATCGCCAACGAGGTCAGCGTGAACACCGCGCACGGCGTCGAGCGCGTTGTTCGCTTCGCGTTCGAGAAGGCGCGGGCTCGGCGCGGTCGTCTCACGCTGGTGCACAAGACCAACGTGCTCGTGTTCGCCGGTGGCCTCTGGCAGCGGCTCGTCGACTCGGTCGCGGCCGAGTACCCCGACGTGACGGTCGACTACCAGCACGTCGACGCGGCCACCATCCACCTCGTCGTCGACCCGTCGCGGTTCGACGTCATCGTGACGGACAACCTCTTCGGAGACATCCTCACCGACCTTGCGGGCGCCGTCAGCGGGGGCATCGGTCTCGCGGCGTCGGCGAACATCAACCCCGACGGCGTCTTCCCGAGCATGTTCGAGCCGGTGCACGGCTCGGCCCCTGACATCGCCGGGCAGCAGAAGGCCGACCCGACGGCGGCGATCCTCTCGGTGGCCCTGCTGCTCGAGCACCTCGGGCTGCCCGACGCCGCGGCACGCGTCACGACGGCGGTCGAGGGCGACATCGCCGACCGCTCGACCCGCGCCTCCTCGACGGCGCCCCGCACCACCGCCGAGATCGGCTCGGCGATCGCCGAGCGTCTGCAGACCGCCGGCCCCGCGCCGTCCGCGTCCTCCTCCGCCTCTGCTCGAAGGGCATCATGACCACCACCGACGCTCCGACCGACGGCACCTCGTCCGGGTTCGGTCTGCAGTTCGACCTCAGGCCGTCGTCGACCGCACGCGATGCGGCCGAGCGAGAGGTCATCCTCTCCGACCCGGGTTTCGGCAAGCACTTCACCGACCACATGGTCACCATCCGCTGGAGCCTCGAGGGCGGGTGGCACGAAGCGGCCGTCCACGCCTACGGCCCGCTGCAGCTCGACCCGTCGGCCTCGGTGCTGCACTACGCGCAAGAGATCTTCGAGGGCATGAAGGCCTATCGTCACGCCGACGGGTCGGTCTGGTCGTTCCGCCCCGAGGCGAACGCCCGGCGGCTGCAGCGCTCGGCACGACGGCTCGCCCTGCCCGAGCTGAGCACCGACGACTTCGTCGAGTCCGTCCGGCAGCTGGTC
This sequence comes from Frigoribacterium sp. AC759, assembly GCF_979256015.1. Classification (NCBI taxonomy): domain Bacteria; kingdom Bacillati; phylum Actinomycetota; class Actinomycetes; order Micrococcales; family Microbacteriaceae; genus Frigoribacterium; species Frigoribacterium sp. AC759. The sequence goes on along the minus strand of NZ_CEEDMT010000028.1, from coordinate 2,770 downwards.
CGCGCCGATCTCGACTGGGTGCCCTCGGCGCCCGAGACGAGCCTGTACCTGCGGCCCTTCATGATCGCGACCGAGGCGTTCCTCGGTGTGCGCGCCGCCCACGAGGTGGCCTACCACGTGATCGCCAGCCCCGCGGGGGCGTACTTCACGGGCGGCGTCTCGCCGGTCTCGATCTGGCTGACGACGAACTTCGCGAGGGCCGGCAAAGGAGGCACGGGTGCGGCGAAGACGGGCGGCAACTACGCCTCGTCCCTGCTCCCGCAGCAGGAGGCCTACGAGAACGGCTGCCAGCAGGTGCTGTTCCTCGACTCGTCCGAGAGCAACTACATCGAAGAGCTCGGCGGCATGAACGTCGTGCTCGTCAAGCGGGACGGCACCCTGGTCACCCCGGACAGCGACTCGATCCTCGAGGGGATCACCCGCGACTCGATCCTCGAACTGGCCGAGGCGCGGGGGCACCGCGTCGAGCGTCGACGGGTCACCCTCGACGAGTGGCGCGACGGTGTGGCTTCGGGCGACATCGTCGAGGTGTTCGCGTGCGGCACCGCCGCGGTCGTCGTGCCGATCGCCGAACTGAAGGGCGAGGGCGTGCACATCGGCTCTCCCGCAGCCGAAGGCGGAGAGCTGACGATGTCGCTCCGTGCCGAGCTGACCGACATCCAGTACGGTCGGCGACCCGATGTTCACGGATGGATGACGAGGCTCGACGCATGAAGATCGCACGGTTCGCAACCCCCGGCGAAGACCCCCGTTACGGCATCGTCGACGAGCGCGAGCTGATCGTGCTCGCGGGCGACCCGATGTACAGCGGCTACGAGACCACGGGCGAGCGCATCTCGCTGCGGTCGGCGAAGATCCTCGCGCCGGTCATCCCCCGCTCCAAGGTGGTCGGGGTCGGCCTGAACTACCACGACCACGCCGACGAGCTGGGGCAGACCCCTCCGGAGGCGCCGCTCCTGTTCATGAAGCCGAACACGACGGTCATCGGCTTCGGCGATTCGATCCAGCTGCCGCCGGACGTCGGTCAGGTCGACTTCGAAGGTGAACTGGCCATCGTGATCGGCTCGATCGCCAAGCGCGTCAAGGCCGAGAACTACGAGGACGTCGTCTTCGGCTACACGATCGCGAACGACGTCACGGCTCGCGACGTGCAGAACAGCGACGGTCAGTGGACGCGCGCCAAGGGGTACGACACGTTCCTGCCGCTCGGTCCGTACATCGAGAACGAGTTCGACTGGAGCGACGCGACCATCGAGACCCGCGTCGACGGCGAGGTCATGCAACGCGAGTCGACGATGCAGATGATCCACAAGATCCCCGAGCTGATCGAGTACGTGACCGACGTGTTCACCCTGCTGCCGGGTGACGTGATCCTCACCGGCACCCCCTCCGGCATCGGCCCGTTCACCTCCGGTCAGACCGTCGAGGTCGCGATCTCGGGCATCGGCTCGTTGATCAACCCCGCCAAGAACCGCGTCTGACCCGGACTCCCCGTGACCTCGACCCCTGACGTCTCGCGCCGACGCGCGCCATGGGTGCCGGGGGTGGCGGTCGCGGCGATCGCCCTGGGTCTGGCGTGGGGTGTGCATCTGGTGCTTCCGGCGGTGCCGATCCTCACGGTCTGCGTACTGCTCGGCATCGTGGTGGCGCAGATCCCGCAGGCTCGATCGGCTCTCGACGGGGTCCTCGCTCCGGGTCTGACCCTCTCGGCCAAGCGACTGCTGCGCATCGGAGTGGTGCTCCTCGGTCTGAAGCTCAGCCTCGTCGACGTCGCCGGTCTGGGCTGGCTGACGATCGTCGTGGTCATCGCGATCCTCGCGGCCACGTTCTTCGTGACATGGGCTCTCGGCCGGTGGGCGCGACTCCCCGGTGATCAGCCGCTGCTCCTCGCGGCCGGCTTCTCGATCTGCGGCGCGTCGGCGATCGGTGCGATGAGCGCAGTCACTCGGGATCGAGGGCGCGACGCAGCGACGCCCGTCGCCCTGGTCACTCTCTGCGGAACCGCCGCGATCGCGATACTCCCGCCGATCGGCGCCGCGCTCGGGCTCACCGACATGCAGTTCGGCGCGTGGACCGGGGCGAGCGTCCACGATGTCGGGCAGGTCGTCGCCACCGCTCAGACCGCCGGAGCCTCCGCGCTCGCCATCGCCGTCGTGGTCAAACTGACCCGGGTGGTCATGCTGGCACCCGTGGTCGCGATCACCTCGGTGGTCATCCGCCGACGAGGGGGAGGCGCGGGTACGCGACCGCCGATCGTCCCGTTGTTCGTCGTCGGGTTCCTGATCGCCGTCGTCATCCGCACGTTCCTGCCGATCCCCGAGACCGTGGTCGGTGCGGCCGACGTGGCCCAGACGGTTCTGCTCGGACTCGCGCTCTTCGGACTCGGAACCGGGATCCGCTTCGAGAAGCTCGTCCGGACGGGAGGCCGCGCGGTCGCCGTCGGTCTCGCGTCGTGGCTGTTCATCGCGGTCGTCTCGCTCGGCGCGGTCCAGCTGCTGCCGCTGGCGTAGTCCCGGGTCGCACGCTTCGATCGTGTCCCGGTGTCCCGGTGTCCCGGTGTCCCGGTGTCCCGGTGTCCCGGGTGTCCGGGTAGCCGGGTAGCCGCGTGTCCGCCTGCCCGGTTGGAGAGCCGACACGTGCGGCGGAGCCGCCTCGTCGAGGCGTCCGCCGGCTCCGTCGACCGGGTCGGAGACGCCGTGTGCGGCGTTCTGGGGCGGGATCGTGATGTTTCCGGGGTTTTCGGCGGCGACACGCCCGGGATGCGTGGAGG
>NZ_CEEDMT010000027.1:0-29021 GCF_979256015.1 Frigoribacterium sp. AC759 | reverse complement strand
GCCGTCCCCCACGTCCGCCGCGACCTCTCCCACCGCCGGCACCCGCAGCTGCTCGCCGTCGACGAGCGGTCGCGCCAGGTTGACCCCCGCCTGGTCGGCGCCGTCGGCGAACCCGCCGGCGGCGGCCACGACGTCGACGACCCTCGCCCCCGCCGCCAGCTCGTAGAGACCGGGCGAGACGACGGCGCCGTGCACGTGCACGAAGAGCGCGCCGCCCGCGTCGCCGGCCGACGCCCCCGCCCCGCCCGGCGCACCCGGCTCGGACGACGCATCGGTCGACGGAGGCGAGGTGATCGTGGTCGTCCCCGCGCCTCCTGCGGTCGAGAGGGCCGACACCACGACCGTCACGACCAGCGCGGCGAGCACGAGCACGACCGCCGCCCCGACCCCCGTCCGCCAACGCGGCCCCCGCGACGGATCGGGTGCGGTGCTGAACGAGACGGTCATGGCGGCACGCTACGAGCCGACCGGCGGCCCCTGCAGACGACGACGGCCGCCCTGGGGACACCAGGGCGGCCGTCGCGGTCGGGGAGGACTCATCCGCCCCCGGGAGGTCACTTCACCGCGATGTTCACCAGTCGCGGCGCGCGCACGATGACGTTCACGATCTCCTTCTCGCCGATCGAGCGCTGCACGGCGGCCGACGCGCGGGCCAGGGCCTCGAGCTCTTCCGAGGCGATCTTCGGCGACACCTCGAGGCGATCGCGCACCTTGCCGTTCACCTGCACGACGGCGGTGACGCTCGTCTCGACGAGCAGCGTCGGGTCGGCCTTCCGCCAGCCGTGCTTCGCGACGGAGACGCCGTCGTAGCCGAGCTTCTCCCACATCTCGGACGCCGTGTAGGGCGCGAACAGCGAGAGCCCCAGGGTCACGGTCTCGACGGCCTCGCGGACCGCCGGGTCGCCCGCACCGGCACCCGAGTCGACGACCTTGCGGATCGCGTTGACCAGCTCCATCAGGCGGGCGACGACGACGTTGAACTTGAACGCCTCGGTCAGCCCCGGAGCCTCGGCCAGGAACCGGTGCGTGACCCGGCGCAGCGCCTGGTCGCCGTCGGCCCAGACCACGTCGCGAGGGCTCGACACCTCGCCCGAGAGCCGGAACGCCCGGGCCAGGAACTTCGCCGAGCCGGCGGGCGAGACGTCCGCCCAGTCGATGTCGTCCTCCGGCGGGCCGGCGAACGCCATCGTCAGGCGGATCGCGTCGACGCCGTGCTTCTCGACCTCTTCGGAGAGCGTGACGAGGTTGCCCTTGCTCTTGCTCATCTTCGCGCCGTCTTGCAGCACCATGCCCTGGTTCAGCAGCGCGCTGAACGGCTCGGTGAAGTCGAGGTGACCGAGGTCGAACAGCACCTTCGTGATGAAGCGCGCGTAGAGCAGGTGCAGGATCGCGTGCTCGACGCCCCCGACGTACTGGTCGACGGGCGCCCAGCGGTTGACGACGGCGGGGTCGAAGGCGCGGTCGGCGTCGGTCGGGCTGAGGAACCGCAGGAAGTACCACGAGCTGTCGACGAAGGTGTCCATCGTGTCGGCGTCGCGCTTCGCCGGGGTGCCGTCGATCGGGTTCGGCACGTTCACCCAGTCGGTGGCCGCGCCGAGCGGCGAGCTGCCCTTGGGCTTCAGGTCGAGACCCTCGGTGGGCGGCAGCAGCACCGGCAGCTGGTCTTCGGGCACCGGGATCTCGGTGCCGTCGGCGCCGTGCACGATCGGGATGGGCGTGCCCCAGAAGCGCTGGCGCGAGATGAGCCAGTCGCGCAGACGGTAGGTCTTGGCGCCCTTGCCGGCGCCCGAGGCCTCGAGCAGCTCGATCACGCGCTTGATCGCGTTCGACTTGCTGAGCCCGGTCAGCGGACCGGAGTTCATCAGGCGGCCGTCGCCCGAGAGCGCGACCCCCGTCTCGCGCGGGTTCAGCTCGGGCAGGTCGTCGGGCAGGATCGCCTGACCGTCGGAGTCGAGCTCGAGCTTCGGGATGACACCCGTCACCGGGGCGTTCGTGTCGACGACGACGCGCACGGGCAGGTCGTACTCGATGGCGAAGTCGAGGTCGCGCTGGTCGTGGGCCGGCACGGCCATGACGGCGCCGTGCCCGTAGTCGGCCAGCACGTAGTCGGCGGCCCAGACCGGCATCGGGTCGCCGGTCAGCGGGTTGACCGCGACGCGCCCGAGGGGCACGCCGGTCTTGGGGCGGTCGGTCGACTGACGCTCGATCTCGGTCGTCTTCTGCACGGCCGTCAGGTACTCGGCGAAGCGCTGGCGCACGTCGTCCGTGGCGTCGGCCACGAGCTCGGCGGCGAGATCGGAGTCGGGGGCGACGACCATGAAGGTCGCGCCGTAGAGCGTGTCGGGTCGGGTGGTGAAGACCGTGACCCGCTCGTCACGCCCCTCGATCTCGAAGTGCACGTCGGCACCGACCGAGCGGCCGATCCAGTTGCGCTGCATGTTCAGCACCTTCGACGGCCAGCGGCCCTCGAGCTGGTTCAGGTCGTCGAGCAGACGGTCGGCGTAGTCGGTGATCTTGAAGTACCACTGCGTCAGCTTCTTCTTGACGACGACGGCGCCCGACCGCTCGCTCGTGCCGTCGGCCAGCACCTGCTCGTTCGCGAGCACGGTCTGGTCCACAGGGTCCCAGTTGACCCAGCTGTCCTTCCGGTAGGCGAGGCCCTTCTCGTACATCTTGAGGAACAGCCACTGGTTCCACTTGTAGTACTCGGGGTCGCTGGTGTGCAGCACGCGGTCCCAGTCGAACGACGGCGCGTAGAGCTTCATGCTCTGCTTCTGCTGCTCGATGTTCGCGTAGGTCCACTCGCGGGGGTCGACGCCGCGCTTGATGGCCGCGTTCTCGGCCGGCAGGCCGAAGCTGTCCCACCCGATCGGGTGCAGCACGTTGAAGCCCTGCTGACGCCAGTAGCGCGCGATCACGTCGCCGAGCGCGTAGCCCTCGGCGTGCCCCATGTGCAGGTCGCCCGACGGGTACGGGAACATGTCGAGGATGTACTTGCGCGGGCGCTTGTCGTCGGGGTCGACGGCGAACGGCTTCGCCTCCTCCCAGATGGCCTGCCACTTGCGCTGCAGACGCGCGACGTCGTACTCACGCTCCTCTTCGGGGCGGGGCGGACGCTCGCCGGCGGCGGTCTTCTCGGAAGGCGCGGTGTTGTCGTGCTCGTGTGCCACGGGACTCTCATTCATTCCTGGGGAGGGACGCACCTGCTGCAGCGCACGTCGACGTGCGGGCACGGCGACCCGACGATCTAGCGTAGATGACCGGCCCGCCGTCCGCCGAACCCGGATCCGCCGCCGGTGGCGGCACCCTTCGGCCGCCGTCGGAGGGGGAGCTCAGGAGGCGCGGGTCGGCCCGTCCGCCAGCACCGCCAGCAGGGCGGCCGCCTTCACCCCCACCTCGTCCCACTCGGCGCGGGGCACCGACGCCGACGTCACTCCCCCGCCGACCCCGACGGTCGCCGTTCCGACGCCGTCCGCCCCGGCCCGGTCGACGACGATCGAGCGGATCACCATGGCCAGCGAGACGGTGCCGTCGAGTCCGAACGTGCCGATCGCGCCCGAGTAGATCCCCCGGGGGCGCGCCTCCCACGCCGTCAGCAGTTCGACGGCCCGGCGCTTCGGCGCGCCGGTCATCGACCCCGCGGGGAACATCGAGGCGACGGCGTCGAGCCCCGTGAGCCCGGGTCGCAGGCGCCCGCGCACGGTGCTGACGAGCTGGTGCACCGCGGGGTACGAGTGCACGGCGAAGAGCTCGACGACCTCGACGCTGCCGGGGGCGCAGACGCGGGTCAGGTCGTTCCGCACGAGGTCGACGATCATCAGGTTCTCGGCGAGCTCCTTCTCGCTCGTCGCGAGCTCGTCGGACAGCTCCGCGTCGGCGAGCGCGTCGCGCCCCCGCGGGCGGGTGCCCTTGATCGGCGACGACGAGACCGTGCCGTCGGCCGAGACCTCGACGAACGCCTCGGGCGACGCGCCCAGCACCGAGGTCTCGCCGATCCGCACGAACGACGCGCGCGGGGCGGCCGACGTGCGTCGGAGGCGCCGGTAGACCGCCAGGTCGTCGACGGCTCCGTCGACCGCGACCCGGGTCGTGGGGCAGAGCACGTACGCCTCGCCGGCGACGATCGCCTCCTGGCAGCGGGCCACGAGCGCGAGGTACGACTCGGCGTCGTGATCCCAGCGGGGGTGCGTCGAGGAGGCGCGGTGCGGGGCGGTCTCGAGCCGCGCCTCCTCGGCCTCCAGGTCGTCCCACCGGGCGACGACGCCCTCGAGCCAGTCGGGCGCGGCGGTGCTGACCGCCTCGACCGTGCGGAGCGCGTGATCGAAGACGAGCGCCCGGTCGGTGCGGAGCAGGGCGAGATCAGGAGGCGCGGTGCCGTCGGCGCGTTCGCCCGCGTCGATCACGGGGTGCGCCCCGCGACCGAGTCCGCCGTCGCGGTCGAGCAGCCAGAGGCCGACCCCGTAGCCGAGCCAGCCGGCCCAGCCGAGCGGATCCGCGTCGGCTCTCGGCGCGGAGAGGTCGTCGTGCAGCGCCGACCAGACCGCGTCGAGGCGACCGCCGGACGCGGAGGCGGTCACGGCCTCGCCCCACGCCACCACCGATCGACCGGTCGCGGCGTCGAGCCCGGCGTCGATCCAGACCACGTCTCCCTCGGTCGCGAGACACGACACCACGAGTTCTGGGTCGCGCCACTCGAGCGGCGCACGGACCACCGGAGGACGCATAGCCTTGAGTGTATGAGCACCGCGACGACCCTCCTCTGGCGCGGCGGACTCCTCGAGCCCCTGCCCGACGCCCGACGGGGTGCCGACGGCGTCGATGAGGCCGACACCGGTGTGATCGAGCCGACGCTGCTGGTCGCAGACTCCTGGCTGGTCGACGAAGGTCGCGTCCGGGCCCTCGACGTGCACCGCGAGCGGTTCGCCGGGTCGGTGGACGCCGCGACGGCCGGGATGACCGGTCGGCCGACCCTGGACGACGTCGACGCGTTCTGGACGGCCGTGGTCGCCCGGCTGCCGCGCACGGGCCGGTGGTTCCCCCGGGTCGAGCTGGTGGCGGCCGGCGGCGTCGACGGGCGAGACGCGACCGGCGGGGCCGACTCGACCCGCGCCTCCTCGGTCGCCCTGCGACTGCGGCTGCGGCCCGCTCCCCCGGCGAGCGCGACCGTGGTGCTGGCGACGGCCACCCACGACCCGCGGATCAGCCCGCTCGTCAAGGGGCCCGATCTCATGGCGCTCGGCCGGGTGCGCGACGAGGCCCGCTCGCGGGGAGCCGACGAGGCGGTCGTCCTGAGCGGAGACGGCCACGTCGTCGACGGGGCGTGGAGCTCGATCGTCTGGTGGCGCGGCGACGCCCTCTGCCTGCCGTCCGACGATCTGCCGCGTCTGCCGGGCGTCACCGTGCGGACTCTGGCCACCCTCGCTGCGGTGATGGGCGTCGACGTGCTGCACGAGCACGCCCGACCCGACGAGCTGAGCGGCTTCGAGGTCTGGACCACGAGCGCTCTGCACGGGATCCGCATCGCGACCGGCTGGGTCGACGGCCCGTCGCCCGCCGAGCAGCCCGGTCGGCTGGCGCTCTGGCGGTCACGGCTCGACGCCCTGCGCCGTCCGCTGCCGTCGGTCTGACGGCGCCCCCTTCAGGCGCGAAGGCGATCAGGCACGGAGGCATGGAGCCTAGGAGGCGCGGGTCGCGTCGACGATCCGCCCCGCCTCGACCCGGACCCGCCGGGTCACGAGCGCGTCGTCGATCGGCACGTGCGAGATGAGCAGCACGGTCGTGCCTTCCTGCCGTGCCGTCGTGAGCACGTCGGCGACGAGACGCTCGGCCAGGTCGGCATCGAGCCCGGCCGTCGGCTCGTCGAGCACGAGCACCGGGAACCCGTGCAGCAGGGCCCTGGCCAGTGAGATCCGCTGCGCCTGACCGCCCGACACCAGGGCGCCGCGTTCACCAAGTCGGGCGTCGAGGCCGCCGCGGGCCCGCACCCAGTCGGCGAGGTCGACCCGGTCGAGCACGGCCCAGAGGTCGTCGTCTGTGGCGGAGTCCCGGGCGAAGAGCAGATTCTGGCGGACGGACTCGTCGAAGAGGTAGGGCGCCTGCTCGATCAGGCCCACGGTGGCCCGCACCCGGTCGGCCGGGACCGTCGACACGTCGACGCCGCCGACCTCGTAGCGACCCCGGTGGTCGAGGAACCTCGCCAGCACGGCGGCCAGCGTGCTCTTGCCCGCCCCGCTCGGTCCCTCGACGACGACGCGCTCGCCGACCCGGAGGTCGAGGTCGACGGTGTCGAGCGCCGGCGAGGTCGACCCGGGCCAGGCCGCCGACAGGGCGGCGAGGCGGAGGGCGGTGCCGCCCGCGGGCGGCAGCGGCAGCCGGGCCGAGGCCGCATCGACCACGTCGGCCCCGTCCGCCGCGGCGGAGTCGCCGGGCTCGGCGGGCTCCGCGGGCCCGGCGTCCCCCGGCACCTCGTCGACGACGACGCCCGCGGGGGCGACGGCCGGGACCGCCGACTCGAGGCGCTCCCCGCTGGCCCGCACCCGACGCCAGGCGAGCACGGCCGTCGGCACCGAGCCGACGACCTCGAACACGGCCAACGGCACCAGCGCGACCAGGGCGAAGGAGGGCCCCGACAGGTCGCCGCCCGCCACCGTCGGCGCCGCCACGACGATGGTCGCGAAGACGGTGGCGCCCGACAGCAGCGACATCAGCGCCGCGACCACCCCGGTCGAGGTGGCCCGACGGCGGGCGGCCCGCCGCAGGTCGTCGTCGAGCCGGGCGACCCGGTCGAGCTGACCGTCGAGGGCGTCGAAGGCCGTCAGCACGTCGAGGTTCTGCACGGTGTCGAGCACGGCGCCCGAGAGCGCGCCCCGGCGGTCGGCGAGCGCGCGTTCGCTGCGACGCGCCAGGGCGTCCGCCGCGGCGCAGCCGACGACGAAGGCGACGGCGAGCCCCGCGGCGAGCACGAGCGCCGCCCGTGGCGAGAAGAAGGCCACACCGGCGACGGACACGGCCGACGCGACACCGGACACGATCAGCGGCTGGACGACGCGGAGAGGGAGGTCCTGCAGCGCGTCGACGTCGCTGACCATCCGCGAGAGCAGATCGCCGCGGTCGGTGCCGCCGAGCCCCGCCGGAGCGATTCGCACGAGTCGGCGATAGAGCTCGGTCCGCACGACCGCGAGCTGACGGAAGGCGGCGTCGTGACTCGCCAACCGCTCGAGGTAGCGGAAGAACGCCCGCGCGAGGGCGAACGCGCGCACCCCCACCATCGACAGCGTGAGGAAGAGGATCGGCGGCTGCTCCGCGGCGTGCGTGATGAGGTGCGCCGACGCGGCGAGCAGCGCGATGGCGCTCAGGGCGCTCAGCACGCCGAAGACGATGCCGGACAGCGAGCGTCGCGCCGTCGGCTGGGCGGTGCGGAGCAGGGAGGTCGTCATGAGAGGGCGCTCCGGTCGAGGGCGGACAGGGTCACGACGGTGTCGGCCGCATCGCGGACGGCTGCCCGATGGGTCACGACGATCACGGCGACGCCCGAGCGCGCGATGTCGACCAGCCCGTCGATCATCCTGGTCTCGGTGACGGGGTCGAGCGCCGACGACGGCTCGTCGACGAGCAGCAGCCGGCCGCCGCGACGCCGCAGCCGGTAGACGGCCCGGGCCAGCGCGACCCGCTGCGCCTGCCCGCCGGAGAGTCCCGCGCCGCCCGCGCCCAGCTCGACCGCGGGGTCCATGCCCTGCCCCCCGGCGGCCGCGAGCGCCGCGAGCACGGCCTCGGGGTCGACCTCGTCGCCGAGTGCGATGTTGTCGGCGACGGTGCCCGAGACGAGCCCGGGGGTCTGCCCCGACCAGGCGATCTCGTGCGGGGCGGGGGCGCGGTCGGCATCCTGCCAGCGCGCCTCGCCCTCCGACGGCACCGCACCCCGGAGGGCGGCGAGCAGCGAGGTCTTCCCGGCGCCGCTCGGTCCGACGATCGCGACGAGGCTGCCCACGGGGGCGACGAACGACGTCGTCGGGGACGAGGGCGCGCCTCCTCGGTGCACGGAGACCTCGGAGACGACGAGGGCGTCGGTCGGACCGACGGCGACGACAGGGGTGGAGGCGCGGGCGGGGTCGGCGGCGCCGTCAACGGTGGTGGTCGTCTCCCGGTCGGCGTCGTCGAGCAGCTCGACGACCTCCGTCGCGGCGGCGACGCCGTCGGAGGCGGCGTGGAAGTTCGCCCCCACCTGCCGCAGCGGCAGGTAGGCCTCGGGGGCGAGCAGCAGCACGAACAGCGCGACGGGCAGCCCGAGCGACCCGTCGACGAGCCGGATGCCGATCGACACGGCCACGAGGGCGACGGAGAGCGAGGCGGCGAGCTCGAGTGCGAAGCCGCTGAGGAACGACACGCGGAGCACCGACATGGTCTGCGTCCGGTAGTCGTCGGTCAGTCGGCCGATGCGGGCGACCTGGCGTCGCTCGCGGCCGAAGACCTTGAGGGTCGACAGGCCGTTCACCGCGTCCAGGAACGACGAGGCGAGACCGGCGAGCCGATCCCACTGCCGGGCCTGGGCGGTGCGGGTGGTCCAGCCGATGAGCACCATGAACACGGGGATCAGCGGCAGGGTCAGGACGACGATGAGCGCGGAGAGCCAGTCGTTCGCACCCATCACGGCGACGATGAGCGGGGTGCTGAGCGCCGTGAGGATCAGCTGCGGCAGGTACTTGGCGAAGTAGTCGTCGAGGGCGTCGAGGCCCGGGCCGATCAGGGTGGCGAGCCGGGCCGAGTTCCGGCGTGCGAGCCACTCGTGGCCCCGGTCGGTGACGGCTCGGACGACGCGGCGGCGCAGTTGGCTCTTGACCACGGCGGCCGTCCGCGCGGCGACGGCCTCGAGCGCCCACGAGACGAGCGAGCGGGCGATCACGGCGATCGCCAGCCCGACGAGCGCCTCGGTGAGGGCGGGTGCGCCGCGGCCGTCGACGACGGCGACCACCGAGCGGGAGGCGGACCAGGCGACCGCGATGACGCACGCCGTCTGCACGACCCCGAGCACCGCCCCGATCACGAGGAACGTGCGGGCGGCGGCGGCGTAGCCGAGGAGGCGCGGGTCGAGCGGCTTCACGGTCGTGGGCTCACGAGGCGGCCGGGATCGTCGCGCGGCTGATCCTCTTGCGGAAGATCCAGTACGTGAACCCCTGGTAGCCGAGGATGAGCGGCACGAAGACGAGGGCGACCCAGCTCATCACGGTGAGGGTGTAGTCGGAGCTCGCCGCGTTCGCGATGGTGAGGCTGTTCGCGGGGTCGTTGCTGGCCGGCATGACGGCGGGGAACAGGGCGGCGAACAGGCTCGCCACGGCGAAGGCGATGGTCACGGCCATCAGGGCGAACGCCCGCCCCTCGCGCCCCCGGAGGTTGGCGGCGAACGAGGCGATGAGGGTCACCGCGGCCGCCGCGGAGAGCACGGCCGACGCGATCGTGCCGTGCATCAGCGTCGTGATCACCAGGAACGACGCGGCGACGACGATCGTGACCAGCCCGGCCCGCACCGCGAGTCGCCGTGCCCGCTCGCGGATCTCGCCCTCGGTCTTCAGCGAGACGAAGACGACGCCGTGGGTGAAGAAGAGCAGGAGGGTCGTGAGGCCGCCGAGCAGGGCGTAGGGGTTGAGCAGATCGGTCAGGCCGCCCGTGTAGTTGAACCCCTCGTCGAGCGGCACCCCGCGGACGACGTTGGCGAAGACGAGTCCCCAGACGAAGGCGGGCACGGCCGAGCCGACGGTGATCATCAGGTCGAAGCGGCGCTTCCAGGCGGCCTCGGGGCGCTGGTGGCGGTACTCGAACGAGACGCCGCGGGCGATGAGCGCCAGCAGGATCAGCAGCAGGAGCAGGTAGAAGCCGCTGAACAGGGTCGCGTACCACTCGGGGAACGCCGCGAACATGAACGCGCCGGCCACGATGACCCAGGTCTCGTTCAGATCCCAGACGGGGCCGATCGTGTTGATCAGCACCCGACGGTCGGTGTCGTCCCTGCCGAGGAACGGCAACGACATGCCCACGCCGAAGTCGAAGCCGTCGAGCACGAAGTAGCCGACGAAGAAGAACGCGAGCAGCAGGAACCAGAGGGTGGGGAGGTCCATCAGTACACCGTCGCTTCGTGGCGGATCTCGCCGGATTCGGGGTCGGGCACGGGCGCCTCGCCCGGCCCCTTCTGGGCGGCCTTGACGATCAGTCGGAACTCGACGACCGCGAGGCTGCCGTAGATGAGCGTGAACGCGATCAGCGAGATGAGCACGGTCAGACCGGTCACGTTGGGCGAGACGCCGTCCTCGGTCTTCAGCAGCCCGAAGACCAGCCAGGGCTGTCGTCCCATCTCGGTGAAGACCCAGCCGACGATCATCGCCATCAACGGGAGGGGGTACGACCAGACGGCCGCGCGCCACACCCAGCGGCTGACCGGGAGGCGGCCCTTGCGGGTCACCCAGAGGCCGACGAGGGAGATGAGGATGGCGACCATGCCGAGGCCCATCATCCAGCGGAACGACCAGTAGGTCACCCAGATGATCGGCGTGTAGTCGCCGGGGCCGTAGAGCTGCACGTACTGCGCCTGCAGGTCGTTGATGCCCTCGACCGTGCCGTCGAACGTGTGCGTCGACAGGAAGCTCAGGAGGTACGGGACCCGGATGCTGAACAGCTCGTGCACCCCGTCGGGCGTGCCGAGGGTGAAGATCGAGAACGAGGCGTCGGCACCGGTCGAGGTCTTGTAGAGCGCCTCGGCGGCCGCCATCTTCATCGGCTGGGTCTCGACCATGGCGAGGCCGAGCTGGTCACCGGTGAGGACGGTGAGGGCGCCGGCGGCGACCATCGTCCAGAGACCGAAGCGCAGCGCGGGCCGCATGGTCTCGAGGTTCTGGTTGCGCGAGAGGTGCCAGGCGGCCACCGCGACGATGACCGCGGCCGACACCATGAAGCAGGCGAAGATCGTGTGGGGGAACGCGGCGAGGGCGACCTTGTTGGTGAGGACCTCCCAGAGGCTGGTGAGCTCGGCCCGGCCCTTCTCCTCGTTGATCGCGTAACCGACGGGGTTCTGCATGAACGCGTTTGCGGCGATGATGAAGTAGGCCGACAGGATGCTGCCGACGGTGGCACCCCAGATGCTCGCCAGGTGCAGCTTCTTCGGGACCTTGTCCCAGCCGAAGATCCAGATGCCGATGAAGGTCGCCTCGAGGAAGAACGCGAGCAGACCCTCGAGGGCGAGCGGCGCCCCGAAGACGTCGCCGACGAACCTCGAGTAGTCGGACCAGTTCATGCCGAACTGGAACTCCTGCACGATTCCGGTCACGACGCCCATGGCGAAGTTGATCAGGAAGATCTTGCCGAAGAACCGGGTGAGCTGCAGATAGTGCAGCTTCCCGGTGCGCACCCATGCCGTCTGGAAGACCGCGACCGTGAAGGCCATGCCGATCGTCAGGGGCACGAAGAGGAAGTGGTAGATCGTCGTCAGACCGAACTGCCACCGCGAGAGGAGGAGCGGGTCGAGGAGGTCGTTCACAGAGACAGTATGCGTCCCCAATTACACAACAGGTGTCGCTTAGCGGTTCTGGTCGCTGCCGAACGGCTGTGAATAGGATCGAGCTCGTGAACGACCTCCTCGGCACCCTCCTCGACCTCGTCCAATCGGTCGATCCGGTGCTGCGGACCCTCCTCGCCGGTCTCGCCATGGTGCTCGAGACCTCGGTGCTGCTCGGACTCGTCGTGCCGGGCGACACCGTGGCGATCGTGTCGGCCACGGCGGTCGCGACGCCGTTCGAGTTCGTCGCGCTGGTGCTGGCGCTCGTGACCGGGGCTCTGATCGGCGAGAGCGTGGGGTTCGCGCTGGGTCGGCGCTTCGGCCCCGCGATCCGCCGCAGTGCGGTCGGGCGGCGCCTCGGCGAGCGCAACTGGGTCCGGGCCGAGAACTACCTGGCGCGTCGCGGCGGGGTCGCCGTGTTCGTCTCGCGCTTCTTACCGGTGCTGCATTCGCTCATCCCGCTGACGGTCGGGATGAGCCCGATGCGCTACCGGACGTTCCTGGCCTGGACGGCCCCGGCGTGCATCCTGTGGTCGACGGCGTACGTCTCGGTCGGTGCCGCCGCCGCGGGCGGCTACCGGGAGATCGCCGACCGGCTGCACTGGGCCGGCTACCTCTTCGTCGCGGTGATCGTCGTCTTCGGCGTGGTCGTGGTCGTCGTCAAGAGGATCGTGCACGCTCGGGAGGAGCGGCACATGTCCGCCCCCGACGACGCCCCCTCGGAATGACCGCCCGCGGCGAGCGCCCGGAGTCAGCGCCCGGAGCGACCGATCAGGGTGACCGCTCGGATCAGCGGACGGCGAGCACCGGCTCGAGGTAGGCCACGACGACGCGTCGGCACTCGTCGATGAAGCGCGGGTCGCCGTCGCCGCCGGACACGAACGCCCGGGCGAGGAGGGAGTTGCCGATCTCGACGACGACCTCGACCGCCAGCTCGGTCTCGGCGTCGCGGACGACCCCGAAGCGGTCGACCAGCAGACTCGTGATTCGATCGGCCAGAGGGCTGCCCGCGGGCGCCTCGTGCGGCGCGCCGAGGTCGGGAGCGTCGCCGAACCTGATGGCGCGGAACCCGGGCTCGTCGCGGTACATCTCGGCCTTGGCGTCGATGAGCGCCTCGATGGCACGACGCCAGTCGACGATGTCGGGGTCGGCCACCCGCTCGGCGACCGTCGCCGTGAGGCGCTGGATGCAGCGGAGTGCGAGGGCGTCGACCACGGCGATGCGGTCGGGGAAGTACCGGTAGACGGTGCCGATCGAGGCGCCCGCGCGCTCGGCGACCATGGCGGTGGTCAGGCGCTCGTAACCGATCTCGTCGATGATCGACGCCGCGGCGTCGAGCAGCCCCGTGAGGCGCGCGGAGCTCCGGGCCTGGACCGGCTCGTTCCTGAGCAGTGATGATCCCCCGGGCAGTGCTTCTGTGACCTCGGTGGCGAGCAACGGTTCTCCTTCTGCGATTCGCGACGTCGTCGCGACATGGTGCTGGACGTCGATCGAGGGCGCCGCGGGCGCGGTGCGCACCGACCTCGTGCACCGTTCCGCCCGTCGGTGGCGGCCGATGTCGGTGCGAGCCGGGAGAATGGACGCATGTGCGGACGATTCGTGATGGCTCGCGCCTCGAGCGACCTGGTGGCCCTGTTCGACGTTGATGTATCAGGAGACACTCTCCCAGATCCTTCCTGGAATATCGCTCCGACCCGCCCGGTGAATCTGCTGGTCGACGCCGCCCCCCGCGGCGCCGACGCCGGCGGCCCGCCTGTGCGGCGGCTCGCGGCGGCCCGATGGGGACTCGTGCCCGGCGGGTCGAACGGACCCGAGGGCGCCCCGGTGTTCAACGCCCGATCGGAGACGGCGGCCGAGAAGCCGATGTTCCGCGACGCGGTGGCGGCCCGCCGCGGGCTGGTGCCGGCCACCGGCTACTACGAATGGACGACCGACCCCGCGGGCGTCAAGCACCCCCATCTGGTGCGCCTCCCCGACGACGAGGTCATGCTCTTCGCCGCGCTGTACGAGTGGTGGCGCGACCCGCGGGCGGCACCGGACGCACCGTCCCGGTGGCTGCTGTCGACGACGATCCTGACCCGCGCCTCCTCGGGGCCGCTCGAGACCCTGCACGACCGGATGCCGGTCTTCGTGGGGGCCGACGTGATGGACGACTGGCTCGATCCAGAGACCGAGGGCGACGACGATCTCGTGCAGGGGGTCGCGGGGCTCGCACCCGAGATCGCGGACCGCATGTCGTTCCACGAGGTCTCGTCCGAGGTCGGCTCGGTGTCGTCCGACTCCCCCGCCCTCGTCGAACCGGTCTGACGTGACAGGATGGGCGCATGCCCGACACCCGTAGACCGGCACCGGCCGGAGTCGAGCCGCTGCTGCACCGCGCCGCCCGCATCGAGAACTCGGTCCACCGGTTCCGCGAGAAGCGCGCCCGCAAGCGGGGCCTCCTCCCGACAGTCGTCCCTTACACGGGCTACGGCTCGTCCGGCTGGGCCCGCGTGCTGTCGCGGGTGCTGCTGACCCGCAAGGGAACCCTCGAGGGGATCGACCGGGCGAACGTGCGCGGTTGGCGCAGCTTCACCAGCGTGCCTGTCGAGAAGGCCAGGGTCGACGTCGTGCTCGGCGGGCGCACGCACCACCTGACGACCGACCGCGGCGGCGTGCTCGACGTACGGGTCGAGGTCGACCTCGAACCGGGCTGGCACGTCGCCACCGTCAGCTGCGAGGGCTCGCTGCCCGTCGACGCCCCGGTCTACGTGATCGACCCCGACGTGCGGTTCGGCGTCGTGTCGGACATCGACGACACGGTCATGGTGACATCGCTGCCCCGGCCCTTCCTGGCCGCCTGGAACACGTTCGTCCTGAACGAGCACGCCAGACGCCCCGTGCCCGGCATGTCGGTGCTCTACGAGCGACTGCAGCGCACGGCTGGCGGCTGCCCGGTGATCTACCTCTCGACCGGCGCCTGGAACGTCGCCCCCACCCTCTCGCGGTTCCTCTCGCGCAACCTCTACCCGAGCGGTCCGCTGCTGCTGACCGACTGGGGCCCGACGCACGACCGCTTCTTCCGCAGCGGACGCGAGCACAAGCACGCGTCGCTCGACCGGCTGGCGAAGGAGTTCCCGCACATGCGCTGGCTGCTGGTGGGCGACGACGGCCAGCACGACGAAGAGCTCTACGGGCGGTTCCTGCACGAGCACCCCGACTCGGTCGCCGCCGTGGCGATCCGCCAGCTGTCGCCCAGCGAGGCCGTCCTCGCGGGTGGCCGGTCGACGCGCTCCGAGCACGCCCAGGGCAGCGACACCCCCTGGGTGTCCGCCCCCGACGGCGCGGGCCTCTGGGATCAGCTCGCCGACGCCGGCGTCGTCGAGTGATGGCGTAGCAGCCTCTCGATCCTCCCTCTCGCGGGTCGGATGTCGGCGGCCGACCGTACACTTCGTTCGAACACACATTCGAACGACGACGAGCGGGGCGAGACGACATGAAGGTCGACGAGAAGGTACCGGTCGAGACGACCGACGACGGGGCGCCGCTGCGATTCGTGTGGCGGGGCGTCGTGTACGGCGTGGTCAGCCCGCCCGAGCGGTGGATCACCCGCCGAGAGTGGTGGCGGTCGGCTGCCCGGGCGCCTCGGGGCGGGGCGGTCGATCTGCTCGAGCTGCCGGTCTGGCGGGTCGACGCCCTGCCGCTGACCGACGGCGCCCATCGGATCGACGGCACCTTCGACCTCGCCCTCGACCCCGCGCTGGGCTCATGGCTGCTGCTCGGCGTCTTCGACGACCGCGTCGAGCAGCAGCTGTTCGCCTGATCGGCCGGCACCAGGAATGCCGGCACTCGGGAATGAACGACGCACCCCGCTCGTTCCGACCTCGGCGACTCGAGCGCCGTGGCAGATCACGGAGACCGTCGTCGCCACGACCAGGAGGACGACGTGCAGGTGATCCGGTGGCTCTTCGACGCTCAGCTCGTGCTGGGCGATCAGACCATCCTCTGGCGAGAGATCGTCGGCAACGTCTTCGGTCTGCTCAGCGCCCTCGGCGGCATGCGCCGGAAGGTCTGGGCCTGGCCGATCGGCATCGTCGGCAACGCCCTGCTCTTCACGGTGTTCCTCGGCGCGGTCTTCGACACGCCGAACCCGGTCAATCTGCTCGGCCAGGCCGGGCGTCAGGTGATGTTCATCGTGGTCTCGATCTACGGGTGGCGCCGCTGGCGGCAGAGCGAGACCGGGGCCGGCGCTGCGGTCGAGCCGCGGTGGGCCGGCTGGCGCAACCGCGTCCTGCTCGTCGTGGCGCTCTTCGGCGGCACGGCCGTGCTCACCCCGATCTTCGGCGCCCTGGGCTCGTACGAGCCCGTCTGGGCCGACGCCTGGATCTTCATGGGCTCGCTACTGGCGACGTACGGCATGGCCAAGGGCTGGGTCGAGTTCTGGCTGATCTGGGTCGCCGTCGACCTCGTGGGCACACCGCTGCTGTTCAGCGCCGGCTACTACGCCTCGGCGTTCATGTACGTCTTCTACGGCGCGTTCACCCTGATGGGCTTCGTCGTCTGGGCGCGCACCCGCCGGCAGAAGCCTCAGATCGAGACACGCTGGCCCGACCCCACCCTCCAGCGGGGTCGCTGACCGGACTGCTTGGATGGCCGCATGCCCCTGCCCATCGAGAACTACGCCCTGATCGGTGATCTGCACACCGGATGCCTCGTCGGCACCGACGGCAGCATCGACTGGCTGTGCCTGCCCCGCTTCGACTCCGCCTCGACCTTCGGCGCCCTGCTCGGCGACCACGACGCCGGGCGGTGGCTGATCGCCCCGACCGACGCCGACGCCACCGCGACCCGTCGCTACATCGACGACACGTTCGTGCTCGTGACGCGGTGGCAGACCGCCACGGGCGTCGTCGAGGTCACCGATCTGATGCCCTACGGCGACCGCCGCGCCGATGTCGTGCGCCGGGTGACGGGGGTCTCGGGCACCGTGACCCTGCACGTCGATCTGGCCATCCGCTTCGGCTACGGCAGCGCCATGCCCTGGGTGCGGCAGGTGACCGACGGCGACGACACCGCACTCGTCGCGACGGCCGGCCCCGACGCCGTCGTCGTCCGAGGGCCGCGCCTGACCGCCACCGACCACACCCATGCGACCGAGTTCGACGTCGCGGCCGGCGAGGTCGTCGACCTCTCCCTCACCTGGTACCCCTCGCACCGGCAGCCACCCGCGGCGGTGGACATCGACGCGGCCATCGACGACACGGTCGGCTGGTGGCAGGCCTGGGCCGCACGGTGCACGACTCCCCCGGCCTACGAACGCGAGGTCCGCCGTTCGCTGCTGATCCTCCGAGCGCTGACGCACGAAGACACCGGGGGCATCGTCGCCGCCGCGACGACCAGCCTGCCTGAGCAGTTCGGGGGCTCGCGCAACTGGGACTACCGCTACGTCTGGCTCCGCGACGCGTCGATGACGCTGCAGGCGCTGATCCTGCACGGCTACGTCGAGGAGGCCGATCGCTGGCGCGGCTGGCTGCTGAGGGCGATCGCCGGAGACCCGGCCGACGTGCAGATCATGTACGGCCTCGCCGGCGAGCGCCACCTGCACGAGAGCGAGATCGACCACCTGCCCGGCTACGGGGGCGCCGCTCCGGTGCGGGTCGGGAACGCCGCCTACAAGCAGTACCAGGGCGACATCTTCGGCGAGGTCATGATCGCCCTGCACGAGGCCCGCCAGCTCGGCGTCGACGAGACCGAGTACTCGTGGCCGTTGCAGCGGGCCCTGATGCAGTACGTCGACGACAATCGCACCCGGCCCGACAGCGGCATCTGGGAGATCCGCGGCGAGCTGCAGCACTTCACCCACTCGCGGGTCATGATCTGGGCCGCGCTCGATCGCGCCATCGCGGGCGTCGAGCAGTTCGGCCTCGACGGCCCGGTCGACCGCTGGCGCGAGCTCCGAGACGAGGTGCGGGCCGAGGTCGAACGCGACGGCTGGAACGCCGAACGGAACTCCTACACGCAGCACTACGACACCACCGAGGTGGACGCCTCGCTGCTGCAGCTCGCCCAGGTCGGCTTCGTCGCCGCCGACGACCCCCGCATGCTCGGCACCGTCGCCGCGATCGAGCACGACCTGCTGCACGACGGACTGCTGCTGCGCTACCGCACCGAGAGCGGCGTCGATGGGCTGGCGGGCGACGAGAACCCCTTCCTGACCTGCTCGTTCTGGCTCGCCGAGCAGTACGCGGCCTCGGGGCGGGTGGACGACGCCGTCACCCTGATGGATCGCCTGGTCGGCTACTGCAACGACGTCGGCATGCTGTCGGAGGAGATCGAGGTCGCGACGGGGCGACACGTCGGCAACACGCCTCAGGCGCTGTCGCACCTGGCGCTGGTCCGTGCGGCGGACGCGATCGGGCGCGCGCAGGCGACCCGCGCCTCCTAGGCTCCCCCGGTCGGCGGAACGGACGACGGCCGCCCTGCTCGATGCGAGCGGGACGGCCGTCGGGGTGCTGCCGTGGTTCAGGTGGGCCGGTGGATCAGGCGGGCCAGTCCGCCGGACCGGTCGAGCCGGCCGCGTACGTGTCGAGCGGCACCTGGCCGGCCTGCCACGCGTCGATCACGGGAGCGACGATGGCCCAGCAGCGCTCGGCCACGTCGCCGCGGATCGAGAGCGTCGGGTCGTCGTGGAAGATGCCGCTGAGCACCTCGCCGTAGGGGGTGAGCTCGGGCTTGCCGAGGGTCACCGACATGGTCGACTTCTCGAGGTCGAAGGGGTTGCCGGAGCCGTTGGTCGTGACGCCGAGCTCCATCGTCTCGGGGCTGATCTCGATGCGCAGCGTGTCGGGCGTCGAGGAGCCGTTGAGCCCCTCGGGCAGCGCCGGCACGGGCTTGAAGGTGATGAGGACCTCTTTGCGGATCTTCGTCATGCCCTTGCCCGAACGGAGGATGAACGGCACGCCGGCCCAACGGCGCGTCTTGACCTCGAACTCGACCTCGGCCAGGGTCTCGGTCTGACGCTCGTCGTCGACGCCGTCCTCGTCGGCGTAGGCGGGGACGTCCTTGCCGTCGATGGTGCCGGCGGAGTACTGGGCGCGACGGCTCGACGCGACGGGGTCGCCGCCCTTGACCCAGGTGGCACGCAGCACGCGCGCGATCTCGCTGCGCAGCTCGACCGAGTCGATCGACGACGGGGCGTCCATCGCGATGACCGCGAGCACCTGGAGGAGGTGGCTCTGGATCATGTCGATCAGGGCGCCGGCCTTGTCGTAGTACTGGGCGCGGCCTTCGAGACCGAGCACCTCGTCGTAGAAGATCTCGACCTTCTCGATGTTCTCGCTGTTCCAGACCGGCTCGAACAGGCGGTTCGCGAAGCGGAGGCCGATCATGTTGAGCACGGTCGCACGACCGAGGAAGTGGTCGGTGCGGTGGATGCGCTCTTCGGGGACGATCTTCAACAGCTCGGCGTTCAGCTCGCGAGCGCTCTGCTCGTCGGAGCCGAAGGGCTTCTCGAGGGCGAGGCGGAGACCCTCGGGGAGGTCGATCTCGGCCAGCGACTGGATGACCTTCGTGCTGATCGCCGGCGGGAGGGCGAAGTACATGACGGGCGTGCCCTCGCTGGCCTCGAACAGCGCCTTCAGGTGCTCGACCGTGGTGGGGTCGCCCTGGATGTAGCGGCTCGACGCGAGGGTCTTCTTGGCGAGGTCGCTGCCGGCGTCGCCGTTGAACGCCGTCTTGACGACGTCGTCCCACTCGTCGGCGCTGCGCTCGCTGCGGCCGGTGCCGATCAGCTGCACGTCGACTCCGCGGTCGCTCTTCAGCAGGCTGGCGAGGCCGGGGAGCAGCAGACGCTCGGTGAGGTCTCCGCTGGCTCCGAGGATGATGAGGGTGGTGGTGTCTGTCACTGTGCGGCTTTCATGGATGAGGGCGGCGAACGGATCGTCGCTTGTCGATCTGGCGGCGGGTGGGGTGCTCAGGCCACGAGTGTCAACGCACAGGGCGGACGGGCATTCCCGTCGACCGCCCCGGCCGGTCAGGGCACGGGTCGCGTCTCGGCGTCGGTGCCCGGTCAACCGTACTGCTCTTGGGCGGCGGGCGTCGCACCCCGTCAGTCGGCGTCGCGTCGGACGGTGTCGCGGGGCGCCTCGTCGTCCTCCGTGGCCCTGGCCGTGCCGTCGTCGCCCGTGGTGCCGTCGGCGTCCGGGGCGTCGTCGGCATCCGCGGAGTCGTCGGCGGTGGCGGTGTCGTCGGCGCCGGTCGTCTCGTCTCCGTCGGCTCCGTCGGATCCGGGGTGCGCCTCCTCGGTGTCGGTCCCGGCGTCCGCCGTCCCCGCGTCCGTCTCGGAGGGCCGGGGCGCGGTGCCGTCGTCGGGGTCGAGCGCGGCGACGATGCGACCGAGCGAGACGGCGATCGACACCCCGCCGCTGGTGTCGGTGGTGGGGCGGTCGCGGTGGGCGTCGATCGCCTCCCAGAGGTCGGCGATGCGACGGCGCGCCTCGACGAACACGTCGGCGTCGGAGTCGTGGCGCCTGATCACCTCGGCGACCCCGTGCAGGGTGTGCGCCACGGCCGGGGCGAGCGAGTCGGGCATGCCGATCTGGCGGCCGATGCGCCTGCCGAGGACCCCGGAGACCTCGGCGATGTCCTGCAGATGGAACGAGACCCGCTCGAACGCGGCCAGTTCGGCGTACTCGTGGCCGAGATCGCGTCGACGCAGCAGCCACCGGGGATTCATCCGCCGCGACTCGTCGGCGTACTGCACCGACGAGCGCACGCTGTGGAGGGTCGCGGGCAGCTCGCCGACGCGCTCCTCCCAGTCGTCGTCCTCGAGGGGCCAGGGCGTCTCGAAGACGCCGGCGATCTCGTCGGCCCGGTCGGCGAGCGCCTGCCGGACCCGCCGGAGCCGCGTCTCGGCGCGCGAGGTGTTCAGAGGCGGCACGATCACGAAGTTGACGACGACGCCCACGACGACGCCGACGCCGAGCTGGACGATGTAGCCGATGCCGTACGACTCGGTGTCGGATCCTCCGAGCAGCAGCACGAACAGGCCCGCGGTGAGCACCCAGTCGCGACCGGCCCCGAGCCAGCGGATGCCGGCGAGCACGACGCCGATGCCGACCAGCACGCCGACCGCGAGGACTCCGGGCGGCCCGTCCTGCAGGGCGAAGACCGCCGTGGCGAGGGCGATGCCGACGACGACGCCCAGCAGCACCTGGATGCCCTGTCGCAAGGAGGCCCGCAGCGTCGGATACATGGCGATGACCGCGCCGAGCGGCGCGTAGTAGGGGTAGTCGGCCGCCGTGCCGGGGATCTGCGGGGCGATCCAGTAGGCGAGCCCCGCGGCGAACGCCGTCTTCACGGCCAGCAGGAGGCGCGGCTGGGCGAGCAGCACGCGGGTCCAGTGCCCGACGGCGCGGGCGTCCCGGTCGAGGGTCGAGCGGCGGTCGGTCATGGCTCGATGATGCCAGCCGGCGGGCGTCGCCGCCGGGTCGTCGACCACGTACACTGATCGAACATCTGTTCGAACCGACCCGGCCGGGGGGTCTGAGCACGAGGCACCAGTCATGCGTTTCACCCATCTCCGCGTCGCGTCGTCGTTCAGCGCGCACTACGGCACCGCCCACCCGAAGACCCTCGTCGAGACCGTGGCCGGGCGACGGGCCGACGCCGCGGCGATCACCGACCGCGACGGGCTCTACGGGGCGATCCGGCACATCGGCGCGTGTCGCGCCGCGGGCGTCGACCCGATCGTGGGGGTGGAGCTGGGGTGCCGCGACGATCGGGCCGGTGCCGGCGCCGGCGGAGGCGCTGGTGCTGCGGGCGCGGGTGCCGGCGGAGGAGCTGCCGGAGGCGCTGGTGCTGCGGGCGCGGGTGCTCCGGTCGATCGGATCGTCGTGCTGGCGCACGGGTCGATCGACGGCGGCGCTCCGGGTGCGGGGTGGGCGGCGCTCTGCCGGTTGATCAGCGCCGCGCACGGCCGGGCGACGCGGAAGGCGAGCGGCAGCGCGAACAGCGTGGCGACCATCGGCCGGTCACGGGTGCGGGCGTTCGTCCAGGGCGAGTCGGGGCCCGCCGCGACCGTGCTGCTCGGCCCGGACTCCGACGTGGGTCGACTGGTGCAGGCGGGTCGGCACACCGAGGCGGCGGCGTCGCTGGCCGACTGGGCGGCCGTGCTGCCGGGCGGCGTGGTGGTCGAGGTCGTCTGCCATCTGACCGAGCCGGGCGAGAGCCGCAGCATCCGGCACGCGGCCCGCATGCTCGAGCTGGCCGACCACGTCGGGGTGCCGGCCGTGCTGACCAACGCCGTCCGCTACCTCGACCCCGACGAGGCGGTCACCGCCGACGTCCTCGACTCGGCAGGGCATCTCGCCGCCCTGGGCAGCTTCCGCCCGCAGCCGAACGCGCAGGCGTTCCTGAAGTCGGCCGATGCGATGCGCGCCGTCGCGCGGATGGTGACCGACGCCTCCTCGCTGCCTCGCAGCTCCGCCGACGAGATGCTGTCCGCGACCGAGCGGCTGGCCGACCGGTGCCGACTCGACCCCGCCGCCGATCTGGGCTGGGGTCGGCCGAAGGTCCCCGAGCCGAGTGCGATCGGAGTCGACGGCGATCCCGACCAGGTGCTGTTCCGCCGGGCGGAGGCGGGGATCACCGAGCGGTTCGGCGACGCCGGTCGCGCTCTGCGCGAGAAGGTCGACGAGCGCATGCGCTACGAGCTCGGCATCATCACGGGGTTCGGCTTCGCCGGGTACTTCCTGACCGTGGCCGACGTGTCGAAGCTGATGCGCGACATGAGGGTGCGGAACGCCGCACGCGGGTCGGGGGCGGGCAGCCTCGTCACCTATCTGCTGCGGATCTCGAACGTCGATCCGATCGAGCACGATCTGCTGTTCGAGAGGTTCCTCGGCAACAAGCGGGAGACGCTCCCCGACATCGACATCGACGTCGAGTCGGCGAGGCGGCACGAGGTCTACCGGGCGATCTTCGACCGGTACGGCAGCAACCGGGTGACACTCATGTCGATGCAGTCGACCTACCGGGGGCGAGGCGCCGTCCGTGACGCCGGTCTGGCGCTCGGTCTCGACGACGAGCAGATCGACCTCGTCGCCAAGAACGTCTGGCGCTCGAACGCCCGCGACCTGCGGACGGCCCTGGCCGAGAAGCCCGAGCTGCGCGAGATCGCCGAGCTGGCCCGCAGCGACGGGCAGATCGACCTGCTGGTCGATCTCAGCGAGCGACTCGACCGGCTGCCGCGGCACATCTCGATGCATCCGTGCGGGGTGATCCTCGGCGACTCCGGTCTGCTCAGCATGACGCCGGTCCAGCCGAGCGGCATCGGTCTGCCGATGAGCCAGTTCGACAAGCACGACATGAACGACGCCGGTCTGCTGAAGCTCGACGTGCTGGGGGTGCGCATGCAGAGCACGCTGGCGTACGCGCTCGACGAGATCGAGCGCGTGAACGGCTCGAGGGCCGCGGTGGCCGGTGCGCTGCCGGTGGACGCACGGTACGTGAACAGAGAGGGGCGGATCGAGCTCGACGAGATCCCGCACGACGACGAGCCGACGTTCGCGGCGATCAGGACGACGCACACGCTCGGCATGTTCCAGAT
The DNA here is from genome assembly GCF_979256015.1 of Frigoribacterium sp. AC759. NCBI lineage: Bacteria > Bacillati > Actinomycetota > Actinomycetes > Micrococcales > Microbacteriaceae > Frigoribacterium > Frigoribacterium sp. AC759. Next base: position 5,895 of record NZ_CEEDMT010000027.1, on the reverse strand, counting down.
CGAGAGCCCGGGGCAGCGCGAGCTGATCGGCAAGATGCAGCCCGACCGCTACTCCGACCTCATCGCCGATATCTCCCTGTTCCGCCCCGGGCCGATGAAGGGCAACATGATCGTGCCGTTCCTCGACACGAAGCACGGGTTCCAGCATCCCGACTACATCCACCCGAGCTTCGCGGGGTTCCTCGACGACAGCTACGGAGTCGTGATCTACCACGAGCACGTCCTGCGGATCCTCGAGGCGACGATGCAGGTGAGCCTCGCCGAGGCCGACGAGATCCGACGTCACATGGGCAAGGGCGACGACGACGCCCTCGAGGCGACGTTCCGCGCCCGCACCCGGGCCAACGTCGACCCCGAGACCGGGCTGCGCCGCTACGACGACGCCGACGTCGACCGCATCTGGGCCGTGCTGAAGGGCTTCGGATCGTTCGGCTTCTGCAAGGCGCACGGTGCCGCCTTCGCCCTGCCCACGTACCAGAGCGCATGGCTGAAGACGCACTACCCGGCCGAGTTCCTCGCCGGCATCCTGACCCACGATCCCGGCATGTACCCGAAGCGGCTGCTCCTGACCGAGGCGCGGCGGATGGGCATCCCGGTGCTGCCGCTCGACGTCAACGCCTCGACCGACGTCTACCGCGTCGAACGGCTGCGCGCACCCGCCACCCCGATCGCGCCGACTCGCACCGGCGACCTCGGCATCCGGCTGTCGCTCGTCGACGTGCACGGCATCAGCGACGCCGAGCTCGCCCGGGTCGTCGTGGGTCGCCCGTACGAATCGATCACCGACTTCTGGCAGCGGGCGACACCGTCGCGGTCGTTGTTCGAGCGACTCGCCCAGGTCGGGGCGCTCGACTCGCTCGCCGGCCCGGGGCGGACGAGGGGCGATGTCCTGGCCAGGGTGCGCGCGCTGACCGGCAGGTCGTCACGGCCCCGGGCGGCCGACGTCGAGAACCAGCTCGACTTCGTCGTCGACGACTCCGACACCGTGCCCACCGGCACCCCCGACGTCGGAGTCCGCGACCGGGTGAGCGACGAGCTCGACATCCTGTCGATGGAGGTCAGCGAGCACGTCATCGAGAGCTACCGTCCGATGCTCGACGACCTCGGCGTCGTCCGGGCCGCCGACCTGCGCGACCACTGGAACGGCACGACCGTCCTCGTGGCCGGCATCCGCATCGCCACCCAGACCCCGCCGATGCGCAGCGGTCGGCGCGTCGTGTTCATCAGCCTCGACGACGGCAGCGGCGTCTCCGACTCGACGTTCTTCGACGAGGCGCAGCAGCGCGCCGGCTCCCTCCTGTTCGGCACGCAGCTCATGCTGATCCAGGGCCGCACCCGTCGCACCGGCGAGCGGGGGATCTCGCTCGAGGCCGACGACGCCTGGGATCTCAAGACGATGTGGCGGGAGTGGAGCGCGACCCGCGCCTCCTCGGCCGCCGGTCTCGACGCCGTCGACGTCGGCGCCTGACCCGCGCGTCGGCAACTCCTCCTCCCTGCCGCCCGGCCGCACCGGACGTCGGCGTGTCGCGGCCCGGCGCGACACCGGACAGGAGTTGCCGACCGGGCGTGCGTAGGGTGGCGGCATGAGCGAGCAGCACGCGAAGGGCACCTACGTCGAGCCCGGCCAGGAGTACACCCGCGACACCAACTACATCGAGGACCGCATCACGCGCGACGCCGCCGACGGCTGGCCCGTCGAGTCGGGCCGATACCGCCTCGTCGCGGCGCGGGCCTGCCCCTGGGCGAACCGCAGCGTCATCTCACGCCGACTGCTCGGCCTCGAAGACGCGATCTCGCTGGGACTGCCCGGCCCGACGCACGACGCCCGCAGCTGGACCTTCGATCTGGACCCCGACGGGCGCGACCCCGTCCTCGGCATCGAGCGCCTCCAAGAGGCCTTCTTCGCGCGCACGCCCGACTACCCGCGCGGCATCACGGTGCCGGCGATCGTCGACGTGCCGAGCGGCAAGGTCGTCACGAACGACTTCCCGCAGATCACCCTCGACTTCGCCACCGAGTGGACGGACCTCCACCGCGACGGCGCACCCGACCTCTACCCCGAGCACCTGCGCGCCGAGATCGACGAGGTGAACGCCGTGGTCTTCCGCGACGTGAACAACGGCGTCTACCGTGCCGGTTTCGCCGGGTCGCAGAAGAGCTACGAGCGCGCCTACCGCACCCTCTTCGAGCGACTCGACTGGCTGTCCGAGCGACTGACCGATCAGCGGTTCCTGGTCGGCGACACGATCACCGAGGCCGACATCCGCCTCTTCACGACCCTGGCCCGCTTCGACGCGGTCTACCACGGCCACTTCAAGTGCAATCGGAACAAGCTCACCGAGATGCCCGTGCTCTGGGCCTACGCCCGCGATCTGTTCCAGACCCCCGGATTCGGCGACACGATCGACTTCGACCAGATCAAGAAGCACTACTACATCGTGCACAGCGACATCAATCCGACCGGCATCGTCCCCGCCGGGCCCGACCCGTCGGGCTGGCTGACCGCGCACGGTCGCGAGGAGCTCGGCGGACGGCCCTTCGGCGACGGCACTCCCCCGGCGCCGCCCCGTGCGGGCGAAGAGGTGCCCCCGCTCGTCGTCTCGTGATCGGGCCCGTCGCCCGCCTCGAGGGCATCCGCGACGATGCCCTCTCGCTCGCCGAGCGCCTCCGCAGCGACATGGAGGCGGTGGCCGAGGCCCGCGAGTCCGCGAACGTTGACGACGAGCACGACCCCGAGGGCTCGACGATCGCCTACGAGAGGTCGCAGCTCGACGCCATCCGCCGGTCGGCGCTCGACCGGGCGGACGACGCGCGCTCCGCTCTCGAGCGCCTCGCCGCGGGGACCTTCGGCCGCTGCGAGCGCTGCTCGGCGCGCATCGGGGAGGCCCGGCTCGACGCCCGGCCGACCGCTCGACTCTGCATCGACTGCGCGCGCTGACCCGCGCCTCCTGCCGAGCCGAGGAGGTGCAGGTCGGCTGCCGCCCGCCCCTCCCGGAGTCGTCTCCCTAAGCTGGTCCGTGCCCGGGCCCTCGCCCGAGCACGGATTCGGTCGAAGGAGACGGAATGAGAATCGACAGCGCCGATGTGATCGTCACGAGCCCCGATCGCAACTTCGTGACACTGAAGCTGACGACCGACGAGGGGATCACCGGACTCGGCGACGCCACGCTGAACGGCCGGGAGCTCGCCGTCGTCGCGTATCTCACCGAGCACGTCGTCCCCCTCCTCGTCGGACGGGACCCCGCCCGCATCGAGGACACCTGGCAGTTCCTGTACCGCAGCGCGTACTGGCGCCGGGGGCCGGTGACGATGGCGGCGATCGCCGCCGTCGACGTCGCCCTCTGGGACATCAAGGCGAAGACCGCCGGCATGCCGCTCTACCAGCTGCTCGGCGGCGCCTCCCGGACAGGGCTGCTGACCTACGGGCACGCCTCCGGCAAGGACCTCGAGGAGCTCTTCGACAGCATCCGGGATCACCAGGAGCAGGGGTACAAGGCGATCCGGGTGCAGACCGGAGTGCCCGGGCTGAAGTCGATCTACGGCATCGCGTCCAACGCGACCTTCGACGCCAACACCGGCGTCCGCTACGACCACGAGCCCGCTCAACGGGGTGCGCTGCCGAACGAGGAGGACTGGGACACCCGCTCGTATCTGCGTCACGTCCCCACCGTCTTCGAGGCGGTCCGCAACGAGTTCGGCCCCGAGATCCCCCTCCTGCACGATGGGCACCACCGCATGACGCCGATCCAGGCGGCCTCCCTCGGAAAGAGCCTCGAGCCGTACGACCTCTTCTGGCTCGAGGACGTCACCCCGGCCGAGAACCCCGAGGCCCTCCGCCTCGTCCGCCAGCACACGACGACGCCTCTGGCGATCGGCGAGATCTTCAACACGGTGTGGGACTACCAGCAGATCGTCCGCGAGCAGCTGATCGACTACGTGCGGAGCGCCGTGACCCACACCGGCGGCATCACGCATCTCAAACGGGTTCTCGAATATGCGGCGCAATACCAGATCAAGTCGGGCATGCACGGCCCGACGGACATCTCGCCCGTCGGGATGGCCGCCGCGATGCACCTCGGTCTCTCGATCCACAATTTCGGGATCCAGGAGTACATGAAGCACGGTGCGCGCACCGATCTGGTCTTCGACCAGGGATTCACCTTCGTCGACGGCATGCTGCACCCGGGTGATCGACCCGGCATCGGAGTCGAGCTCGACGTCGACGAGGCCGGCCGGTATCCGTACGAGAAGGCCTATCTGCCGTACAACCGGCTGGCCGATGGCACGGTGCACGACTGGTGAACCGGAGAGATCGCACCCTCTCGGAAGGACATATGCGGATATCCCATCGCCCCTGATAAAGCGAACGGCTCGTCGAATACGTCATTGTTCAGTGGATTCGTGAGAAAAGCTCCAGGTGCGATTAGCGCGGAAATAAGCCATAGTGAATCCGATAAGTCGCCTCTGTGATTTGTCTAATCGCCGAACAAAGGATTCCCATGGCCCAGAAGACCTTTATCCAACTCGTCGACGATCTCGACGGCTCGCCCATCGCCGATGGCGAGGGCCGCACTCTGACCTTCTCCCTCGACGGCGCCACGTACGAGATCGATCTGCACGACTCGCATGTCGACGAGCTCACCTCCGCGCTCTCGCCTTTCGTCTCCGCCGGCCGCCGGACGGGGCGGAAGCAGACCCCGAGCCGGGGCCCCGCCGGCAAGTCGAACCCGGCGGAGCTGCAGGCGATCCGCGAGTGGGCGCGCGCGAACGGCCACGAGGTGTCCGATCGCGGCCGCGTCTCGGGTTCGGTCCGCGAGGCCTACGACGCCGCTCACTGATCCACCGGGGGCGCCGGCGGCCGGGTGGCGACCACCGGCCGCCGGCACTCCCGTCTACGGGGTGGTCGGGCGGGGCAGAGCGTAGACGCCGTGACCCACGCGTTCGACTCGACCCTGCCTGGTCAGCACGCTGAGCGTGGAGAGCACGCTGCTCCGCCGGTAGTCGGGCAGCGCCGCCGCGATCTCCGTCGTGCGGAGCTCGCCCGCCCGCAGCATCTCGGGGATGCGGTCGGCCAGCGAGTCGCCCGCACCGACCCCCTCGGGACCGGGCGCGTCCGAACCGCTCCCGTGCGCCTCCTGCAGGTACTCCGCCCTCGCGAGGTCGACACCCTCGGCCGACACGCGACTCGACGCCCCGTCGGAGCCGGACGCCTGCGCGTAGGGCGCCAGCGTCAGCGAGCGCCCCACCCGGGCGTACACGGCGGACGGGCTGGTGCCCTGATGCTCGGCGATCTCGGGGTACGAGGCGCCACCCAGCAGCAGCACGGCCTCGCCCTCGAGCCCCAGCCACTGGCCCAGGCTCGCGATCTCCCAGCCGGCCGTGGTGACGGCGGAGCCCCACACCTCGATGTCGTCGGCGTGCTCGGTCGTGATGCGTCGCAGGTCCTCCAGCAGGTCGACGAGGCGCTCTCGGGCGTCGTCGACGATCTCGGCGGTGAACTGAGGCGGCCGGCGAAGTTTGATCGGTCGTGACATTTGTGAAAGACTATCCAAGTTGCCCTCGTGGCACCACGACGTCGCTCGGCAGTCCGGGCGTCACACCCCCTCACTTTGGAGTTCCCATGGCTTTCGCAATCGTGCGCGCCGGTGGCCGTCAGGAGAAGGTCGAGGTCGGAACGATTCTGACCGTCGACCGCCTCAAGGCCTCCACCGCAGACACCGTCTCGTTCGTCCCCGTCCTGCACGTCGACGGCGACACGATCCTCTCGGGCGACGACCTGGGCAAGGTGACTGTCGAGGGCGAGGTCCTGAACGACCTCCGCGGCCCGAAGATCGTCATCCAGAACTACAAGAACAAGACCGGGTACAAGCGTCGCATGGGCTTCCGTGCCGACCT
>NZ_CEEDMT010000026.1:18286-29729 GCF_979256015.1 Frigoribacterium sp. AC759 | reverse complement strand
GGGCGGGGGCGCGGAGCTCGCGGGGGAGGCGCGGGTCAGGGCACCCGGGTCAGCGGCACCGAGACGATGCGGTCGTCGTCCGCGCCGGGCGAGCCGCGGCCGTCGGTGTTGCTCGTCACGAGCCACAGGGTGCTGTCGGGCCCGGGCAGCACGTCGCGGATGCGGCCGAGCGACCGGTCGCCGGTGAACCGCTCGGTGGGCGTCGCCGCCGAGGTCGCCGGCACCTGGATCTCGAACAGCCGCTCGCCGCCGAGCCCCGCCAGGAACAGCGTCGAGCCCACGGCCGTGAGACCGCTCGGACTCGCGTCGTCGGTCGACCACTGCAGCACCGGGTTGAGGAAGTCGCCGTCGTCGCCCCGGCCCTCCACCTCGGGCCAGCCGTAGTTCGAGCCCGGCGACAGCGAGTTCAGCTCGTCGTAGGTGTTCTGACCGAACTCGGCGGCCCACGGCGACCCGAAGGCGTCCCACGCGATGCCCTGCGGGTTGCGGTGCCCCAGCGTGTAGACCGGCGAGCCCGGCATCGGGTTGTCGGACGGCACGGCGCCGGTCGGCGAGAGGCGCAGCACCTTGCCGCCGAGCGAGTCGGGGTCTTGTGCGGCGGTCGGGTCGGAGGCGTCGCCGGTCGTGGCGTAGAGCATGCCGTCGGGGCCGAAGGCCAGGCGCCCGCCGTCGTGGTTCGACGCCTTCGGGATGCCGGTCAGCACCTCCTCGACACCGCCCAGCCCGTACGAGCCGGCCGTGCCCGTGAGGGGCGCGCGCACGATGCGGTTGTCGTCGGCGGTGGTCAGGTAGGCGTAGAGGTACGACGGGGCGCCGCCGAGCACGGCGAGACCGAGCAGCCCGCCCTCGCCCTCGTGCACGACGCCCTCGATCCGCGCGACGTCGCGCAGCTCGCCCGAGGCGGTGAGCTCGACGACGCGGCCGCTGTCGCGCAGGCTGACGAGCGCCGAGCCGCTGTCGAGTCGGACGACCGACCAGGGCGCCTCGAGTCCGGTGGCGACGTCGGTCGTCTCGGCGTCGTCGGCGATCGTGACCCCGTCGGTGCTCGTCGTGGCGGCCACCGGCGAGGGCCCGACGTCGGCCGGTCCGCTCGAACGCGCCGACGACGACGAGGCGTCGGAGAGCGCGGGCCCGGCGGTGGGCACCTCGCTCGTGCAGCCGGCCACGAGCAGGAGACCCGCGGTGAGGGCGAGACCCGTGGCGAGCACCCGCGGGCGGACGGCGCGGTGCCCCCGGGGGGTGGTCTTCCGCGCCTCGTGCATCACCCCATGAGACAGCATGGCGAGCACCCCGGAGGGCCCGATCGCTCCATCGTTAACGGACCGTGACGCGGGTGTCCGCACTCTGGAGGACACCGGTGGGCGCGCCCGCCGGCATGCCGATCGACGTGCCGGTGGGCGGCCTCGTCAGCGGGGGCCGAGCTCCGCCCGGAGCGGCCAGTCCTGACCCTCGAGGATCAGCTGAGCACCCGCCCCGGTCACCCGGTTGACGACGACGGGCGCCAGCAGGTTCACCGTCATCCCCGAGGAGGCGGGGGTCGCCACGACGAGGAGCATCGCGTCGTCCGCGTCGGTCAGCTCGAGCAGCGCCGTCTGCTCGTCGGTGATGACCGGCGAGTAGTCGGTCAGGTGCACCGACGCGTCGAGCACGAACAGCCGCACGTCGGCGGCGTCGACGGCGTCGTCGACGGCGGCGTCGACGGCGCGCAGGGCGAAGAGGCCGACGGCGCCCTCGATCTCGTCGAGCACGAAGTCGACCTTCGGCTCGAGGCCGAACGGCGGGGCGACGAAGCGCACCGGTGTCTGCGTGATGCCGCTCATCGGAGGAAGTCCATCAGCGAGGTCTGGACGACCCGGGCGGTGACGGCGAGCGCCGCCTGGTAGCTGTTCTCCTGGAGCTTGAGTTCGAGCACGGCCTGCCCGAGGTCGAGGTCCTCGATGCCGGATCGCTGGGCCTCGAGTCCGACCTTGGTGTCCATCAGGGTGTCCTTGGCTCTCAATAGCTGAGCGTGGCTCGCTCCGACCGACGACTGTACGCCGCGGAGGTCGCCGACGCGAGTGTCGATGTCGGCGAGGTGAGCGCTGACGTTGACCCCGCCGCGGAGGTCGGTCACGATGTCGTCGATCAGGCGGAACACCGAGTCGTCGCCGGTGCCGAAGGCCGTCCGGCCGTCGGCGTCGACGCGGACGGTGGTCTCGGGGCCGACGCGACGCACGACGGTGCCGCTCTCGGACCCGGTGTGGGTGTAGTCGTCGGTCCAGGCGACGCCGGCGTCGGAGGTGCCGGCGAAGACGCTGCGGCCGTTGTAGCTGGTGTTGGCCGTGCCGAGCAGGTCCTTCTTCAGGCCTTCGAGCTCGATCGCGATGGCTTCGAGCGCGGCGGGCCCCGCGGCGCCGGTGTTGGCGCCCTGGAGGGTGAGCTGCCGCACCTTCGCCATGATCGAGTCGGCCGCCGAGAGGGCGCCGTCGGCGGTCGAGAGCCAGCCGTCGCCGTCGTCGGCGTTGCGCGACTGCTGGGCGGCGGCCGCCTGCAGGTTCTTCACGCGCATGGCCTCGGCGGCGCCGGTCGGGTCGTCGGAGGGCCTGCCGATCCTCTGCAGGCTCGACGCGCGGTCCTGGCTCTCGGCGACGCGGGTCTTGCTCGACATCAGGTGCTGCTGCGCTCGCAGGCTGCTCATCTGATCGGTCACTCGGCTGATCATCGTCCGTTACCTCCCGACCCGGCCCATGCCGTTGATGAGGGTGTCGAGCATCTCGTCGATGGCGGTCATGACGCGGGCGGCCCCCTGGTAGGCGTGCTGGTACGAGAGCAGGTTGACGTTCTCCTCGTCGAGGCTGACGCCGGCGCCCGAGAGCTGACGGTTCTTGGCCGAGCTCGCTGCGAGGTCGGTGAGCGCGGCCTGCTGCGACTCGCTCTTCGCGGTCGCGCCGATCGTCGCGACGACGGCCGACCAGGTGCGGTCGGGCGAGCCGGCTCCGACGCCGATCTGGGCGATGGCGAGGGCGACCGTGTTGTCGTGCGCGCCTCCTTCGCCGTCGCCCGAGGCGATCGTGCCGGGCCCCGTCGGCAGCACCGTGAGGCTGCGAGCGGGCGAGCCGCCGGGCGGGAGAGCGAAGAAGTCGTGACCGTCCGTGCCGTCGGCGGTGAAGCCCGTCCGGTGCACGGCGTTGACCTGCGTCGCGAGCTGGGTGGCGAGGGCGTCGTACGAGGCGGCGGCCTCGGCCAGCGTGCCGCCGACGCCGCCCGCGGCGGGCTGCAGCAGCGACACCGTGCCGGCGAGGCTGCCGCCGGTCAGCGGGATCGACCGGCCGGGGCGGTCGGCCCACTCGACGGCCACGCCGGCCGTCGCCGTCGCCATGCTGTAGCCGCCGGTGACGGCGACCGCGCGAGCCGAGGTGCCGCTGACCAGGGCGTCGCCGCCGATGAGCACCTCGACCGTGCCGTCGCCCACGTCGCGGACGGTGCCGCCGGCGATCGTCGCGATGCGCTCGGTGAGCAGCGATCGGGCGTCGATCAGCTCGTTCGAGCCGACCCCGAGCTGCGTGTTCGTGCGGATGCGGGCGTTGAGGTCGGCGACCTGCGAGGCGGCGGAGTTGAGCTCGGCGGCGAGTCCGTCGCTCTGCGTGCGCAACCCGCCCCACTGCTCGTCGACGGCACGGTGCCCGGCCGAGAGCGCGGCGGCCAGCGAGGTGGCCTGACCGATCAGCACGGCGGCGGGCCCGGCGTCGCCGGGGTTGTTGGCGACGTCGCCCCAGGCCGACCAGAACGCGTTCAGCTGACTCGAGATGCCGTTCGTCGAGGGCTCGCCGAGCGACGCCTCGAGGGTGGCGATCGCGGAGGCGCGGGTCGACTGGTACCCGGCGGTCGCGGCCGCGCTCCGCACCTGCCCGTCGACGACCTGGTTGCCGAGTCGGGCGATGGCGTCGATCGAGACGCCCTGGCCGGCGACGACGCCGGCGCTGAAGATGCCGGCCCGGGCCGGCGACTCGATCGACGAGGTCGTGATGCGCTGACGGGTGTAGCCGTCGGTGTTGACGTTGGCGATGTTCTGACCGGTCACGTCGAGACCCGTGCGGGCCGCGACGAGACCGGTGTAGGCCGTGTTGAGGCCGCCGAAGGTGCTGCCCATGCTCAGAGGCTCCCGTCGAAGAGGTGCCCGCCGGAGGCGGTGGTGCCGCCCGGGGTGCCGACCCGGCGCCCGGCGGCGGTGGCGGCGGTCGAGCCGGTCGCGTCGTAGATGGCGCCCGCTGCGGCGGTCGCGTCGTCGGTCGTCGCGGCCAGAGTCTCCTGGGTGGCGCGGGCCGCGGCGCGGAGGAAGCGCTCGTTCTCGTCGCGCAGCTGCGCGATGCGGGCGGTGAGGTCGGTCATCGCCCGGAGGTGGGCGGTGAAGATCTCGCCCCAGGGGCCTGCGGGAGCCGCGGCGATGATGTCACGGAGGGGCGCCTCCTCGTCCGTCCCCCACTGCTGGGCGACGGAGGAGACCTCGACGCTGCGCTCCAGCCCGGCGGTCCGCAGCCGGTCGAGCACCTGCTCGACCTCGCGCGTGGCGTGATCGATCCAGCGGGTGCGACCGGCGGTCAGCAGCAGCTGCTCCTCCTCCAGCTTGAAGGTGAGCAGCTCGAGCAGCTCGCGTTCACGCCAGAGCAGCGCGGACAGTTCGTTCGCGCCCATGGGGTCTCCTCGGTCGGGTGTCGTTTGATCTCGGCGGGGGAGCGGTGACGTCCCCTACGAGGAGGACTATCGACGCCACCCCCGCCGCCGTTAGCGAGGCGCGCCAGACGGTCGCCGGATCCGATCGCATAGCGGGTGGCCGGGGTCGACCGGAAGTCGCTTCGGCACCCCACTGCGGGGGAGGGGGTACGGGTGCTGTCCTCCACAGACGCGACACCTGTTCCCCCTGACTGGGGTCACACAGGCGCCCCGCAGGCTGAGTGGACGCCGATAGCGTTGCCGGTGCAGGGAGGGTCGTCGACCAGCCCGACCGGTCACCCCGAAGACCGATCACGCACCCGCACGACCCCGACACCCCGAAGCACGAACCCTCGTCTCGACGCGTCCGACACGCGTCTCGACCGCACCAGTCGCTTACCCGCAGCTCAGACCGTGCGTCTCGACATCAGCCCTGATCAGAGGGCTGTTCGTCGCGCCCGCGATCCACACCTGTCCTGACGGACCCTCTTGCTGGGAGCAAGCGATGAACCGCACCGAACGCAACGCCCTGGTGGTCGAGAACCTGCCGCTCGTCGGCTACCTCGTCTCCGAGGTCTGCGCCCGCGCCACGCACCTGTCGCGCGACGACCTCGCCGGCGTCGGCGCGATCGCGCTCGTGCAGGCGGCCGACGCCTTCGATCCGACCCTCGGGATCCCGTTCGGCGCCTACGCCCGCACCCGCATCGTCGGGGCCTTCGCCGACGACATGCGCTCGGGAGACTGGGCCAGCCGCGGCACCCGCAAGCGCATCAAGGAGACCCTTGCCACGCAGGAGGCGCTGACCGCGTCGCTGGGGAGGCGCCCGTCGGTCGACGAGCTCGCCTCGGCCCTCGGGGTCGACCGTCAGGCGGCGCAGTCCGCGTTGAGCGACGCCGGCCGCACGGTCTCGACCCTCGACGACACGATCGCCGACCACCTCTCGAGCGACCTGCCGCTGCCGGGCGACGACCTGCTCGTCGACGAGCGCAGCCGCTACCTGCGGGCCGCCGTCGAGGCCCTCCCCGAGCGCATGCGCCTGATCATCGAGGGCGTCTACTTCGGCGACCGCACCGTCACCGAGATCGCCGACGAGCTCGGGATCACCCACAGCGCCGTCTCGCAGCAGCGCACCGAGGCCGTCCGTCTGCTGCGCGACGGACTCGCCGCGCACTACGCCGACGACCCCGACGCCGGTTTCGAGCCCGTGTCGAAGACCGCGCCCGCCCGGCGCAGCGCCTACCTGTCGCGCGTCGCGACGAACGCGGCCGTCGGCATCGCCCGGGCCCTGCGCGACCCCGAGCCCCAGGGCTTCAGCACCGCGGTCTGAACCGCCCCGAGAACTTTCGACGTCGCACTAACGCGCGTCGTGAGCCGGTCGACAGTAGCCGGTGTCAGCCCACGGATGGGCCGACGAACAACACCCAGTCACGGAGGAGAACACCATGGGTATGCAGATCAACACCAACCTCGCGGCCAACAACACCTACCGCAACCTCAACAGCACGCAGAACGACCTGTCGAAGAGCCTCGAGAAGCTCTCCAGCGGTCTTCGCATCAACCGTGCCGCTGACGACGCGGCGGGTCTCGCGATCTCCGAGGGCCTGCGCTCGCAGGTCGGCGGACTCACGGTGGCCGCACGCAACGCCCAGGACGGCATCTCGGTCATCCAGACCGCGGAAGGCGGACTGACGGAGGTCCACTCGATCCTCCAGCGCGTCCGCGACCTGGCCGTCCAGGCCGGTAACGACTCGAACAACGACAAGGCTCGCGAGGCCATCTCGACCGAGGTCGCCGCCCTCGGCGAGGAGCTCACGCGGATCTCGAAGTCCACCAACTTCACCGGAACCGCACTGCTCGACGGCACCGCGTCGCTGACCTTCCAGGTCGGAGCCGGCTCGAACGCCGACGCCGACCAGATCACGGTCGACCTCAAGGGTGCGGACATCGGGAAGATCGCCGAGATCGTCAGCGGCATCGCCACGCAGGCGGCGACGGCTCCCGGCACCACGCCCGACCCCGGCACCGACCCCGGTGACGGCACCGACCCGGCGCCCACGCCCGCCCCGGCGGCGGGGACGGCCGGACTCAAGAGCTCGGCTGACGCCCTGCTCGCGATCGCGGCCATCGACGAGGCCATCACCGATGTGTCCACCGAGCGCTCCAAGCTCGGTGCCGTGCAGAACCGCTTCGAGCACTCCATCGCGTCGACCAACGTCGCGAAGGAGAACCTCACGGCGGCCAACTCGCGCATCCGCGACGTCGACATGGCCGAGGAGATGGTCAAGTACACGCGCTCCAACGTGCTCACCCAGGCCGGCACCGCGATGCTGGCCCAGGCGAACCAGAGCACGCAGAGCGTCCTGTCGCTGCTCCGCTAGTCGGACCGGGGCCCGGCTCCGTGCTCCCAGCACGGAGCTGACGTCTCGACCCGCCTCGCTCGGAGACCGGGTGGCGAGAGGTCGCAGCTGATCCTGCGACCTCCTGCCACCCGGTCTCGACACGGTCACCGCGCCTCCTGCAGTTCCCGATCCGCCCCACCACCCCTCGACAGGAGCACCGCATGGCCTCGTTCGGCATCGACGGTCTCGTCAGCGGCCTGGACACGACGACGCTGATCAACTCGTTGATGCAGTCCGAGGCCGTGCCCCAGACGATCCTCAAGAACAAGGCCACCGACGGGCAGACGCTCGTCTCCGCCCTGCAGGGGCTGAACACGAAGATCGCCGAGCTGGCGACGCTCGCCACCGCGACCGCCAAGACCGGATCGCTCTCGCTCTTCACGCCGACCAGCAGCTCGACCGCCGTGACCGCGAAGACCTCCGCCGGCGCCGTCTCGGGTTCGGTCGACCTCGTCGTCGGCGCCGTCGCGTCGTCCAAGACCGCGGTGACCGCGGCCATGGCGGCCTGGCCCGACTCGCCGGCGACCCTCACCTTCGTCTCGGCGTCGGGAGCCGTGACCGAGGTGACCGCCGCCTCCTCGTCGCTCGACGACGTCGTCAAGGCCGTCAACGCGTCGGCCGCCGGCGTCACGGCCGTGAAGGTCGCCTCGGGCACGGACGCCTCGGGCGCCGTCCGGTACCGACTGCAGCTCTCGAGCGAGAAGACCGGGGCCGAGGGCGGCTTCGAGGTGCACCGCGGCAGCGCCGCCGACGTCGCCGCGGGCACGGCCACCGACCTGATGACCGAACCCGGCGCGGCCGTGATCTCGCAGGCGCGCGACGCCTCGATCACGCTGTGGGCGGGGACGGCGGCCGAGCAGGTCGTCACCAGCAGCAGCAACACGTTCGCGGACGTGATCCCCGGCGTCTCGGTGACGGTGTCGGCCGTGACCACCGAGCCCGTGCACCTCTCGATCGCCCGTGACGCGACCGCCGCCACGAAGGTCGCCACCGACCTCGTCGCCGGGGTCAACGCCGCCCTGACGATCATCGCCGGCAAGAGCGCCGCGTCGACCTCGACCAGCGCGGCGGGCGTCACGACGGTCACCGCCGGTGTCTTCGGCGGCGACTCGACCACGCGGGGCATCACGCAGCGCCTGACCGATGCCGTCCTCAGCCCCGTCGACGGACAGTCGCCCAGCGCGATCGGCATCTCGATCGACGCGAAGACCGGGCAGTTCGCGGTCGACGCCGAGAAGTTCGCCGCCGCCCTCGCCGCCGACCCCGAGAGGGTGCAGGCGACGATGAGCGCCATCGCCGAGCGCGTCGCGTCGACGTCGACCGCCGTCTCGGACAAGTTCGACGGATCGCTCACCAAGGTCATCACCGGTCAGCAGTCGGTCGTCCGCGACCTGAACGACCGGGTCGGCATCTGGGACGACCGCCTCGCCGCTCGACGCGAGAACCTGCAGAAGACCTACTCCGCCCTCGAGGTCGCCCTCAGCGCCCTCACCGCCCAGCAGAGCTACATCACCAGCCAGCTCGCGGGCCTGTCGGCGAGCAGCAGCTGATGGACGCCACCTCGTTCGCGGCCTTCGCCGCCGCCTCGTCCGCCCCGACCGCCGTCGTGCAGAAGCAGCGCGCCCGGTACACGGCCGAGGCCGTGCAGTCGGCGACGCCCGTGCAGCTCGTCACCATGCTCTACGACCGCCTGCTGCTCGACCTGTCGCGCGCCGAGGTGGCCCAGGCGGCCGCCGACTGGGCCGCGGCCTCCGAGCAGCTGCTGCACGCCCAGGCGATCGTCGCCGAACTGTCGTCGTCGCTCAGGATCGACGTGTGGGACGGCGGCGAGGGCCTGCTCGCCCTCTACACGTACTCGTCGACCGCCCTGGTCAACGCCAACATCCACCGCGACGTCGCCGTGACCCGCGAGGTGATCGCGCTGCTCGAACCGCTGCGCCAGACGTGGCACGAGGCAGCCGCGTCGCTGCAGGCCGAGGGGCGCGCGTCGGGCGCCGGGATGTCGGGTTCGGGTGTCGGCTGAGTCTGCTGCGGCGGCTGCGTCTGCTGTGGGGGCTGAGTCTGCTGGCGGGGTGCCGGTCGGCGGGGTGCCGTCCGAGTCTGCTGGCGGGGTGCCGGCTGGCGGAATGGGAGATCACCCGCGGTGGTCGGCCGTGCTCGACGACCTCGAGCGCTGGCTGGACGACGCCGAGCGGACGCTGTCGACGATCGGGCCGGAGCCCTCGCGCGGGGTCGAGCCGGCCGGAGCCGCGTCGAGCCCGCCCGCGCCCCCGCTGCCCTGGGCGCCGCCCACGGGGCTGGGGCCGATGCCGGCCGCTCTGTCGGACCGCGCCTCCTCGGTGCTCTCTCGCCAGTCGGCGCTCGTCGCCCGACTCGTGGAGGCGCGTTCCGCGGTGCAGCAGCAGCTCGGCGCCGTCCGCCGGGTCGAGGCCTCGCACGAGCCCGGTCGGCCCGTGTACCTCGACGCCCTCGGCTGACGCGTCGCCGCACGGCGTGCGAGGGGCCGGCGTCACGACGCCAGGCTGTGGACACGACGCCACGTTTGATTTTGGCGTCTTGTCCACAACCTGGCGCTGTGGCTGGTGGGGGAGGCAGGAGGCGCGGGTCAGCCCCAGGGGATGACGCCGACCACGATCGCCACGGCCAGCATCACGAGCGACACGATCGCCGCACGCCACAGCACCTTCTTGTGGTGGTCGCCGAGGTTCACGTTCGCGAGGCTGACGAGCAGCAGGATCGCCGGCACGAGCGGGCTCTGCAGGTGCACCGGCTGACCGACCACCGACGCCCGCGCCATCTCGACCGGGTCGATGCCGAACGCCGCGCCGCTCTGCGCCAGCACGGGCAGGATGCCGAAGTAGAAGGCGTCGTTGCTCATGAAGAAGGTGAGCGGCAGGCTCAGCACTCCGGTGATCACCGCGAGGTACGGGCCCATCGAGGTGGGGATCACGTCGACCAGCCACTGCGCCATCGCGTCGACCATGCCGGTGCCGTTCAGCACGCCGATCAGCACGCCGGCGGCGAAGACCATCGAGACGACTCCGACGATGCTCGGCGCGTGCGCCACGATCTCGGCCGACTGCTCCTTCACGCGGGGGAAGTTCACCAGCAGCGCGATCGCCGTGCCGACCATGAACACGTAGGCGAGCGGGAACAGGTCGGCCACGAGCAGCACCATCACGGCGACGGTCAGCACGAGGTTGAACCAGATCATCTTCGGGCGGAGCGTCGGGCGGTCGGGGTCGAGCATCGTGTCGGCCAGGGTCGCGCCGCCGGGGGTGCCGTTCTCATTGCCGCCGTAGGCCGCCGCGCCCGCACCGGCGCCAACGCCAGCGCCGGCGGGGTTGTCGACCGCGCGCTCGCCGGGTGCGTCGGCGCGGCTGCCGTCGGCCCGCCCGCCCCGCACTCCGAGGGCGACCGTCGGGCTGGTGAACATCGAGACGCCGACCCCGGGGATGCCGGTGCCGCCGCCGCGCGAGGCGGTCGCGAGCTCCTGCGAGAGCGGCGACATCGCAGCCGCCGCGGCCCCGAGGCGCGAGTCGCCGATCTCGAGCGTGCCGAGGCGGCGGCGCTCGCGCAGCCCCATCAGCCACGCGAAGACGAAGACCAGCACGAGGCCGGCGATCAGCGACGGCACGAGGGGCACGAAGATGTCGCTCGGCTGCACGCCGAGAGCCGCCGCCGCACGGACGGTCGGGCCGCCCCACGGCACGATGTTCAGCGTCCCGTTGGCGAGACCCGCGACGCAGGTCAGCACCACGGGGCTCATGCCGAGCTTGAGATAGATGGGCAGCATGGCCGCGGTCGTCACGATGAACGTGGTCGAGCCGTCGCCGTCGAGCGAGACCGCCCCGGCGAGCAGCGCCGTGCCGAGCACGACCTTCGCGGGGTCGTTGCCGGTCACCCGCAGGATGAGTCGCACCAGCGGATCGAACAGCCCGACGTCGATCATCAGACCGAAGTACATGATCGCGAACATCAGCAGCGCGGCCGTCGGGGCCAGATCGCCGATCGCCTCGATGACCATGTCGCCGATGCCGAGACCCGCGCCGGCGAAGAGCCCGAAGATGGTCGGCACCATGATCAGGGCCAGCATCGGCGACAGCTTCTTGGTCATGATCAGCGCCATGAAGGTCAGCACCATGAGGTAACCGAGTACGACGAGCATCCGAACTCCTTCGTCCGTGAGCGGCACCGTGGAGGAGCCGAGCGTGTCCGGGCACGCTAGCCGCGCCTCCTCGGTCGCGTCTCGCTTCTGCGCATTCGCCGACTATCGCGCATTGGTCGTGTTCTGCGCGTTCTGCTCACGCTCGCGGGGCCGCGTCGCGGGGGTGGGGCGGGTTCGTGTCATCGGG
>NZ_CEEDMT010000026.1:0-18276 GCF_979256015.1 Frigoribacterium sp. AC759 | reverse complement strand
ATCGGGGGCGGGTCAGCGCTGACCCGCCGCCGATGACGGGAACCCGCCGAACCCGCGGGCCTCACCGCGAGCAGGGACCGCAGGAGGCGCGGGTCGCCGCGACCGCGCCCGGTACCCTGGCCGACGTGACCGACGACAGCTCACGCCCGCGCTCGCGGCCCGGCGCCCGCCTCCGCCTCCGCCCCCGCCGGTTCGCGACCGAGGTGCTGCTGCTGCAGCTCGCCGTCGTCACCGCCATCGTCGTGCTCACCAGCGCCGTGTTCGCCGCGATCGCCGTGCAGCGCCTGGCCCGCGAGGCCGAGTCGACGGCGCTCGCCGTGGCGCAGAGCGTCGCCTCCGACACCGATGTGCGGGCCGAGGTCGCGGCCCTCAGCGTCGACGGCACGCCGATCGACGAGGGCGCCCTCGCCGCGGGCGACCTGCAGCGCACGGCGGTCGCGGCCCAGCTGCGCACCGGAGCGCTCTTCGTCGTCATCACCGACGACCGCGGCGTCCGTCTGGCGCACCCCGACCCGACGCGCATCGGCGAGCGGGTCAGCACGAGCCCCGATGCGGCGCTCCGCGGGGAGGAGGTCGTCTCGTGGGAGCGCGGCACGCTCGGCGAGTCGGCCCGCGCCAAGGTGCCGATCGTCGCGCCCACCGCGGACGACCCGCGATCCGGTGCAGGAGGCGCGGGCTCCGCAGGCGGATCGGCCGGCGCTCCGACCGGGTCAGGCGACGCCGGGGCCGAGCCAGTCGCCGACGCCGCCGACGTGGTGGGCGAGGTCAGCGTCGGCTACGCCCCCGCGCGCGTCTACGAGACGCTCGCGCGCGACAGCCTGCCCGTGATCGGCGTCGCCCTGCTCGCGCTGGCGATCGGCGTCGTCGCCTCCGTGCTCATCCGTCGGCGCCTCGACCGGCTGACCCTGGGGCTCCAGCCCGAGGAGCTCGCCGCCCTCGTGCAGAACCAGCAGGCCGTGCTCGGCGGTGTCGCCGAGGGAGTGCTCGCGGTCTCGCGCGACGGGGTGGTGACGGTCTGCAATGATCTGGCACCGCGCCTCCTCGGCCTGGCGCCCGGCCCGGTGGTGGGACGACGCGTCGACTCGCTGGAGTTGCCGGGCATGCTCGTCGAGATGCTGGTCGGCACGTCGCCGGACGGCCGAGGAGGCGCGGGCCGGGCCCCGCAGACCGGCCCCGGCCCCGGCCCCGCCGACACCACGCTGGTCGTCGGGCCGCACGTGCTGCTCGTCGACGTGCGCGCGGTCTCGCACGACGGCGTCGACCTCGGACGCGTGGCGGTGCTGCGCGACCGGACCGACGTCGAGGCGCTGACCCGCCGCCTCGACGCGGTGGGCGCGATGACCACCGCGCTGCGCGCCCAGCGGCACGAGTTCGCCAACCGGCTGCACGCCGTGTCCGGGCTGCTCGAGCTCGGTCGCACCGAGCAGGCGCGCGGCTACCTCGCCGACGTGCTCGACCACGGTCCGCTGCGCTACCCGGTCGCCCACGCGGATCGGCTGACCGAGCCGTATCTGCAGGCGTTCTTGGGGGCGAAGGGGGTCGAGGCCGCCGAGCGCGGGGTGCTGCTGAAGCTCGGCCCCGAGACGCTCGTGTCGGGCACGGTCGTCGAGGCCGGCGACGTCACCACGGTGCTCGGCAACCTGGTCGACAACGCCGTGCGCGCCGCGGTCGCCGGCGACGTCAGCCCCGCCTGGATCGAGGTCGAGGTGCTCGACGACGGCCCCGACCTGCACCTGTCGGTGATGGACTCGGGCCGCGGCGTCGCCGACGCGGACGCGCTGTTCGAGCGGGCGCCGGGCGGCTCGGACGCCGGTGGCGGGGCAGCGTCGCTCCCGCCCGACGGTGCGGTCGACCCGGACGACCCCTCGCGCGTGCACGGGCTCGGCTTCGGTCTGCCGCTCTCGCGCGACATCGCCCGGCGGCGCGGCGGCGACGTCTGGCTCGGCTCGCCCGGCGGCGACGGCCACGGTGCCGTGTTCTGCGCGCGTCTGGCCGACGCCGTCCAGCCGCCCGCGCCTCCTGAGAGGATCGACCCGTGACCACCCCCGACCTGACCGTGCTCGTCGTCGACGACGACTTCTACGTGGCCGAGCTGCACCGGCGGCAGGTCGACGAGGTGCCGGGGTTCCGCGCGCTGGCGCCCGTCGGCACGGTCGCCGAGATGCGCCGCGTGCTCGCCGAGACCCCCGTCGACCTGCTGCTGCTCGACGTGCACCTGCCCGACGGGAGCGGCCTCGACCTGCTGCGCGAGGTCGACGTCGACGCGTTCGTGCTCAGCGCGGCCTCCGACGGGGAGACCGTGCGGCGCGCGCTGCGGCGCGGGGTCGTCGGCTACCTGATCAAGCCGTTCGGCTCGGGAGTGCTCGCCGACCGGCTGCGGGCCTATCAGCGCTATCGCAACGTGCTCGACGATCGCGGGAGCGTCGACCAGGAGGCCCTCGAGCGCGCACTCCGCATCCTGCACTCGGGCGACGCGGCGAAGGCGGCGTCGCCGTCGCGGTCGGCGACGGAGCAGTCGGTGCTCGAGCAGTTCGCGGTGCCGGGTGCGGGTGCTGCGGGGGGTGCCGGTGCCGGTGCCGGTGCGGGTGCGGGCGCGGACGGCGAGCTCTCCGCCGCGGACGTCGCCGCACGGGTCGGTGTGTCGAGGGCGACCGCGCAGCGGTACCTCGCCGCGCTCGCCGCCGACGGCCTCGTCACGATGAGGCTGAGCTACGGAGCGACGGGCCGCCCCGAGCACCGCTACTCCCGCCCCTGACGCGCGCCGCGCCTCCTAGGTTCCCCCTCCGCTCCCCCGGCTCGTCGAAGTGACGCGAAGGGGGCGGTCGCGCCCTCCGAAGGCCCCGTTCGCGTCACTTCGATGCTGCTGCTTCCGCGCCTGGGGGGCGCCGCGTCTCCTCGGCTCGTCGAAGTGACGCAGAGAGGGCGGTCGCGAGCTCCGAGGGGTCCTTTCGCGTCACTTCGATACCGCACCCCCCCCCCAGTACGGGGTGGGGGCTTACGCCGCGGCTCCGGCCGTCGATAGAGCGACGTGAGCACGGATCGCTCGCCCACCCGGCCACGGATCGGCCCCCGCCCGACGCACGCAGCAGCACGCACGCAGCAGCACGCAGCAGCACGCACGCAGCACGCAGCCGCACGCACAGGGCACCTCGAACCTCCCCGGGACGGCCATGCCACTCGAATCCGTGACGCAAGCGGCGCTGCAGAGCGCCCTCGACGGTCTGTCGCTGCGCCAGAAGTCGATCGCGAACAACATCGCCAACGTGAACACGCCCGGCTACCAGGCCAAGCGCGTGCAGTTCGAGGAGGCGCTCGGCCGGTCGGTCGCGGAGGGCGGCGGGGCGGTCCAGGCGACCACGGCCCGCTCGCTCGAGCCGACGCGCACCGACGGCAGCAACGTGAACCTCGACACCGAGACGCTGTCGAACGTCGACACCGTGCTGCGGTACCAGTTCGCGACGCAGGCGATGAACTCCGAGCTGACGGCCGTGCGCGCCGCGTTCAGGACGAGCTGATGACCGCCTTCGACGCGATCGGCATCGCGAGCACCGGCCTGACCGTGCACCGCAAGTGGCTCGACGCCGTCTCGGACAACATCGCCAACGCGAACACGGTCAAGTCGATGGACGACACGGCGTTCCAGGCCCGCTACATCGAGGTGCAGGAGGGCGACGGCACCTCGGGCGTCTTCGTGAGAGCCGACCGCTACGGCAGCGAGGCCGGGCGCGTCACGTACTCGCCCGACCACCCGCTCGCCGACGCCGAGGGCTACGTGCGGATGCCCGACATCGACCTCGGCGCCCAGATGGGCGACCTGATCATGGCGCAGCGCGGCTACCAGGCCAACGCCGCTGTCGTCGACCGTGCCAAGACGGCCTACGAGGCCGCACTCCAGATCGGACGTGGCTGATGCCCCTCTCGGCGATCCAGGCTCTCGGAGCCGTCCAACCGTCCGGCTACGCCGACGCCGCCTCGCTGCTGCAGGGGGCCGGTGGCGCGTCGGATGCCGCGGGCGCGCTCGACGCGACCGGACGAGGAGGCGCGACCAGCGCCTCCGGGGCGACCTTCGGCGCGTCGATGGCCGGTGCCGTCGAGGGCCTCCAGCAGATGCAGGGTGAGGCCAAGACCCTCGCCGTGAAGGCCGTGACCGGCGATCTGACCGACATCCACGATGCGACCATCGCGGCGACCCGCGCCCAGGTCACCCTCGAGCTCGTCAGCGCCGTCCGCAACAAGGGCGTCGACGCCTTCAACGAGATCATGAGGATGCAGGCCTGATGCCCACCGCCGTCAAGAACTCGCTCGACCGGATGCGCGCGACCCTCGCGGGCTTCTCGATCGCGCAGAAGACCATCGCGGTCATCCTGCTCGCCGCCCTCGTGCTCGGCGTCGTCGCGCTGTCCGCGTGGCTGTCGAAGCCGACCTACACGCCGCTGTTCAGCGGCGTCGACCCGGCCGACGCGAGCGCCATCGTCGAGCAGCTGCAGGCCGACGGGGTGCCGTACGAGCTGACCGCCGGCGGCAACACGATCCTGGTGCCCGAGGAGCACGTCTACCAGGAGCGCCTCACCGCCGCGGCCGCCGGTCTGCCCTCGACCGCCGGCACCGGCGGCTACACGCTGCTCGACACGATGGGTGTCACGTCGTCGGAGTTCCAGCAGGACGTCACCTACAAGCGCGCCATCGAGGGCGAGCTCGCCAACACCATCAAGGCGATGGAGGGCGTGAAGAACGCGACCGTGCAGCTCGCCATCCCCGAGGAGACCGTGTTCGTCGCCGAGCAGCGCGACCCCACGGCGTCGGTGTTCGTCGAGACGCAGGCGGGGGTCTCGCTCACCACGAAGCAGGTGCAGGCGATCGTCAACCTGACCAGCGCCTCCGTCGAGGGCATGACCCCGACCGGCGTGGCCGTCACCGACTCGACCGGCACGGTGCTCTCCGAGGTCGGCACCGGGGCGACGGGAGGAGGCGCGGGCGAGGCCGGCGAGTACGAGACGAAGGTGCAGACGGCCGTGCAGACCATGCTCGACAAGGTCGTCGGCGTCGGCAACTCGTCGGTCGTGGTCGCCGCTCAGCTGGACCAGAACTCGGGCACGCGCGTCACCGAGTCGTTCACCGAGCCCGAGAGCGGACCCCTCGCGCTGAACGAGTCGAGCACCACCGAGCAGTACGGTCCGGACGGCGCCGGCACCGGCACCACCGGGGTGCTCGGCCCCGACAACATCGCCGTGCCCGCGGGCGGCGACGGCGAGGCCGCGACGGCCGACGGCGCCGCGGGCGACGGGTACGTCAACGAGTCGGCGACGAAGAACAACGCGGTCGACAAGGTCACCGAGACCATGAGCGTGCCGTCGGGCACGGTGGCCCGCCAGACGGTGTCCGTCGCGCTGAACGCCACGGCTGCGCAGGGCGTCAACATGCAGAGCATCCGCGATCTGGTCGACAGCGCCGCCGGGATCGACGGCGCCCGCGGCGACACCGTCGACGTGGCGATGGTCGACTTCGACACCTCGGCCGCCGCCGCCGCGCAGGAGGCGCTCGCCGCCGCCGACGCCGCCGCCGCGACGGAGGCGATGTGGTCGACGATCCGCACCGCGAGCATCGTCGGGTTCGTCGCGCTCGCCGCCATCGTCGCGCTCATCGTCTTCGCCCGCCGGAGCCGCCGTCAGGCCCGGGAGGACGTCGACCTCGGCGAGCTCGCGTCCGCGAACGCCGCCCAGACCTGGGACGCGACCATGCGTCTCGACCTGGATGCCGCCTCCGGACGCTCCATGCTCGGCGCAGACGACACGGCGACGCAGATGCTGCCCACGGTCGACGCCCCCGAGCCGTCGCCCGAGGTGCTGTCGGCCGAGCGCCGCCGCGCCGAGGTGGACGCGCTCGCCGAACGCGACCCGGCCAAGACGGCCGAGCTGCTGCGCGGCCTGATGGACCAGCGGAGCGGACTGTGACCGACCTCGTCGTGCCGTTCGCCGCCAGCCCGCAGGCGCCGACCGCCCTGACGGGGCCGCAGAAGGTCGCCGTCATCCTGATGCAGATGGAGCAGAGCCGCGCCGCGACCGTCATGCAGCAGTTCAGCGAGGACGAGGCGGCGGAGATCACGACGGAGATCGTGCGGATGCGCCGGGTCGACGCCGCCGTCGCCGAGTCGACCGTGGCCGAGTTCCACGAGCTGAGCGTGTCGGGTCAGCACCAGCCGCGCGGCGGACACGACGTCGCGATCGGTCTGCTCGAGGCATCGTTCGGGTCGGAGCGCGCGGCCGGCGTCATGGAGCGGCTCGCGTCGAACATGGCCCGCAAGACGTTCGAGTTCCTCGACGAGGCCGACCCCGGTCAGGTCGTCGCTCTGCTCGACGGCGAACTGCCGCAGACCATCGCCCTCGTGCTCGCGCATGTGCGTCCGCCCCAGGCGTCCGCCGTGCTCGCCGGGCTCGACCTCGACGTCCGAGCCGACGTCGCCCAGGCGATCGCCACCATGGGCACCGCCACACCCGAGGCCGTCGGGATCGTCGCGGCGACGCTCAAGATCCGGGCCGGGGCCGTCGTGGCTCCGCGCGACCAGATCGAGGTCGTCGGCGGCATCCAGCCCCTCGTCGAGATCATCAACCGCAGCGACAGCGCGACCGAGCGGGCGCTGCTCGACGGTCTCGACGCCCGCGACCCCGAGCTGGCCGAGGAGGTCAGGTCGCGGATGCTCACCTTCGAGGACATCGTCCGACTCGAGACGCGCGACATCCAGCAGGTGCTGCGCGGCATCGACGCGGCCGTGCTCGCCCTGGCGATGAAGGGCGCGCCGTCGGCCGTGACCGAGGTCATTCGCGGCAACGTGTCGGCCCGCAACGCCGAGCTGCTCGACGACGAGCTGGCCTCGCTCGGACCGGTGCGCCGGTCGCAGGTCGAGGAGGCGCGGGCCGAGGTCGTCCGCGCCATCCGCGAACTCGAGGCGCTCGGCTCGATCACCGTGCACCGCGCCGACGACGACGCCCTGGTCGAGTAGCCCGGCCACCCACCGCGGCCCCCCTTCGGGGCAGCGCCTAACGCCGACCCGCTCCCGGTCGAGAGTCGCAGCTGAGCACGGATCGCTCACCTCACCCCGGCCACGGATCGGCCGTCGTCCTCGAACGCCGAACGGCCCGTGATGCTCGATCCCGTGATGAACCCCCCGGCCTCCGCGCCGGGCTCCGTCGCGCGTGTCGTGTATCCGACCATCGCCGGACCGGGGTCCGACCGCGCCGCCGCCCGCGACGCCGACGACGTGCGCGCCGAGGCCCGGGGCCACGCCGCCGGGTACGCCGCGGGTCTCCGCGCCGCCGAGCTCGAACTCGCCGCGCGCCGTGCCGCCCTCGAGGCCGAGCACGCCGAGCTGCACGAGCGGCTCATGGCGCACGGCATCGCCGCGGCGGACATCCTGGTCACGGCAGCGAGGGCGCTGGAGGCCCGCGTGGTCCAGTCGGTCTCCGACGCCGAGGAGGTGCTGGTCGCCACCGCATTCGACCTCGCGGAGGCGGTGGTCGGCTACGAACTCCGAGCCTCCGAGCCCTCGGCGGACGCGTCATCGGCGGACGATGCTTCGACGGACGAGCCGTCGGCGGACGAGCACGCGACCCCCGGAGACCCCGATCCCCGCGCCGGACGCACCGCCCGGGCCGCCGTCGCGCGCGCCCTCGCCGGAGCGGACGGGAGCGTCGTGACCACCCTGCGGCTGCACCCTCTCGATCTGGCGCTCCTCGACGAGTCGACCCGCGCCTCCTCGGCTCCGGGGGTCGTCTTCGTCGCGGATCCGTCGCTCGGACGGGGCGACGCCGAGGCCGATCTGCCGGCCGGGCTGATCGACGCCCGTCTCGACACGGCGCTCGCCCGCGCGCGACAGGCCCTGCTGGGCGCGCCCGGGACCGTCACGGCGTCGACGACCGGAGCGCCCTCGTGACCGCGCTGACCGCACTGGCGCCCGCATCTGCCGCGCACCGCATCGCGGCCGCCCGCGCCGCCGCCCGCCCGCAGCGCGTCGGCCGGGTCAGCACCGCCGTCGGTCTCGGCATCACGATCGTCGGTCTCGACGCCGCGGTCGGCGACGTCGTCAGCGTCGGTGACGCGACCGACGGTTCGAACCTCGCCGAGGTCGTCGCGACGACGCCCGACGGCGTCCGCTGCATGCCGCTCGGCAGGCTCGCCGGGATCACCTCGGGCACTCCGGCGCGCTCGACCGGGCGCCCGCTGCTCGTCCCGACCGGTGCGGGGCTGTTCGGCCGCGTGCTCGACGGCCTCGGTCGTCCGATCGACGGCAGGGGTCCGCTGGTCGGCCCGGGCGGCGGCCCCGTCGATCTCGTGCCGCTCGACCACGCGACCCCCTCCGCGATGCACCGGGCGCGCATCGACACGCCGCTGCAGCTCGGCGTCCGCGTGCTCGACACCCTGACGACCGTGGGCCGAGGTCAGCGCGTGGGGCTGTTCGCCGGGTCGGGCGTCGGCAAGTCGTCGCTGCTGTCGATGATTGCGCGCGGCTCCGACGCCGAGGTCAGCGTGATCGCCCTCGTCGGCGAGCGCGGCAGGGAGGTGCGCGAGTTCCTCGAGGACGACCTCGGCTCCGAGGGTCTCGCCCGCTCGATCGTCGTCGTCTCGACCAGCGACGAGCCCGCCCTCATGCGTCTGCGCGCGGCCTTCGTCGCGACGCGCATCGCCGAGTCGTTCCGTGACGCGGGCTCCGACGTGATGCTGATGATGGACTCGCTGACGCGCGTCGCGATGGCGCAGCGCGAGATCGGCCTGTCGGTGGGCGAGCCCCCGGCGACGCGCGGCTACCCGCCGTCGACGTTCTCGGTGCTCGCGGGGCTGCTCGAGCGCGCCGGCACCGATCGGGTCGGCTCGGTGACGGGCATGTACACGGTGCTGGTCGACGGCGACGACCACAACGAGCCGATCGCCGACGCGGCCCGCAGCATCCTCGACGGTCACGTCGTGCTCGACCGGAAGCTGGCCGTGACCGGGCACTTCCCGTCGGTCGACGCGCTCGGCTCGGTGTCGCGCGTGGCGTCGAAGGTGACGAGTCCGCCGCAGCGCGCCGCCGCGACGGTGCTGCGCAAGGTGATGGCCGCGCGTCGGGCCGCCCAGGATCTGCTCGACGTCGGCGCCTATCAGCGCGGGGCGAACCCGCTGGTCGATGCGGCCGTCGACAACCAGTCGGCCATCGACGCGTTCCTGCAGCAGGGCATGGACGAGCGGTCGACGTCGGCCGACTCGTGGAACCGCCTCGCGCAGCTGACCTCCCGGCTCGGGGGTGCCTGATGGCGCGCGTCTTCTCGCTGATCGGGCTGCTCCGACTGCGTCATGCCCAGCAGGGTCAGGCGGCGGCGACGTTGGCCGATGCGAACGAGCGGCTGCGCGAGGCGTCCGACCGTCGCATGGCGGCGCGTCGCACCCTCGATGACGGCCCGGTCGAGGTCTCCGACGCCGCGATGCTCAGTGCGATCGCGGCCTCGCGGGCGTCGACGCGGGGGATGCTCTCCGAGCTCGACGCCGTCGCCGAGCGTCGTCGTGCTGAGGCCGACGAGGCGCAGCGGGCCTTCAACGAGGCGCGCCGTGCCGCCCTGGCGCTCGAGAAGCTCGAGGCGCAGCACGCCGCGACGACCGCCGCCGACGATCTCCGGGCCGAGCAGACCGTGCTCGACGAGATCGCATCGCAGAGCCGAGGAGGCGCGACATGAGTCCCGTGAGCGAGGTCCTGTCCCGGATCGACGACATCAGATCGCAGCTGGAGCAGGTCCGTGCGGGCCGTGCGGGCCTGATCGACGCGACCGGCGCCTCCGGGTCGTCGGCCGATCGGGCCGCGTCGGCATCGGCGTTCGCGTCGGCGCTGTCGGCGACCGGTTCGACGCTCGGCTCCGCGGGGTCGGCTGCGGCGGCTGCGGCCGCCCTCGGTCTGACCGGTGCGGGTGCGGCGGGTCCGTCGGCGACGGGTGCCGGGACGGCTGGGGCGGCTGGCGCGACCACCGCCTCCGTCGATGCCGTGAAGGGAGCCGTCGCGTCGGGCAGCGGGGCCTCCGGGGCCGATGTGGTCTCGGGTGCCGAGAAGTACCTCGGGGTGCCGTACGTCTTCGGGGGAGAGGACCGCAGCGGGATGGACTGCTCGGGCCTCGTGCAGACCGTGTTCAAGGAGCTCGGTGTCGCGATGCCGCGCGTCGTGCCCGACCAGGCGCGGATGGGTGCGGAGGTCGGCTCGCTCGCCGATGCGCGGCCGGGCGACCTGCTCGTGGCGAAGGGCGAGGGGCACATCGTGATCTACGTCGGGGACGGCAAGGTGCTGCACGCGCCTCGCCCCGGCAAGGACGTCCAGATCGTCAACAACTGGTACAGCGACGCCGACCTGTCGACGATCCGTCGCGTCGTCCCGGCGACCGGGGCGGCGGGTGCGGTGTCGGCCGGAGCCGCGGGGGTCGGTGCGGCGGGGTTCGGTGCACCGGCGTTCGCCGGTACCGACATGACGACCGCGGCGCTGCAGCAGCTCATGCGGGCGGGGGTCGGCTCGTGAGCGGTCTGCGCACCCTGCCGTTCGTGGCGGCATCCGTCGATGGGGCGGTGTCGAGTCGTGGGCGCGCCGGAGTCTCCGCCTCGGGCCGGGCGACCGACGTCGTGTTCGGAGCGGCGATGCTCTCGGCCGGTGCTGCGGGTGCCGCCGAAGCTGCCGGTGCCTCGTCATCCGACGCGCCCTCCGCCGGAACGACCCGAGGAGGCGCGACCCCCGACCGCCCGGACGTCGCCACCCCAGGCACCCCGGCTCCCGACCGCGCCGCGGTCTCGACGGCTGCCCCGGTGTCCGGAGCCTCCGAGCC
This sequence comes from Frigoribacterium sp. AC759, assembly GCF_979256015.1. Lineage (NCBI taxonomy): Bacteria > Bacillati > Actinomycetota > Actinomycetes > Micrococcales > Microbacteriaceae > Frigoribacterium > Frigoribacterium sp. AC759. The sequence goes on along the minus strand of NZ_CEEDMT010000026.1, from coordinate 7,450 downwards.
GGGAGCAACCCCGACATCGGCTATTGCGCATGCAGTCGTAATAGCCGATTCCGCCGACACGGCGCCCGCCGACGTGGCGCCCTCCGACGTGGCGCCCGCGGCAGCTCTGGCAGCTGCCCTCGCGTCCGCGCCCCCTGTGCCCCCCGTACCCGGAGCATCCTCGACATCGGCTATCACGCAAGAAGGCGTAGGAGCTCTTCGCACCAGCGCCGCCCCCGCCGCTCACCCGGCAACTGCGGGCATGTCCGCGGCGTCGGCTCCGGTTACATCCCCCTCTTCGGCTATTACGCATGCAGGCGTAACAGCTGATCCGACCGTCATCCCTGCTCCAAGAGCGAACGCCGCGGTCGCCGCCGCCCTGCCCGCATTCCCCGCCTCGCCCGCATCCCTCGCCGGTGCCGGTGCGGGCGCGGGCGCGGGCGCCGGTGCCGCTGCCGGTGCCTCCCCCGCCGCGCCTCCCTCCGCCGGTGCCGCTACGCATGCAGGCGTAACAGGCGCGCCTCCCTCCGCCGGTGCCGCTACGCATGCAGGCGTAATAGCGGAAGCGAGCGCACTCCCCGCCCCGCTCCCGGTCTCGCCCGCCGGCAGCGGCGCCGCCGGCCCCGACTCCTCACCTGCGACGCCGCCCGTAGGCGGCCCCGTCGCCAGCCCAGCCCCCGCGCCTGCGATGCCGCCCGCAGCCGCTGCACCCACGATGCCGCCCGCCGCCGCACCGATGACGACGCCCGCCCCCGCCGACGCATCTCCCTCCCCGTCGCTCGGCGCACCCGTGTCGCTCACGGCGGGTTCGGACTCGTCGGAAGCCGCGCCTCCCGCCTCCTCCGCGACCGCGACTGCGTCCGCGGCGGCGACCGCGAACGCGACTGCGCCTGCGACTGCGACCGGGTCCGCGCAGGCCGCCGGCCTGCCTCCGGCGCTCCCTCCCGCGATGCCCGCGCCGGTGACGCCCGGGCCCGGCACGGCGACCGCTCCGGCGCCGACCGCCGCCGGCCCGCAGACCCCCGCCCCGCTCGGCCAGCAGCTCGCCCGCCCCCTGTTCTCGCTCGCCTCGGCAGGCCGCGGCACCCACACGGTGACGGTGACCGTCGCCCCCGAGGCGCTCGGCCCCGTCACGGTGCGAGCCCACGTGTCGTCCGCCGGGATGCAGGTCGAGATGTTCGCCGGCTCCGACGCGGCGCGCGACGCCGTGCGGGCGATCATCCCCGATCTCCGACGCGACATGGGAGGCGCGGGTCTTCAGGTCGGCATCGACCTGTCGAGCCAGAACCAGCCCTCCGACGCGCGCACCCAGAGCACCGGGGCGCAGCCCGGCCAGTCCGGCCAATCGAGCCAGCCCGGCGACCCCGGCCAGCCCGGTCGATCGGGCACCCCCGGCCAGCCCGGCGACACATCCACCCCCGGCACCCGCCGCCCCGCGGTCGACGCCCTCGACCCGACCGACGCCCTCGACCCGACCGCCGCGGTCGACCCGACCCGCACCTCCCTCCTCTCGACGTCCCTCGACGTCCTGGCCTGAACGGATCCCGACATGCCCTCGATCGACCAGATCAGCGGAAGCGTCGACGCCGCGAGCGCCGCCGCGGCCCTCGCCAACTCGAACGCCGCGTCGCGCACCCCGAAGCAGAGAATGGACAGCGAGATGTTCATGCAGCTGCTCGTCTCGCAGCTCAAGAACCAGGATCCGTCGTCGCCGATGGACACGAACGCCATGATCGGCCAGACGACCCAGCTCGCGATGATGGAGCAGATCACCAACCAGACCACGACGGCGACCGAGGGCTTCTCGCTGCAGATGCGCATCGCCGCGTCGAACCTCGTCGGTCGCGAGGTCAGCTACACGGGCGCCGACGGCAAGCCGGTCACCGGCACGGCGACCAGCGTCTCGTTCGCCGACGCCGTCCCCCGGGTCACGGTCGCCGGGAAGGAGGTCGCGTTGGATCTCATCTCCGGCATCTCCGCGACGACCTCGCCCTGACCCGCCTCACGCCCTGACCCGCTTCACGCGCTCGGCCCGCTTCACGCCCTCACCCGCTTCATGCGCTCGGCCCCCCTCACGCTCTCGACCCCCTCTTCTCCTCTCGAAAGGCAGCACTCATGCTCCGCTCGCTCTACTCCGGCATCTCCGGCCTCCGCTCGCACCAGACCATGCTCGACGTCACGGGCAACAACATCGCCAACGTCAACACCTCGGGCTTCAAGGCGTCGACCACGCAGTTCCAGGACACGCTGTCGCAGATGACCCAGGGCGCCGGCGGCCCGCAGACCGGCGTCGGCGGCACCAACCCGGCGCAGGTCGGTCTCGGCGTGCAGGTCGCGGGCATCTCGACGAACTTCGCGCAGGGCTCGGCGCAGGCCACCGGCAAGGCCACCGACCTGATGATCTCGGGTGACGGCTTCTTCGTCACGAGGCTCGGCAACGACACCGTCTACACGCGCGCCGGGTCGTTCGACTTCGACGCCCAGGGGCGTCTGACCTCGGCCGACGGCAAGCTCGTCCAGGGCTACTCGGCCACGAACGGCGTCGTGAACGAAGGAGGTGCGGTGGGCGACATCACGCTGCCCCTGAACGGCGCCGCACCCGCCGTCCGGACGACGACGGCGACCCTCGGCGGCAACCTGCCCTCCGACACCGCGATCGGCGGCGTCGTCCGTCGCGACACGAAGGTCTACGACGCGGCCGGCAACGAGAGCACCCTCTCGCTGACCTTCACCCGCACCGCGCAGGGCTGGACCGTCCGCGGCGGCGACCAGGCGGGAGCGCCCGCGACGGCGCTCACCTTCGGGGCCGACGGCCGGCAGCCCGCCGGGGGCGCCTCCCTGACCGTCGGCGGCGTCGCCGTCGCCCTCGGCGGCATCACCGGCTTCGCCACGCTCAACACGGTCGCCGTCACCGACCAGAACGGCCGGGAGGCCGGCACGCTGCAGGGCTTCTCGCTCTCGAAGGACGGCACGCTCGTCGGCCAGTTCAGCAACGGCGAGTCGCTGGCCGTCGGTCGCATCGCGCTCGCCACGTTCGCCAACGCCGGCGGTCTCGAGAAGGCCGGCGGGTCGGGCTACCGCGCGACGGCGAACTCGGGCGACGCTCGCATCGGCGCTCCCGGGTCGCCCGGTGTCGGCTCGCTCGCCAGCGGCACGCTCGAGATGAGCAACGTCGACCTGTCGCAGGAGTTCACCAACCTGATCGTCGCGCAGCGCGGCTTCCAGGCGAACGCCCGCATCATCACCACCTCCGACGAGGTGCTGCAGGAGCTGACGAACCTCAAGCGCTGACCCGTGAGCCGGAGCCGGCCCCGCCACGGGGGTCGGCTCCGGCAGGGTGCCGGCCCCGCCACGGGTGCCGGCCCGGCGCCAGGGCGACCGCCTCGGCGACTCGACATTCGCTCCGCGGCCAGCCCGCGCCTCCTCGGGCCCCGTCGCGGACCCCAGTTCTGGTCACAACGGGGCGGGCGGCCTCATCGGGGGGTGCCGTGTCCTCATTTCCGAGGACACGCTGAGGGCATGGCCCCCGACCCGACCCGCCCGTCGACGAGCGACGCCGACCGCACGGATCCGCCGCTCGACACAGCCGGCACAGCCGATACAGCCGACGCAGCCGACGCAGCCGACGCAGCCGAGACAGTCGACACCCTCGACACCGAGACGGTCCGCTTCGACCGTGACCTCGTGCGGTCGGGCTCGGGGCAGCGGTACATCGCCGAAGACTGGATGCCCGTGCACCGGCGTCGAGACGGCAGCGTGCTGGTCGCCACGGCGCGGCGTCCGACCCCCGACCGGCAGGCGGATCTCGAGGCCGAGCTCGGCGCCCCCGTGGAGTTCCGGGTGGCCTCGACCTGGGGCATCAAGGACGCGACGCTGCGGGTCTTCGACGACATCGTCGCCGACAGCGCGGCCAACGACCTGTACCGGGCGAACCCGGCGCTCTCGGCCCGCGTGGTGTTCTCGCGCGGTCAGAAGATCGGCGGGGCGGTGCTCGGGGTCGTGATGCTCGCGGCGGCCGTGCTCGCTCCGGCCGTCCTGGCCAGCACGCTGATCGCGATCGTCAGCGTGGTGTTCCTCCTCGGCACCGGCTTCAAGTTCGTCGTCGCGATGCGGGGCGCCCGGTTCGACGTGGTCGAGCGGATCACCGACGCCGAGGTCGCCGCGCTCGACGACGCCGACCTGCCGCGGTACACCGTGCTCGTGCCGGTGTTCCGTGAGGCGAACATCGTGGCGCAGCTGATCGACAACCTCGGCGGGCTCGACTACCCGCTCGAGAAGCTCGAGGTGCTCATCCTCATCGAGGAGGAGGACGACGCCACCCGCGACGCGATCGCCGCCGCCGACCCTCCGGCGCACTTCCACGTCGTCACCGTGCCGAAGGGGCACCCGCAGACGAAGCCGCGCGCCTGCAACGTCGGTCTCTATCTCGCGTCGGGCGAGTTCCTCGTGATCTACGACGCGGAGGACACCCCCGATCCCGATCAGCTGAAGAAGGCCGTCATCGCCTTCGAGCGCGGCGGCGAGCGCACCGTCTGCGTCCAGGCGGCGCTCAACTACTTCAACGCCACCGAGAACGCGCTGACCCGCATGTTCACGCTCGAGTACAGCTACTGGTTCGACTACATGCTGGCCGGGCTCGACCACGCCGACCTGCCCATCCCGCTCGGCGGCACGTCGAACCACTTCCGCACCGAGGCGCTCGTCGGGCTCGGCGGGTGGGACCCGTACAACGTCACCGAAGACGCCGACCTGGGCATCCGCGCGAGCGCCCTCGGCTACCGCGTGGGCGTCATCAACTCGACGACGATGGAGGAGGCCAACACCTCCATCCCGAACTTCGTGCGTCAGCGCAGCCGGTGGATCAAGGGCTACATGCAGACCACGCTCGTGCACGCGCGCCGGCCGCTGCGGCTGATCCGTCAGATCGGGCTCGTCCGCTTCGCGTCGTTCGCGCTGCTGATCGGCGGCACCCCGGCGACGTTCCTGGGCGTGCTGCCCTCGTACATCGGCACCGTCGTCGCGCTGCTGCTGCCGTCGGACTGGCTGGCGGCGGTGTTCCCCGCCTGGGTGCTCTGGATCTGCCTGTTCAACTTCGTCATCGGCAACGGGATCATGGTCTACCTGTCGATGATGGGCCCCTACAAGCGGGGCACCTTCCACCTGATCCACTGGGCGCTGCTCAACCCCGTCTACTGGATCCTCCACTCCGTCGCGTCGTACAAGGCGCTGGCCCAGCTGCTGACCCGACCGCACTACTGGGAGAAGACCGAGCATGGCCTCACCACGCACTCGTCCTGAGGCCGACGAGCACGGCACGGGACCCGCAGGAGGCGCGGCGACGGCAGACGGGGTCGCTCCGGTCGACGAGGCGGTCGCGACCGCCGCCCCGACCCGCGCCTCCTCGGTGGACCTCGGGCTGACGCTGCCGCCGCTGCGGCGACCCGCCGCGCTGCAGCGACCGGTCCCGGTGCAGCGACCCGCGCCTCCTGCGGCATCGGTCGGGCGACCGCGCGGCACGGCCCGCGCGCTCGCGTTGCGCGAGCTCGTCCAGGAGCGCCGCCTCGCGTCGGTGCTCGCCGGCATGACGCACTCGGCGTTCCCGCGGACCCTCGCCGGGCGCACCGCGATGCGGCTGCTGCTGGCGGCGCCCTTCGTGATCGTCGCGGTGCTGCTCGAGGTCGGGGGAGTGTCCGAATCCGTGTCGGCGAACGTCCTGCTCGTGGCCCGGACCGCGACCGTCGACTGGACGGGGTCGGGGGCCGCCTGGCTGGGCGACACGTTCCCGCCCATCACGGGTGTGGTCGCGGCGATCACCCCGGGAGGCGCGTTCGGCCTGTCGATCGTGGGAGCCCTCTGCGCCGGCGTCGTCGTGCACGCCATGATCGAGCTGATGGTGCAGCGGGGCTTCCACGCGTCGACCGTCACGGCGCTGACGCTCGCCCTCGTCGCGAACCCGCTGTTCTTCTTCCTGGCGACCGAGAACCTGCCGGCGTTCCTCGGCATCGCGTTCTTCGGGCTCGCGATGACCGACGTCGTCCGGTTCGTGACGTACCGCAACACGCAGTCCGGGTTCCGGGCCGGCATCCTGCTGATGCTCGCGACCCTCACCGACCCCAACGGGCTGCTCTACGCGACGGCCGCGGTGCTGACGGTGCCGTTCCTGACGCACGGGCGGCATCAGGTCGGCGTGCACCGGGCGCATGCGCTGGTGCTGGTGTTCCCGACGCTGTCGGCGCTCGCCGCCCTGATGTTCGTGCAGTGGAGCTTCGGCGGCGACCCCCTCGGGGCGTTCCGCAGCGTGCTCGACTACGACGCCTCGCGCTGGCCGATCTTCTGGTCGCTGTTCACGACGCCGTTCGGCCTGCTGCTGCTCGCACCCGTGGCCAGCGCGTGGTTGATGACCACCGTGGTGCGGCGCCTCGCGGGAGGTGTGGTCGGGACGCTCCTGCTGGCGGCGGTGCTGCTCGGATTCGTGATCGGCACGGTCCCGATGAACTCGGCGGGCAACACCTTCGTGCTCGTGACCCTGGCCGCGATCGCCCTCGTGCCGCCGTCGACCACGGTGCCGCGGATCGCCTTGGCCAACGTGATGGCGCTGCTCCAGCTGACGATCGCCATCGCCGCGGCCCTGCAGCGCGACGTGGTCGTGCAGTGGATGGACACCGTGCTGAGGTCGCTCGGCCTGACGTGACCGGGGTGATGCGCTCGGACTGATGCGCTCGGGGCGATGAGGCCGGCCGGTCGCGCTCGGCGGCTCAGGTGCGGCCCAGGTACCGCCCCTGCTTGTGGTTGAGGGCGAGCACGAGGTTGAGCACGACCGCGCCGAGAGCCGAGAGCAGCACGACCCAGGGCGACGCGACGATCAGCGACAGGGCGACGATGACGACGTCGACGGCCATCTGGACGTATCCGGCCCGCCAGCCGAGTCGCTCCTGCAGCACGAGGGCGAGGATGTTGATGCCGCCGAGGCTCGCGCCGTGGCGGAAGAGGATGAGCAGGCCGACGCCGACGATCAGGTTGCCGCCGAGGGTGCCGTAGACCGGGTTGAGGCTGTCGATCCGGAAGGCGAGGGGGTGCAGGTACGAGAACGCCGAGACGAGGGCGACGGTCAGGGTCGTGCGGAGGGTGAAGGCGAGGCCCTTCTTCCACAGGGCGAGGGCGAAGAACGGGATGTTGACGGCGAAGAACAGCACGCCGAACGAGATGTGGGTGGCGTAGCTGAGCAGCAGCGCCAGCCCGGCGGTGCCGCCGGACACCGACCCGCTCTCCTTGAGCAGATACAGCCCGAACGAGGCGAGGAACACCCCGGTCACGACGCCCATCACGTTCTCGACGAGGGTGTGCCGGTTGGCGTCGACGGTCGCGATGGTCTCGGTGAGGGCCGGGTCGTCGACGAGCGGGGTCGCCGTGTCGGGAGACAGCGCGGCGTCCAGCCCGGTCGAGGAGGAGGAGGTGGTGGGGGAGGAGCTGT
>NZ_CEEDMT010000025.1:0-30518 GCF_979256015.1 Frigoribacterium sp. AC759 | reverse complement strand
GGCCGGGACCGGGGTCGGGGCTGCGGCGGGGGGCCGTCCATGACCGCGACGGGGGTTCTCGGCGGGACGGGATCGGGCGCCGGTCCGGGGTCGGGATCGGTCGAGGCGATCGAGCGGGCCGCACGAGCGCGATCGCTGAAGGCCGACGACCACGAGCTGGCCGCCTTCCAGCTGAGAGAGGCGGCGTCGTGGGCGGCCGGTTCGTGGCAGGGGCGTTCGGGGCGGGAGTTCGCGGCGGCGACCGCCGACGTCGCCGCCGAGTTGACGGCGCTGGCCGCCGGGCTCGAGCGGCACGCGTCGTCTCTGCGGGTCTACGCGCGTGCGGTCGAGGCGATCCAAGACCGGCTGCGGGCGTTGGAGGCGCGGCGCACGAAGGCGCACACGTCGCTGATTCTGGGGGAGGCGCGGGTCGATGCGATCACGCGCGAGGCAGCCGAGCTGGCGGTGGCGGATCCGACCGGGGTCGCCGCGGCGGTCGACTTCCGGGCGGGCGAGAGGTCGACGTTGCAGCGTCGTATCGACGACGACCAGCGCGAGCTGCGCGCCGTCGAGCGCGCCGTCGACGAGCTGGAGCACGAGCGGGCGGCGGCCGATCGTCGATGCATCGACGAGCTGACGGACCCGGTCGCGATCGGTCGACTGCGGGCGATCGGCGAGGCGGCGGTCGCGACCCCGTCGGCCGAGCAGCTGCTGGCGCTGCTGGGTGGGCTGTCACGGACGGATCTCGGGCTGCTGCTCGACGACCACCCCGAGCTGGTCGACAAGGCGTTCCGGGCCGACCCCGAGCGGGTGCGAGCGTGGTGGGACGAGCTGGGTCGCACAGGGCCGATCGACGACGACGGGCTGAGCCCTGAGCAGGCGGCGCTGGTGGTGGGGGCGCCCATGGTGGTCGGGTCGCTCGATGGTCTGCCGCCGTCGGCGCGGGTGCTCGCGAACCGGGTGAACGCCGGACGTCGTCGCGACGAGCTCGAGGCGATGATGGCCTCCGGGGGGCCACCTGGCGCCCGGTTCACCGCCGACGAGATCGCGGCGATGACGCGAGAGCGGGCCTATCTCGAGGGGGCCGTCGCCGAGCCTCCTACCGTGCAGCTGTATCTCTTCGACCCGGCCGCCGATCGGATCATCGAGATGATCGGCGAGTTCGGCCCCGAGACGACGACGATCATCACCTACGTGCCAGGCACCGGGACGACGCTGGACTCGTTCTATCGAGAGCCACGAGGCGTGCAGCAGGTGGGGGACTGGTTCGCCGCGCGTGACGGACGGACGGTCACGTTCGTCGCGAAAGACGGGCGATTCCCGCAGACGATCCCCGAGGCGAATGTGCCGGTCCTGGCAGAGCCCACGGCCGCCCGGCTCGTCGGCTTGCAGAACGGACTCCGGCAGTCCTACGACCCCGCGCTCGTCAGCGAGGCGGGCATCGGGCACAGCTGGGGCCTGGCGAACGTGACGTCGTCGGAGGTGGCGGGTGCTCACTACGACCACGTCGTGTCCCTGGCCGGCGCGGGCATGCCGAGCACCTGGCAGCCCCGCGAGGGGACGACCTACACGGACTACCGCTACCTCGACTTCCTGCAGGTCGCGCAGTGGTCGGGTCAGGTGTGGAGCGGCAGGAACCCTGGCAACCACTGGGCGTTCGACAACGAGGGACTCCTGAAGGGTCCGCATGATGCGGAACTCGCTCTGACGACGTCACTCGAACGGAAGATGGAGATCCTGGTCGAGAACCACTCGCTCATCGCGCAGAACAATGCCCGGAATCTGCAAGCACTCGAGCGGATCGAACGGCTGGTGACGCGGTGAGACTGACGTCCGTGTTCGTGCCGTCGGTCGTTCTCGCTGCAGCTCTCGTCATCTGCGGATGCTCGACGGAGAAGGAGGAGCAGGTGGAGATGACGGAGCAGGTGGACATGACGGAGACGACCGCAGGAGTCGCCCTGGCGGAGGCGAAAGAACAGACGCAGGAGACGGCTCTGGAGGTGGCGAAGGTCATTCCGCAGCCCCTCGTCGCGTCGGTGGTGCAGAACCCGAAGGGCAGCATCCTCACCTCCTCTGACGGGACCCATCACTGGGCCGGGCACCTGGACATCGTCTTCACCGGGCCTGTCGACGCCGAGCCGTACTTCGAGACGGCGGTCGACGACTGGGGAGGGTGTGACGGCTGGACCGCCGAACGCGATCAGATGCCCGACGGCTCCCCGCAGCTGGTGATCACCGGGCCGGGAGGATCCGTGTATTTCCTGTCCATGGCCCTGGACCGTCGGTCGGCGCACCTCTCCACCATGTCGCCGAGTGCGGACATCGAGCCCGGCGAGGTCCGAGGGCCGAGCTACTGAGCGTGATCCACCGCCGATCCCGAGCAGTCGGAGCGCGGGGAGGGCGCGGGTAGGGCAGCATTGTCTCTCGTGAGACGCGTGGGCGAGGTGCGAAGGTGACGGGCGCTGGGCTGTGGCACCGCGCCTCCTCGGTGACCGGGCTGTCGGCGGCCGCCGACCGGGTGTGGCAGCGGCTGCAGCTCGACCGGTTCGCGGGCGGGCGGCACGCGGGCTACGTCATCCACGAGGACATGCGCGAGCACCCGCGCACCGTCCGCAGCTTCGGGGGCATCCGATGGCTGCTGTTCGGCGAGACGGTCGTCGGGTTGACCGCGATCTTCATCGCGGCGGTCCTCGCCAGCCGGGGCGAGCACGTCCCGTGGGCGGTGTGGTTCCGGTCGACCGTCGTCCTGTTCATCACCGCCTCGCTCTACGTCTTCGCCTGGCGCGCCCAGCTCGGCTACTACTGGGCGTACGCACGACTCAGGCTCTTCAGCCGCATCTTCCCGATCGTGACCCTGATCGTCGCCACCATCCCCGGGCTCTACCCCGGTTGGATGGTCGTCGAGCAGATCGTGTTCTCGCTGCTCATGATCGGCATCGGCGATCTGCTCACCAGCGATCACATGCGCGCCGCATTCCCCAAGCCGGTGCGGCCCGCGGCATCGTCGAGGCGATGACCGCGCTGGGCGCTCGTGCTCCGATGAACCGCGTTCGCGAAGTTGAACTGCGATAGATCGCGGTTCATCTTCGCGAACGCGGTTCATGAGGCGGCCGAGTGGGTCGGTTGGCGCGAGCGGGTCGGCTGGCGCGAGGGGGCCGGCTGGCGCGAGCGGGCCGGCTGGCGCGAGCGGGTCGGCTGGCACGAGGGGGCCGGCTGGCGCGAGGGGGTCGGCTGGCGCGAGGGGGCCGGCTGGCGCGAGCGGGGCGGCTAGCGCCAGCGGCGCAGCGCCACGCGCTGCACCACGTTCAGCACGGTGTCGCTCAGCGTCCCGAGCAGCGCCAGCAGCAGGATCGCCAGGTAGATGCGGTCGACGCGACCGTTCGACTGCGACTCCGTCAGCAGGAACCCGAGCCCCATAGACGACGCGATCAGCTCCGCCGCGACCAGGAACAACCACGCCTGCGCGAGCGCGAGCCGCAGCCCCGACACCAGCGACGGGATCACCGCCGGCAGCTGCACCCGCGTGAACAGCGACACCCGACGCAGTCCGTAGGCCCGCCCCGCCTCGACGAGGTGCGGGTCGACGTGACGCAGCGACCCGGCGACGGTCGTGAACACCGGGAACGCCGCGCCGATGGCGATCAGCGTGATCTTCGAGTCCTCGCCGATGCCGAGGTACAGGATCAGCAGCGGAACCCACGCGAGCGAAGGCACCGCGCGCACGGCCGCGATCGACGGCGCCAGCACGGCCTCGCCCACCCGCGACAGCCCGACGACGGCGCCGAGCACGAGTCCGATCAGCGAGCCGACGGCGAAGCCGATCAGCACCCGCTGCACCGAGATCGCGACGTACTGCCCGAGCTGCCCGGTGCCGGCGAGCTGCACGCCGGCCGTCCAGACGTCGAGGGGCGAGGGGACGCGATAGCTCGGCACGCCTCCGACGCCGGTGGCGAGGAGCCAGGCGGCGAGCACGGCGACGGGCAACAGCACCCCGAGCAGTGCCAGGGGGAGGCGTCGGCGACGGGAGGGGGCCGAGGAGGTGCGGCGCGCCTCCTCGGGGACCTCTGCGGTCGGAGGGACGGTCCCGTCGCGGACGGCCTGACGGGCGTCGGCCTCGCGGGTGCTGCCGGAGACGAGATCGGTCACGACGGGTCGGCCTCCTCGGCGAAGGAGGGCTCGAAGAGCGAGTCGAGGGCGTCGTCGACGGTGCCCTGCGAGGCGACGTCGCCGGTCTCGACGAGGATCGGCGCGACGACCTCGAGGACGGCACGCTGGTCGTCGCCGGGCACGGGGTCGACGTCGAAGTGGGTGCGCTCGAGCACGCTGGTGGCGACGGCGGGGTCGATGCCGGCGACGTCGGCGAGGATGCTCGCGGTCTCGTCGGGGTTGTCCTCCGCCCAGGCGCGGGCCTTCTCGTAGGCGTCGACGACGACCTGGGCGACGTCGGGCGACTCGTCGATGAACGACTCGGTCGCGTTGAGGAACCCGTACGTGTTGAAGTCGACGTTGCGGTAGATCAGCTTCGTGTTCGACTCGGCCTCGCTGGCGGCCATGATCGGGTCGAGGCCCGACCAGGCGTCGACGCTGCCGTTCTCGAGAGCGGCGCGTCCATCGGCGTGCTGGAGGTTCTCGATCGTGACATCGTCGGCGCTGAGCCCGGCCTCATCGAGCGCCTGCAGCAGGAAGAAGTACGGATCGGTGCCGGTCGTGGCCGCGATCGTCTTGCCCTCGAGATCGTCGACGTCGGTGATGTCGCTGTCTTCGGGGACGACGAGAGCCGACCACTCGGGCTGCGAGTAGATGTCGATGGTGTGGATCGGCGAGCCGTTCGAGCGGGCGAGCAGAGCGGCGGAACCGGCGGTGGAGGCGACGTCGACGGCTCCGGCGCGCAGCAGTTCGTTGGCCTTGTTGCTGCCGGCCGACTGGGTCCAGGTGACCTCGACGTCGTCGCCCAGCGCCTCTTCGATGAAGCCCTGGTCTTTGACGATCAGGCTGAGGGGGTTGTAGGTCGCGAAGTCGATGTTCAGGGTGTCGGTGGACCACTCGCCGCTGGTGCTGGTGCTGGCCGCGTCGTCGGAGCCGGTGCCCGCGCCGGCCGCGTCGCCCTGGGCGTCCTCGCCGGCGACGCACCCGGTGAGGGCGAGCGCGGTCGCGGCGGTGAGGGCGAGGGCGCCGGCCCAGGAGGTGCGGGTGCGGCGGGTGGGGGAGGTGCGGGTCGTCATCGTGTCGTCTCCGTGCTGTCGGGGGCGGTGCGGTTCGTGGGGATGGTCTAGGGGGCGGGAGTGGCGCGGGGGGTGCGGACTACTCCGAGCTCGGCGAGCAGGTCGTGGCGGAGGGTGGCGAGGGCGGGGTCGTCGCGATCGCGGCGGCCGAGGCCGGCTCCGGGGACGTCGACTACGCGGCGGATGCTGGTGGGGTGGGCGGTGTCGGGGGTGGAGTCGGCCGCGGCGAGGTCGTCGAGGAGGACGATGCGGTCGGCGAGGTAGAGGGCCTCGTCGACGTCGTGGGTGACGAGCACGACGGTGGTCGGCAGCGCGTCGTGCACATCGAGCAGGAGGTCCTGCATGCGGAGGCGGGTGAGGGCGTCGAGGGCTCCGAACGGCTCGTCGAGCAGCAGGATGGTCGGTTCGCGGGCCAGGGCACGGGCGAGGGAGGTGCGCTGGGCCATGCCTCCGGAGATCTGGCGGGGGCGGTGCCCTCCGACGCTGCCGAGCTGGACGAGGTCGAGCAGCTCGGTGATGCGGGCGCGGTTCTCGTCTTTCGTGGGCTTGCTGCCGTCGGTCTTGCGCTTGGGGAGGCCGAGGGCGACGTTGTCGCGGAGGGTGCGCCAGGGCAGGAGGCGCGGCTCCTGGAACGCGATCGCGCACCGCTGGTCGGCGGGCCGGCTGGGGGAGTCGTCGATGACGACGCTGCCGCTGTCGGGCACGTCGAGTCCACCGATCTGGCGCAGCAGTGTCGACTTGCCGCAGCCGCTCGGCCCGAGCACGGCGACGATCTCGCCGGCCGCCACCTCGAGGTCGACCCCGCGCAGCACGTCGCGGGCGAACCGTCGCCCGACGCCGCGGACCGAGATCGGCAGGGCGCGGGAGGCGGTGGTCGCGGTGGTGGGCATGCCCTGACGGTAGGTGCGACGTCGTGTTGCGCGCGCGGGTGCTGTAACCCGGCGCAACACTCGGGGCTGGTCAGGCCCAGGTGGCGAAGGCGGCCTTGGCGGCGTCGGTGCGGTAGAAGCGGCTCAGCGCCTTGGCAGAAGGCTTGGCTGGCAAGTGCGTCAGGTCGTCGCGGGTGACCTGGAGGAGGGACTTCGAGACTCCTGGGGCGTAGGTGATGTCGCTGCCGTCAGGGGCGATCCGGAGGAGGAAGGCGTCGAAGGCGGTGTGGTGGTTGAGGCAGAGGGGGAGGCCGTTCAGGGCGTCGTCGGCGCCGCCGATGCTCTTCGGGATGAGGTGGGCGCCCTGGATGAGGCGCGGGGTGGTGATGTCGCAGAGGGCGCACTTCTCGCCGTAGCGGTTCAGGACGTCAATTTTAAAGCGGCGTTGCTGGGTGCGCTGCTGGACGAGGCGGAGGGTCTGCTCGGGGAGGCCGCCGAAGAGGGCTGCGTCGTCGTCGGTGGTGGGGAGCTCGTCGGGGGTTGCGAGGGGGAGGACGGATTCGACGAAGGTGACGAAGAACATGGCCTCGTCGTCGTCGTAGGAGTCGACGTAGCCGAGGCGGACGTCGGTGCGGGACTTCTGGAGGCGGTTGGGGCTGGTCACGAACAGGGGGAGGCCCAGGCCCTGGGCGCGTTTGACGGAGGCGATCTCGTTGCGGTCGAAGCTGGGGTGCCGTTCGGTGCTCGGGTAGTGGTAGTCGAGCTGATCGTCGGTCGCGTTGTCGGCGTAGGTCTTGTCGGTCAGCTTCAGGGTGAGTGCGACGCGGCCTGGGCCGCCGGTGTTCCAGATGCCGTCACCGTCGAAGAAGATGCCGGCCTGCCCGGCGTAGAGGCGAATGTCGCGAATGGTCGAAGGGGCGAGCCCCTCGGCGGTACCTGTCTCGGTGAGGGTGCTCCAGAGTTCGAGGCGTCGCCGATGCTCGCCCTGCGTCCACTCCGCGATCCCCACGAAGAAGATCATGTCTCATGTATGCGAGATCTGAGTATTTGGCACACCCGGCCGTCTCGTGGGGGACTGGCGCGGCTCGAGGTGGACGCAGCACGCCCTGAGATCCGCTATGCTCGTTGAGTTGCCTCGGTCGGGGCAACACCAAGGAATCGGTTGCTCAGCAACAGTTTTCTCGGGCTGTGGCGCAGCTTGGTAGCGCACTTGACTGGGGGTCAAGGGGTCGCAGGTTCAAATCCTGTCAGCCCGACCATATATCTCGGAAACGCACGGGGATTCCGAGACTTCCTGGTTAGAAGGTCTGAAGTGTCACCACGACGTGACCTCTCCTAACCGATCGGAGCCGCCGATCCCGCGCTGTCGTCCGATGCGCGATATCTGTTTCGGTCGCTTCCCATAACCTGGCCCGTCGTGCGCACCTGCGGGAATATGTATTCATGGCGAAAATCTAACTTCTTCTCCTGCCGACGCCTGAAGTCTAAAGCCTCTGATGGGATTGCTGGAGGTTTCGTGGATTCGTTTTGTTCGACTTTTGACGCCGCGTGAGAGGCTCCTGTGTTGATCGTCTCAAACTCGATCGAGGTGAGCCTGCCGAGCTCTCGCCGCCTGCCTCGGCGATCATATGTCCGCTCGATCTAGGGCACAATCTATAGCCGCAGTTTCTGCCTTGTGTGCCAGCGGCCCTTGTCGAGGACGTTCTTCTGCAGCAGCGAGAAGAAGCCCTCTATCGCCGGTTAATACTCAGAGGCGCCAACCAGTCCCATCGACCCGATAATTCCACTTCTGCGCAGCGGCTCGACGAACTCGCTCGTCCGGAACTGCGACCCTTAGTCGGAATGCAGCGCCGTCCCGACCGGAGCGCATAAGGTTTCGACTTTGCGAAGAGCCGCGACGGCCAGGTCTGTGGTCATCCTCGAGTTTCTTGAGCAGCCGACGATCCGCCTCGAGCGAACATGCTTGATCGCATAAAAGCTCGCCCTCGTTCGTCGAGTGGTCGGTGATGCCGGTGATCCAGAGCAGCTAGGGCCGCTAGGCGGTGAGTCCAGCTCGACCACATCGTCGTGAGCGGGCGGGCGAGCTTCGCGGTGTGGACGCACTTTTTGACGAAGAGAGATCAGACCCGCTGCTCGGAGCACAAGCGCCCGATTCGCCGCTCCGACGCACTCAAGCCGGTCTCGGCCGCGAGCCCGTCGGCGCTAAACCTTTACCCGACTACCGGCTCATCGACATTCAGATGGATGGCGGTAGTGACGAGGTGGGTGCTGTCGCAAGCGCGTTGCGAGACCGAATCGGCGCGTCATTTACATAAGCGCTGCTTCGAGAAGCCCCGCACCCAGCAGGTCACCGCCATCAGGATCGGATCAGCGGCAAGGTCAAGGACCCGTGGGAACATCACGTGGGAGCGGTCTGGCCCTCATAAGCGGCCGCCCGACGTGATAGCTGTTCTCCAGCTCCAGCTCCAGCTCCAGCTCCAGCACTCGGACCCGTATGCGCGCTGCGCGCAGCTCGCTCGCCTAGGCCTAGGTCTCGCCCATTTGGGGACGTGTTCGACGTCGGCGATCTTCAGCTCGACTTGCAGACAGGACTCGGACATCCCGGAGTCCTTCGCGATGCACTGATCGGAGCCTCGCCTTTGCCGACGACCGCGACCACCTTGCGACGGAACTCCGCAGCACGTGCTTTGGCGCGTTGACCATCGCTGCGCGCGAACCGAAATCCTCACGGATCAGAAATTAATTAAACCTCCAATTTCTCCTGCCGCTGCATGTCGATAGCCTGCTAGAATCGTCGGGTTCGCAGCCTGAAAGCTGGGGGTGGACCCACTTCAAAAATGGGGCGTCATCCTTGAGGTTGTGGTGGCACTGCTGATTCTCGGCGTCGTTCGCCTAGTGAGTGACTGGTCAAGAGCCAACACCCATGATGACAACGACAACCAGGAGAGGAAGTCCCCCATGAGAGCAAACATAACGAAGAAGTTCTACAACCACGCGACCGCCTGGCGGTCGCAATCGTCGGGACGCAAGTTCTGGCAGTACGTAATCGAATCGATGTGGGCTTACGGCGCTGGTGTAATGGCAGCACGCCCCCTTCCTTGAGGTTGTGAGCACAGAAAAGCCCCGACTCGCCTCGGGGCTTTTCTCGTTCATCACAGCTCACATTGCAAGGCTGTGGCCGAGTTGCCGAACGATGGCTCATTTGGTGGATCAACTCAAGCCTTGGCCTCAGGGTCGGTACAGGCGACACGTGGACATTCGGTCGTGGACTCTGTCCGGGAGACGAAGGCACACTCCGTCGACACCATCGTGGGGATTCGGACGCCCCAGTCCCATGGATACCGCGCAGAAGTGGGGGTGCGGACCAGGCGACCGAAGGGCGAGGCCAGGCGAGGTCGACAGGCCAAGGACAGTGCGAGAATGTGCAGGTGGCAGGAACAGACACCGTCCGAGGTATCCATTACCAAGCAATTCGTTCAGTAATCACGGCACTCGACTGCCTGGATGACGCCGACTTTACAGCCATACGCGTCGAAGGCGCTGAGGATCTGTATGACGTGGAGGTAATGGGTAAAGGTGGAGTGCTGCGACTCGTTCAACAGATTAAGACCCGCGGCCCTGATTATGCGTGGACAAAGTCGGAGGTGCGCAGCATTCTAGTCCGGTGGGCAGCTCTAAAGCCGGACCCGCTCACGCGGTTTGAGTTTGTGACGAACGGTCGCATCGGTGCTCGGCTGGCAGGAGCGCTTCCGAGAGAGACCTCCAGCGACGCGATCGAAGAGGGCCTTGGCTTGTCCGAAGTAATGGCGGGAAATGCACAGCTCGCGGAACTTGGCCAACGAGCTCGTGTTGTACTGGACTCCGCCGACGATGACGCACTTTTCTCCCGGGCGGTTGCGAAGGTCCGAACGCGATTGGTCTCTATTAGAGCGGACCGCGACGCCACCGAGCAAGCGACGGCGCTCGTGAATGCCTTCTACCGCACTATTCTCGCCCGAGCGTCTGAACACGTTGCATCCCAGCGCCTGCTCTCTCGAGAAGAAATAGCGAGCCTGCTCCACATTGATGCGAGTCCTAACGGGGGGCAACTTTGGGGAGACGCCATTCGTGGAGAATACGTTGGCTGTGTCCTAAGTGATCCACGTGATTCAGCGGTGGTGGCTCCGCAGTTCGAGTGCCGAAAGTCTGGCCGTCGGTCGCCTGGTGAGGACGTCTCGATGAGTGCTGACGATCTGCTGGGCAGTAACGTCCCAGTAATCATCTCCGGCCCGACCGGCTCCGGGAAGTCAACCGGAGCTGCATGGTTACGTGTTGCGGCTGCGAGCGCCTCGAAAACCGTGATTGTCGTTCGAGCGGAGGAGTACCGTGCCGGTCGCCTGGCTTCTCTAGTCCAGGCTGAACTTGAGCGCCGCCTTGGTCGGCACATACCAATGCCAGTAGCACGTGGAGTCCTCGATGACCCGCAGGCCACTCTTCTTATTGACGGAGCTTCCGAGATTTCGCGAGACTCACGCAAAGCGTTGGCAGAGGACCTCGCATCGATAGCGTTGGAGCACTCTCGACGACCCAATTTGGTCTTAGTCGGCCGCAACATCGCTCCAATGCGTGGAATTTTGCCCTCGACAGTTGAGCCTCAAATTGTTGAGCTTGCTGGGCTGTCATCCGATGATCAGGAAGTGATCGCACGCGCGGTGATGGAAACCGAGAGCGACGTGCCTGCCGTTGTCGCGGAGATCCGACGCAAGCTGGGTAGCGGAATTGACGTCCCACTTCTGTTTCGGTTGGCACTCGACGAGCGCAACTTTAGCGGCGCGTTTGGTTCGCGTGCGGAACTATATGGCCGACTCTTTGAGCGGATTTTCAGACGCGTGGGCGCCGAAGACTATGCGCTGACGCTTGCTTCGGCCGGGTTGGCGTTCGTGAGCCTGCTCAACGACGGTACGCGAGCGACGGACACGCTCAGATGGAACGCAGAGCTTCGCAAGGCTGTGATTCAGCTATCTCCCGATGACTCGGAGAGTGCTCTTGATCACGTCCGTCAATCGATTCGTAGATCCGGACTAGTCACGGAGATCGGCTTCGACCAGATCCTCGTCCCTACCCACGACTCATTCGCCGACTACTTGGCCGGAAGGGCACATGCTTTGGGGTATGTGGATTGGCCGCTCATTTTGCAAGAGCAGGATGAGGAGCGCTTGCGATTCGCAGGGGAGTTGCGCGGGCTGCAAGCCCCGCTTGTACTTCATGTAGCAAAGGATGTTCCGGGGCTAATTCCTCGTCTGGCACATATCCAGTACGTAGGCTCGCCTCCGTCAAAGCCCACGGACGTGGCTCAAGTACTACGCGTGCTGCTCGATAGGGCGTTTGAGGTGGGCCTATTTACGGACTCTGCGGGCCGGACGTGGGCGGTGCCTATCCAGACCGGGCCGAGCCGCTTCCTAAACTCCACGGACGGCGTGAAGGAGCTTCGCCGGCTTGGTGGTGTCCAACTTGAAGGCGACCTCGCTTCGTACGTCGCAACTCTGTGGAGTTCCTGGCTTCGTCAGCAGCTCAAGCCTAAGTTGGAAGTTCTGCCGGATCGGGCACCAACTGAGGATGCCGAGAGTATTATACGTGACCTTAAGAAGCATGCGCGTGACACGGAGCTTGAGATAGAGAAGATTATTTCTGAAGTAATTCCGGAGCAGTTCCGGCTCGCGGTCTTCAGCGCAATTGGGCACCGGGGTGTTGAAATGGTTGTCACGCACGATCACAGAAATGAGTTTTCTCCCTGGCCCATGACTTATCGACCCAGTGGCCGGATATCAGCTCGATTCGAGGAACTCGCAAGATTTAAAGGGCCAGCGGGCAGCTATGGACAAACCGATGCTCTGGTCCGGCTGCGGGTTTCAGCGACGGCCACCGCCGCACAGGCCGTCAAGCAAGCAATCTGTGACACCACGATTGCTCACTGGCTTTGACATTTGAACAGGAAAGCAAACATTGAATCAGTCGAGTTTCTGGCCCGAGTTGAGCGACCTCGCACTCCAATGGGAAAGCTCAGAGACAGTGATTCGCTTCAGGGAGACCATTACCTCACCAGTGAGGTCTAGCGCGAATTTCATGTGGACGGATGGTTTAGGTCAACTCAAAACAATGTTCTCAGGTGAGATGCGGCAGCCGTTGAAAATTGCTCAATGGTTACCAACGCTCATTGGCGCGATGGGCGCTGAACTGCCGGCGGAGTTCATGCAAGACGCAGAGAAAATCTATGTGGCATCAACACGCACACTTGCATGGGTTCGGGCTCAACTTCCCGGCTATCCCTCGATCAAAGCACCGCAGCTGTCTCGCGGTACCCACCGCACCACGAATGAATTCACATGGGGAGTCCCTTGGCGTCAAGAGGAATACGCGCGCGGTATGCAGAATTCGCCGTTTAGCGAGCAGATTCCGCATGCGCTCGGGGTCAAGAACCCCGCCGCTTTTGTTGAAGCGGTCGTGGCTCTTCACAGCCGACTTCGAGAGACGGAAGCTTGGAAACAATTTGAGTTGCGTCAAGAAGAGCTCCTTGATGGCGACAAGAAGCAGCTTTCGGAGTCGCGTCGCCAAATTGCGATACGGTTATCGCCAGCAGAGCTCGATCCTCTTGAATCGAAACTCGCGCTTCCGCGCGACGCGCACCGGCAGCGAATAGTCTCCGAAGGGATCGGGATGCTTACCGGTCCGGCTCATGCGTTCGCGGGCGCGTTCGAAAGGGTCGACCGGATCGTCGAACTCGCCTGTATCGACGCTCTCTCTCACCTGATCTTTAACGGTCAGCCAGAACCCGTCGCCTTGACGAAGGGTCTGGAATTCGTACCAGGACCTAATGCCGCAACAATACAATTTGAGGCGGACAATTTCCACCATCCAGGCGAGATCGTGCAGTTCGACGATCCTCTGTTTTCAGGGCTCGGCCTCATCTCGTCCGTCCAAATGATGCAGTCCGAGGGTGCCGGCGTACGAATGACAACGACTGCGTGGTTGCTTGACTAGCGGCACGTGTCTCACCCACACCACGTGTGCAACTGCACTTCAGCGATCCGGCGACTAATTCAGCGTGGATGCGAGATACTGGCCTCGGCCCACGATCGCAACACCGACCTCGTCCGCAGGTTCAACAGGTGTGCCGGCTTGGGCCGTTCGTCATTACCACCAGCTTGGGTTGCTCGACGAGTCCGAACGGCTCGGTAACGGTTACAAGCAGTACGAGGTGCGACACCTGGTGCGCCTCCTGCAGATCACCCGGCTGACCGAGCTGGGCGTTCCCCTCGCCCAGATCGAAATCATCGGCTCGACCGACAACGACCCCCATGGCGCCCTGCGCATCATCGACGCCGAAAATGCCGCCACGATCGAGCGCCTGCAACGGATCCGGCGCGAACTGGCCGCCATCCTGCAACACGGGACCAGCGCTTCCTTGCCCGAGGGGTTCGCCGAAGCGGGGCACGACCTGAGCGCTGTGGACCAGTCGCTCCTCCTCATCTGGTCTCGCGTGTTCGACGACGACGCGATGCGCGACCTGCTACAGATGCTCGTCAACACCCAGCGCTCCGCCGCCGACATCGCCCGCGACGAGCTGCCGGCCGAAACCGACCGCGCCACCGCCGCCGTCTCGGCGAGCAGTACGCGCCCGTGCTCGCCGCGATGGTCGAGAAGTATTCGTGGTTGAACGATCCGGGGTCTCGGGCGTGGGGGAGCGCCTCCTCGGCCGAGGCGACCGTCGCCGAGTCCGTCGGCGAGCTCTACAACGGCACCCAGCGCGAGGTGCTGTATCGCGCCAGCCTGATCAGCACCGGTTCCTTCGAGGCGCTGGCCGCCCGAGAGACGGCACTGCCCCGGAGGGGGAGTGAGGTGCTTGCTAGCGGGTGGGGCGGTTTCCTGTCATCGGTGGCTGGTCAGCGCTGACCAGCCACCGATGACACCGACCCGCCGCACCGGCGGGTCCGGCCCCCTCTGCTAGAGCGAATAGCGGTCGGTCAGGTGCCAAATATCGTGCAGCGGGGCGGGGTCGAACTGGCCGGGGCGGTGCAATTCATCGAGTGGGAGGGCTCGCCCGTGCCGGTTCGCGCTCTGGCAGGCCGTCGCGATCGTCCTCTGGACGACGGTGCTGACGATCCTGGCGACGGTGATGCTGAGCATCGTGGTATCCCAGGCCCCGACGAATGATCAGCCCGCGTCGTCGCCCTCGTAATCCTTCTCGGCCGACTGGCGTCGTCGAGCACGGTCGGCGATGCCACCGGCGAGCTTCCCGGTCATCGAACGTGCTCGGTCTCGGCCCTCGGAGCCCAGGCGCCTGGTGGCATCCACGCCCGTCGTCCCGGTCTCGACGGCCTTGTCTCGAACCTCCGCGACGGCAGACAGCCACCGCTTGGCCTCGAGCGACTCCCGACTGCCCTCGATGCCGAGTCCTTGGTGGAATTGACCCACTCCGGCAGCGACCTGGTTGCTGGAGAGGACGACAGCGCCGGCCGCCACGGGGTGGAGAAGGACCTTTGCCCCGGCGATCCCCGCCGCAGCGTCCATCCGACTGATCAGGCGCTCCGTGCTCTTGGAGATGACAGCGAGGCGATTCTGTCGTGCATTCTTGAGCCCGAGGCGGTGCTGATCGAGTTCGTCAGGCGATGCGTCGAGGACACGGTCGAGCTCGAGCACGCAGAGGGCATCCTGGAGCTGGAAGCACCGGGCCAGGACGGCCAGCCAGTCGTGAACCTGCGTCTCGGCCTTCTTCGAGAGGTCGGCGAGGTCCCCGATCTTCGTCGTGCCTTCGAGCTTCTCTGCGATGGCGTCGAGCTGGCGCAGCGCGTATGCCTGAGTCCGAGCGACGGTGATCGACGTCGCCTGGACCTTCGACCAGGTGATCTCGGAGACCCGCCCGACGCTACCGCGGACGGTCATGGCCTCTGCGATGACGAGATCCACTCCGATCATGTCCGCCAGGACGGCGTCTTTCTGGGCCCGGAGGATGTCGTCGACTTTCGCGTCGATGACGGCGAGGTAGTCGGTGATCTCGTCCATCGCCTGTTGCATCGCGGCCTGTGCCATGATTCCGCCCACGCCCGCCAGGATCGCCGGGTTGGCCACGAGCGTGCCCTTCCCCGCGGCGAATTGGACGAGTCCCGTGATCTTGCCGTTGTCGGTCAGCACCCCGCGACTCAAGCCCGCCTGCGAACCCTTCATGAGAGGGAAGCGATTCATCGCCTGTGCCGACTCCTTGGTCAGCTTCACCCATCGCCCTGAGGAGCCCGCGATCTGCGACCCGGTCTGCGCTGCCGCCGCAGCGCCCCTCAGGACAGGCTTCAGTCGATCGAGCCCGAGGTCCTTGGACACCAGCCCTTCTGACTCGAGGAAACTCTGCACGGCGGCGTCACTGCCGATGACGGCCATCCCGTCGTCGTCTCGAATGATCTCGATCTCATCGTCGAACGCTTCATCCATCGGTGACTCCTGGGGTGTGTGTGGTGGGCGGGACCGACGGTACGAGTCGCCGTCGGGGCACTATCTCTGGTCTCGGGCCGACTACGCAGACCGCAGCAAGGCGCGCAGCTCGGCCTCGCCGACGATCGGGATGCCGTACTGGCGGGCCTTCTGGGATTTGCCGGAGAGGCTGTCGGGGTCGGCGGCCACGAGAAGGGACGTCTTCTTCGTGATGCCGGCCTTCACGACGACCCCCAGCGCGATCAGGAGTGCCTCGATGCGCTCGCGGGGTTCGGACATCTCACCGGTGAGCACGACCAGATCGCCGGGTGCCAGACGCGTCATGGGTGCCGTCTCCGCGACGATCGCTGTGGCCGCCCGCGACTCGAGTGCTGCGCGGCGCGGCCCAGCGGCGATGTCGAGCATGATGGCCACGGCCTCAATGTCGGCCTTCTCAGCCGGGGTGAGCACGCCGTCCGCCCACGCCGCATCGACGATCCCGTCGAAGTACTCGTGGTGGAGTTCGACACGACGGGTCGGGGTGACGCCGATGGCCTCGGCGACGCTGCGCAATTCTTCGCTCTCGGACACCGACAGGAAGCCGTCGGACAGCGCCCGGTCGAGCACGGCTACGTAGTCGAGCTCTCGACCTGTTCCCTCGATCGGTCGCAGACGATCGGTCGTCCGATCGAGGAACGACTTCTCGTCGCCGACCAGCGCTGCGCTGGGCTGGCCCGCGCGCACGAGAGCCGGAGCGTCGACGTCGAGTCCGCGACGACGGGACATCCAGGGAGCGGACGAGCCCGTCGTGAGCACCGGCCAGGGAGCCTGCGCGGCGAAGTCGCCCCACTGCGCCCACCAGGCGCTCTGATCACGGCCCGCCTCGAGGTACGCGCTGAGGAGGTGCGCCGTGGCACGCGCATCGGCCAGAGCCTCGTGGGCGTCGACCAACGGGATGTCGAACGCGGCGCAGCAGTCCGCTAGCTTGCGCCCCGACCCCGGCAGGTATGTGGTCGCGAGCTTCATGGTGCAGAGCGCGCCGTCGTCGGTGATGGGAGACGTCACGCCGAGCTTGGCGAGCTCGTGACGCAGGAACGTCGTCTCGAACCGGGCGTTGTGCGCGACGAGCACCCGGCCGCGGAGGTGCTCGACGAGTTTCGGCGCGATGTCGGCGAAGGGAGGGGCGTCTTTGACATCCGCGCCACGCAGCTGGTGGATATGAGTCGGGCCGAGGTCGCGAGACGGGTTGATCACGGTCTCGTACGAGTCCTCGATTGTGCCGTCGGGAGCGACGTGGACGATGCCGACCTCGATGATCCGATGGTGGTGCTGAGGTGAGAGCCCGGTCGTCTCGAAATCGATGACCGCATAGCCGTTGTGCACCACGTTCGTTCTCCTGATCCGACTGCGCATACGCCGAGCACAATCCTTGATCCATGCTCACATACACATGGTCCGCAGTCACCCGTGGCGGCGACCCCGTTCTGGGGCCGCCGGCAGGTGCCGAGCGCTCTGCCTAGCGGCCCACCGGCGCCGGGACGGCCGCGACCAGCCTGTCGAGCACACCCTCACGGTCAGCGAGCCACTCAGGCAGCCAGACGCGCATCACCTGGGTCGACCCTCGAGGACGCGAGAGCATCGCCCCATGCTTCCAATAGTGTGAATCCTCGTGATCCCCCGACGAATGAGAGACCCGGCGTATCGAGAAAGCCAGAAGGCTGCGCTGGCCGAGAAGCGGATGCTTCCATTCAAGGACTTCGCGAGTCGGCTCCGAGCCGAGCACCCGGAACTCCCGGGCATGCCGGACATAGCCCCGCATTATGACCCGTCATCCGCACGCGTCCTGTCGCTGTCCTCGAACCCAGGGCCGAGAGCAGGGGGCATTGAAGGTTCGGGATTTCTCTCGGTTCAGAATGACGATGCCTCGGCCGAACGGCTCTTGCACGTGTACGCCTCTGCTGGACTGACAAGGGAACACGTCGTGCCATGGAACGCTTTTCCCTGGTACGTCCACGACCGCATGCCAGACGGTCTGCCGGTGGAACACATCGAAGAGGGAGTGCAAGCCCTTCGTCGCCTGCTCGAACTCTGTCCGAATGTGGTGTCCATCGTCGCCCACGGCGGTGATGCTCACCGGTCCGTGCGGATGCTCAGATCGACTCGTTACGTCGGCCCCTTCGTGCGACACCGAGGAATACACACTTGGGACACTAGGCACACCAGCAATAGGGCGTTCATCCTGGCTCCACAGCAGAGACAGGACGCCTTCGACGACATGGTCGAGACGTATAGACAGGCGATGGTGCATGCCGATCTTCGACCGAATGAGTCGCTGTCGCTGCGATAGTGCGGGGGAGTGCGTTGCTGGGGGCGCTGAGGCGGCCCGAGCGCCCGTGTCAGGGCGGCAGGCCGGGGCGGGTCGGCAGGAGGTGTTAGGCCAACTCAGGAGTTTCACGAGTCGGTCGGACGGTCAGGACGATTGAGAGCGGCATGGCGGACAGGATCGCGCTGGTTCCCAGCTCGGCGAGCTGACGTGATTTCAGCGGAATGTGGTCTCGATGGGTTCGAGCCGGAAGAGGCACGACTCGGGTTCAAAGTCACCGACGCGCGCTGTGAGTCGTAGGTTCGTGCCCACGCCGACGGAATCGTTCGTCCTGGCCGAGTAATTGAGATCACTGATCGTATTCACGTCACGGTATTGAAAAGCAGGCCCCAAAGCAGTTGTCGGGCTGAAGTCGCCGGATCCAAGCAGGATGTCGTACCGCGTCGTACTGCTTCCATGATTGTTCAATGCGGCTATGTGGCCGTCGAAGGTGACGATCTGGTCTTCATGAGCTTCCGCAAACAACGCTATGGAGGGATCGCAGTAGTCACCAAGGTTCAGGAGGGCCTTGAATTCTGCATCTCTGTCCTTCGCGACAGCAGTCGAGGTCGCCACGGGAGACGGACTATCGACGCTCGTAGGCGTCGGCAGTCTCGAGACCGTTCGAGAGGGTTCCGCTGAGGCCGCCGACGAATTCTCTTCAGGGGCGTCTCCCGACAGCGCTCCGGCCAGAGCAATGGCACCTATCGCGAGGGCAAGCACTGCGCCGCCGACGGTGTAGAGCAGAACAGGGCGTCGTGGTCTGGGTCGCCTCAACGTGATATCTGTTCTCAGCCCGCGCGGTGTCTCGCTGATTACTTCCCAGCCATCGGCTTCCCATTTTGATCGCGTACGGGCTTCGAGGCCTCGTAATGAGCGGATCGTTCTGGTCTCGTACGAAGTTTTCTCGTCAGTCATCCGATGCCTCTAGTCGCTGGGTGCGCGGTACCAAAGAGTAGAGGATTCACGACGAAGTCGTTGACGCGGCGATTGTCGAGAGTGCGCCGACCTGGCCGGCCGCATGACCGAATGATCGACGGCAGGTGCATCTGAGTTCAGATCGCCGGCTCGAAGGACGGGACCAACTTGCCGAGGTGGGAGACGGCATCAGCCGTCTCCCACCGGATTGCTACATGCGCTTGCAGTTTCCGCAGAGCGGCCAATCATGGGTTCCGGTGCGCTTGTTGGCTGCTGGAATCTGTTGCCCGTTGGGGCAGTTGCTGAAGACGTGGTGCACGTCGGGGTCGGTCAACACGATGGAATGGTAAGCGGGTACTCAAATAGGTGACTCCTTTGTCGATGAACAGCCCATTGCTGCTCAAGGAGACACTACTGAGCACCCCCGACAATGATGGTTGTCGCAATGGAGCATGATTATCGGCGCCACGCTCGATATGTCGACAAGGCACAACGGTGGAAGAAGTCGATGCCCCTTCTTGCGAACGGACGAGTTCTCGGCGGAACGACCGTTATCTGATGGTCCACCGTCTGGCACAGGCTGCACTGAATCGGCGCGCCATGGGCCGACCTTGTGGGCCAGGGCCCCGTAAGGGGGCTAGGTGTTATGTCTCCTTGGCCCATAGCTTGTGCGGATGACGACAAATACTCAGCTGATGCGACGATCCGCGGCGGCTGTCCTGCTCTTGCCTCTCATCACCTTCGGCATCTACTCGATCGTGTGGTGCGCGAAGACTCGAGGCGAAGTCAACCGTGCCGGTGCTGCTGCGATGACCACCTGGTGGCTGCTGTGCCCGTTCGGCGCTTTCTGGTACTTCTGGTCGCTCGCAAAGGGCATGAACGCCGTGACAGGTCTCGGCACGGGCGGTAATTACGCGCTCATGCTCCTACTCGGAAACATCGGCCAAGCCATCGTGCAGGCACGAATAAATGGCCTTGGCGCCACGGCGGCGACCGCACCGTCGGTTCCTGTCGTCGCCTGACCAGAAGGGTGGCCTCACTACGGCTCCGGCGTCGTGAGAAGGACGTTCGCGCTAAGCAGTTCGACTGATTCGGGCCGCGTGTCGTCGATCCAGGAGTGGTCGTGGTGAGCCCCGCATCCTCGGCTCTCCAACAGGCGTAGAGGTTCGATGGGAACTCTGCACTGCTGACCAGCACCTCGCTCCGCGGCAGACCGACCGCCACCTGCATCAGCCCCAGGGAGGTGCTGCTCGCCAACGCCACCCCGCCGCGCTCTCACCGCGAGAGCGCGAAACGGACAGGCCGGCGGACGGCGCCGTCAAGAATCGCTACTTGAGCAGGTGGTCAGTTCGTCGACGGCTGTTAGCGTTCGGTCATGGCACCTACTAAGGCCCAGGACGCGGTCCGCGCCTTCGTGCGCGAACGTGAGTGGGATCAATTCCATTCGGAGGACAACCTCTCTCGGAGTATCGCCATCGAGGCGGGCGAGCTTCTGGAGTGCTTCCAATGGGGGCCTGATTTCGACCCCGCGCTTGTCCAGGGTGAGCTCGCAGATGTCCTGACGTACTGCCTCCTCCTGGCTGATCGGCTCGGGGTGGACCCGGATCAGATAGTGCTCGACAAGCTCGAGGTGACGCGGCGGAAGTACCCGGTGGAGAAGGCCCGAGGACGAAGCGAGAAATATGACGCCCTCTGAGATCGTGCCTCTGGCCTTCGACAAGGAGTCGGTGGATGTCTGGGGCCTTCTCGACCCGAGGCACAGGGACTGGCCCGTCGTGTACGTGCTCGACCAGACGAGTGCGTCGAAGTCGGGTCGGCACCCGGAAGAACGACTCCGCGACATCTACGTCGGGGAGACCCGCAACGCCGTCGCCCGGCTCAGACAGCACCTCGCCAATCCCGAGAAGCGCCAGCTGGACAGCATCCGCGTCATCGTCGACGAGACCTTCAACAAGTCGGCTTGCCTCGACCTTGAGTCGCGCCTCATCCAGCTGCTCTCCGCCGACGGCTCGTACAGCGTTCTGAATCGCAACGACGGCATCACCGCTGCGAACTACTACGACCGGAACCGCTACCGTTCCGTCTTCGACGGCGTCGTCAACCGGCTTCGCGCGGACGGTGTCTTCACCAGGCCCATCCCCGAGATCGAGAACAGCGATCTCTTCAAGCTCTCGCCTTTCAAGGCCCTGACACAGGATCAGGCGGCGGCCGTCGAGGACATTCTCGAAGGCCTCTTCGACGACATCCGAGAGGGGGCTGGGGGCACCCTCGTGATCGAAGGGCAGCCGGGGACCGGCAAGACCGTCGTCGCCGTCTACCTGCTGAAGCTGCTCATGGACATCGTCGCGGATCCGTCCGCTGAGGAGATCGACGGCGACTCGTTGTTCTCGGACTTCTTCCTCGGGGACTACGCCGAGATGCTCGCGGGTCTGCGCGTCGGGATGGTCATCCCGCAGCAGTCGCTTCGGGACTCGATCAAGAAGGTCTTCCGCAAGACACCCGGCCTCAGCCCGAGCATGGTGATGACCCCGTTCGACATCGGGCAGTCGGACGAGGAGTGGGATCTTCTCGTCGTCGACGAGGCTCATCGTCTGAACCAGCGTGCGAACCAGTCCACGGGTGTTCTGAACAAGAAGTTCCCCGAGATCAACACGCGACTGTTCGGTGCCGACGATCTGTCCAAGACGCAACTGGACTGGATCGTCGCGAAGAGCCGCCATCAGATCCTGCTGGTGGACGTCGCTCAGAGTGTGAGGCCGGCGGACCTCTCGAAGGAGACCGTACAAGCTCTCCTGCGCACGGCTCGCTCCGAGGGGCGTCACTACGGGCTCTCCACGCAGATGCGGGTCCAGGCGGGCGCCGACTTCGTGGGTTACGTCCGACGAGTCCTGCGTATCGACGGTCGGACCCCGCAGGTCGACCGACCTGCTCCTCAGAAGTTCGACGGTTACGACCTCCGCATGTTCGACGATCTGGGGGAGATGCATCGCGAGATCCGAGCACGAGACGCCGAGGGTGGGCTGGCCCGCCTCGTCGCCGGATACGCCTGGAAGTGGGTGTCAAAGAAGGACCCCTCCGCTGCAGACATCGAGATCGATGGCGTCAGTCTGCGCTGGAACGGGACGACGAAGGACTGGATCTCGTCGAAGAACGCACTCGAGGAGGTCGGCTCCATCCACACGGTTCAGGGCTACGACCTGAACTACGCAGGCGTCATCATCGGGGGCGATCTTCGTTACGACGCGGCGACGGGTCAGATGCTGGTCGATCGGAGCTCGTACTTCGACGTCAAGGGCGTGGAGAACAACAAGCAGCTGGGACGGCGGTACACCGACGCCGAAGTCCGGCAGTTCGTCCTCAACATCTACGGCGTGCTGCTGACTCGCGGGATTCGCGGAACCTACGTGTACGTCGTCGACCCGGCGCTCCGCGAGTACTTGATGCCCTTTCTAGCGCCGAGCCCTGGAGCTGTGGGACCGAACGCGACTTAGTCCCGTGACGGTGCTGCCGTTCTGGGAACACGAGGAAGTCGGCACCATTGTGGAGGCCATCGCGAGGACGTGGAGAGCGCGGACCGACTAGCTGCTGCAACCCGGCGGCAGGTCCCAGTTGATACGGCGCCGACCCTTGACCCCTCTTGGGCAAGCACGCGGTGGCAAACGCGGCGGAAGGCGCCGTCGAAGGTGCCACTCAGATGGCCGTCAGCGGTGCACCGGTCACACCTGCTGGCCTGGTGAGCACTGCTGTCAGCAGTGCCGCCGTCTCTACGGCGACCGGCGGTGTGCTCTCCAAAGTCGACCTGCCGACGCCGAGACTCGGGGACATGCTGCCGACGCCGACGACCGGGCAGACGATCTACCGTGTGTACGGTGACGACGCTCTGCCAGGCGGTGCGTCGTGGCCACCCGTGGATCCCGGGTCCGTGTCCAACTACCGAGACGCCGCCGGATTGCCCTCTGGCGGAGTGGAGTCCGGAGGGGCTGAGAACTCGGGGAGGTTCGTCATCGAGGGTACGTTGATGCAGCCCAGCTCAGTCGTAGTCGTGCGGTCGGCTCTACCCCTGGACGGGCACCCGGGCGGCACAGCAGAGTACATAATCCCCAACGGGATCGATAGCGGGGCCATCCGCGTCGACGGGGTCAGCGGCGTCAATCCGGAGTTCTGAAGGATGAATGAAATAAATTTCTACCTCTCGTCGCTGGACAGCGCGCGCTTCTCTGGAGTCTTCGCCTGCGACATCCGGGCGCGAGAGACACTGCAAGGTGATCGCCATGCGCTAGTCGTGAGTCTGGACCCGGCTGCCTTGGGCCAGGACGTCGGCTACCCATTGGGCATCGATGAGGTCCTCCTGGTCAATCGATTCGACGGGGACGACATCTGGATGCCGGCTACCTTCCCCTTCTTCGTTTACATCTGTACTAACGAGGAGCTCGAGTCTGATGCCGACAAGCCCCAGATCCTGGCTTGGGGCGAGCTGTATCGCACCGCCGAAGACGCTCGAGATCATCGCTTCGACAGCGCCGGGTCGGACACGCGGTAGCCCGGCTAGTCATGCTCAGTGGAGGAGGGGCGGGTTCTGCGGGAGGATCGAGTGGCCAGAAGATGTCTTTCGCGCGTCGACGAAGGGCATGTTCTGACCAGTCGATCACGGGGGACTTCGAATGGCGATGACTCGCAGCACCAGCACCAGCACCAGCACCAGCACCCGCGGCCTCGTCGCCGCCGTGCTCGTCGCGACGACGATGGGACTGCTCGCCGGGTGCGCACCCGGGGCCGAGTCGGCACCGGGTGCATCCGACCGGCCCGACGTGAGCGAGTTCGACGTGAGCCACGACGGCCCGGCACCTACCGCCATGACGATCGAAGACGGCGTCGAGGTCTGGGACCTCACCGTGTCACCCAGCGCCGAGGCCTTCGGCATCGACACGAGCGACGAGTCGATCTCGGACATCGAAGTGGGCGCTTACAGCTCCTCGGGCGGCGGCGGCCGCCCTGTGCGATTCCTCCTGCCGGAAGGGAAGACCGTCGACGCGCGCGCGAACGAGGTGATCTTCGAGCTGCTCGACTCGCCCGACGGAGTCGTCAGCCCGACGACCGGCGAGGTCCTCGTGCCGAAGGGACGCACCTTCGGGTTGCGCGTCGACGCCCCCGCCGTCGAGGGGACGGACGCCGGCGTCGCCGCATACCGGGAAGCACTCGAGGCGATCGGCCTGCCGACGGACAGCGTTCGCGAACTGCAGCAGAAGATCGCCGCCGAACCGACCGACAGTCCGGACGTCGACTCTCAGCGGATCGCGGTGAGCGCCTCCCTTCCGCCAGCGCAAGGGCTGCGGTTCGGGGTCAGCACCCTTTTCCGACCCGGCCGGGATGTCACGATGTTCCTGCTCGAGTACTCCGCGAGCTGGGACGTCGTCGCTCCGGTCCCGTGACCTGACGGGCGTCGACACCGCCGGTCGCTTCAGCTCAGCCAGCCACCTAGGCGGCTGCGTCGGCGTCGCATGAGCCGCGGATGCCACAGGGCCACCGGTCCGTCGGACCCGGGCGCGCGATCTGCTCGAGGCGATCACGGCGACCACCGGGCTGGTCAAGGGCGCCAGCCGAGGAGGCGCGGGCGACGCCGGTCAGTCGCCCGCCCTGGTCGCGGAGCGGCTGAGCATGAACGTCGACGAGCTCGCCCTCGACGGGGTCGCGCGCATCGTGGCGGCACGGGGAGTCGACCCGCAGCGCATGACACCCGAGGAGAAGATCGCGACCGTGCGCGAGATCGAGCGGGCGGGGGTGTTCCTGCTGAAGGGGGCGGTGGCGCAGGTGGCCGTGGCGCTGCGCGTGTCGGAGCCGACGGTGTACCGGTACGTGCGGCAGGGGCGGACCTCGGGGTGATCGAGGCGCGGGGTCGGGCGCGGGTTCGGCTCCGGCGCTCGTCGTCGGTGGCGCCGCCCTCGAGTGGTCAGAAACTGCTCTTCAGGGCTGCTGCAAGGACATCTTCTGACCAGTCGAGTCGCGTTCGAGGCGGCGCTGGCGCCTCCCGTGCAGCAGGACGACCACCAGCGTGGCCAGTGCGGTCGCCCCCGCGATGATCGCGGTCGACGTCAGGGTGGTCGGCGCCGACAGGGGCAGGTCGAGGACTCGGCTGTTCGCCACGACCCAGGGCGCAGCGACCAGCACGGTGAGGACGACGACGGCGAGTGCTGCGCCGAACGGCCGCAGACGCGGGTGGCGGCGCAGCAGCCAGTCCGGAAGGCCGGCGAGCAGGCCGGCGACGAGGCCGTAGAACCAGAGGGCGACCGCCCCGCCGAGCATCACGGGGAAGACCATGGCGAGTGCGGCGAGCCCCTCTGCCGACTGCTCCACGACCACCGAGAACAGGACGAAGCCGATGGGGATGAGGCAGAACGCGGCCGCGCCTCCCCAGGCCGTCGTCCAGGGGAGCAGCGACATCAGCGTCGAGCGGCGGCGCTGCGGCTCGGCCCGGGCGGGCGTGCTGGCGGCGGCTGCGGGAGCGTGGGTGAGGGCCATGGTTCGACGCTAGGCAGAACCGGCGGCGGGGGCGTCGTCCGCAGGGTGCAGTGAGGTCGTCCTCGGGGACGGAACACGACCGACCTCCGAGCGAGCAGGAGGCGCGGGTGCGGTGGCCGGCGACAGGTGGGGCTTCGCGGATTCGCTCTTACGTCTCCATGCGTAATAGCTCGAATGCGACTCCGGTCAGCGCGGGGTCGAGGCGCCAGGGGAGTCCGTGGCGTCCGTCCCGGCGTCGGCGGCCGCGGTCTGCGCGACCGGACCCGCGGGTGCGACGGAGGCGGCGGGCGCGACGTTCGCCGCCTCGGCCTCCTGCCGCTTGCGCTTCAGGTAGAAGATGAAGCCGAACTGCCCGAGACCGCCGACCAGCAGCAGCCAGCCCATCGGCTGCCCGAAGACGAGCAGCACGGCGCCGAACACCAGCCCGACGATGGCGTACACGAGCAGGGTCTTCTCGGACTTGATCATTCCTCCACACTAGGGGCGCAGGTGAGACCGGCGCCGCGCCTCCTTGTGGGGGTGTGAGCGGTGAGTCCGGGCCGCACCGCACCTCCCACCGAGGAGGCGCGGGTCACCAGGGTCACCCCGTGGACGACACTCGACGGATGCGGGCGCGCCGAGCGTGACCTAGCGTGGAGGGATGCCCCTCGTCGTGCCGTTCATCGTCCTCGCCGGGTGCGCCGTCGTCTTCGGCACCACCCTCGCCGCCGCCCGTGGACGCCTCGGCGTGAACCAGCTCGCCGGCATCCGGTTCCGCCACGTGATGGAGTCGGCCGAGACCTGGCGCGCCGGGCACCGCGCGGCCCTCGTGCCCGTCGCGATCGGCTGCGCGCTCGCCGTGGGAGCCGCGTTCGTCCCCGTGGCGGTGCCGCTGCGCGAAGGCGTCGAAGCGCTGTGGATCATCGTGAGCATCGTGTGCATGCTGATCGGCACGCTCGTCGGGGCGTGGCGGGCGGACCAGGCTGCGACCGCGGTCTCGGCGTCGGCGCTGGCGTCGGACTGAACCCGCGCGCGACGGCGTTGGTCAGAAGATGCTCTTCGCGTGCCGACGAAGGGCGTCTTCTGCCCACCCTGAGACTGGCGTGGGGCTTCGGTGGTCGGAAGTGGTCCTTCTCGCGCCGATGAAGAACATCTTCTGACCACTGGACCGGAGTTCCCCCGGAGCACCGAGGAGGCGCGGATCAGGCCGGCGACACCGGCGCAGCACCCGCAGCACCAGCACCAGCACCCGCGCCTGCACCACCCGGCCCACGACGCGCCCCGACCTCTCTCTGCAGGACCAGCGCCGCGCCTCCTACAGCAGCCGCATCGGCGACGTAGGCCGACAGCTCGACCCTCACCCGGTGCCGCCCCTTGGCGAAGAAGTCGTCGGCGATCCGCTGCCGCACCACCTCGAGATAGAGCGGCCCCGCGGTCGTCAGCGACGGCCCGGCCAGCACCACCGAGTCGAGATCGAGCAGGTTCGCCATCGACACGACCGCGTTCGCCAGGTGGTCCGCCGACTCGGTGATCAGCTCGACGGCCAGCGCATCGCCCTCGACCGCCGCCTCGGCGACCAGCGTGAAGTCGGCGAAGGGATCCTCGTTGTCGGTCAGCACCAGACTCGTCGCCCGCCCCGCCGCCACCGCCGCCCGCGCCCCGAGCGCCACGCTCACCGGCCCGGCGAGCTGCTCGGCCGACACCCGGTGCGCCACCGGCCCCGGCCCCCGGTAACGCATCTGCCCGAGCTCGCCGGCGTTCGAGCTCGCCCCCCGGTAGATCGCCCCGTCGAGCACGATCCCGGCGCCGATCCCCGCCCCGAAGTACACGGTGCAGTGCGCGGCGCTGTCGCCCACGGCACCGCCCCAGAACTCGCCGATCGCCGCAGCCGTCGCGTCGTTGTCGAGGATCACCGCGAAACCCGTCGCCTCGGCCGTCGCCTCGCGCAGCGGGAAACCCGCCCACTCCTCGAACGGCGGCGCACCGAGGATGCTGCCCGTCGTCAGGTCGATCGGCCCGGGCGTCACGAGGCCGAGGCCGGTCACCCGGTCGGCCTCGACGCCGATCGACGCCAGGAAGGCCGAGACCGTCGAGGCGATCCACGCGACGGCCGACTCGGGCGACTGCCCCCAGACGCCGGCGACGCGGCTCCTCCCCACGAGGGCGCCGCCGAGATCCGTCAACACCACCGTCACGAAGTCCGCACCCAGCTGCACCCCGAGGGCATACCGTGCTCGTGGGTCGATGGTCAGCAGCACACGGGGCTTGCCGCCGGTCGACTCGCGACGACCCGACTCGACGACGAGTCCGTCGAGCAGCAGCTGGCGCACCACGTTCGACATGGTCGCCTGGGTGAGGCCGGTGGACTCGGCGAGCTCCACTCGACTGATCGGCCCCTGCGAGCGGATCAGGTCGAATGCGAGCGCTCGGCTCGTGGGCACCGCCAACAGCGGACGCGGGTTGACCATGTCGTACCTCCTGGCGATATCGTAGGCTCTGCACGGCTTAATAAAGTCGATTGACAAAGTGCGAGCGCGCGACACCGACGTCCGAACCTCTCCTAGCAAGGGCACCCATGGTCTTCTCACCCCTCCACGACGGCTGGACACTCGAGGCCGTCTCCGGCCCCGTCCCCGACGACCTCGCCGCCCGCCTGGCCGGCACGCGCCTCCCCGCGACCGTGCCCGGCTGCGCCCACACCGACCTGCTCGCCGCCGGTCTCATCACCGACCCGTTCGACGGCGACGCCGAGGCCGCCCAGCAGTGGATCGGCAGCACCGTCTGGCGCTACTCGACGGTCTTCGACTGGTACGACGACGGCTCCGACCGCCACGATCTCGTCGCCGAGGGCCTCGACACCGTCGCCCGCGTCGAGCTCAACGGGGTGCTCGTCGCCGAGACCGAGAACCAGCACCGCAGCTACCGATTCGACGTGAAGGAGGCGCTGGTCGCCGGGGCGAACCGCCTCACCATCACATTCGCCGCCCCCGTCACCGAGGTGGAGGCGCGGGTCGAGCGGCACGGCGCCCTCCCGCACGTCAACCACCACCCCTTCAACATGCTGCGGAAGTCGGCCAGCAACTTCGGCTGGGACTGGGGCGTCGACGTCGCGACCAGCGGCATCTGGAAGCCGATCGGCCTCGACAGCTGGTCGGGGGTGCGGATCGCGTCGGTCAGGCCGCTCGTCGACGTCACCGACGAGGGCGGCGTGCTCGACGCGCACGTCGAGCTCGAGTGGGCGGGCGGCGAGGGTGTGGGCGGCGGGTCGACCGAGGTGACCGTCGAGGTCGACGGGCACCGCGCCTCCTCGGCCGTGACGGCGGGGGAGGCCTCCGCGCGGCTGCGACTGGTCGTGCCCGACGCCGAGCTCTGGTGGCCGCGCGGTCACGGCGCCCAGCCGCTCTACCCCGTCCGCGTCACGCTGAGCACCTCGCCCGACGAGCCGTGGGAGGCGCGGGTCGGCTTCCGTACCGTGACCCTCGACACCGCACCCGACGCCCACGGCACGCCGTTCACGGTGTCGGTCAACGGCGAGGTCGTGCAGATCCGCGGGGCGAACTGGATCCCCGACCACGCTTTCCTCACCGAGATGGACGCCGCCCGGTACCGCCGCCGGGTCGCCGACGCCGTCGACGCGAACATGAACCTGCTGCGCGTGTGGGGCGGCGGCATCTACGAGTCGCACGACTTCTACGACGCCTGCGACGAGGCCGGGGTGCTCGTCTGGCAGGACTTCCTGTTCGCCTGCGCCGCCTACGCCGAGGAGGACTGGCTGGCGGGCGAGGTCGAGGCGGAGGCGCGCGAGGCGATCACGCGGCTGAGCCGGCACGCGTCGCTCGCGATCTGGAACGGCAACAACGAGAACATCTGGGGCTTCGTCGAATGGGGCTGGCGGGCCGCGCTGGCCGGGCGCACCTGGGGCGACGGGTACTACCGCACCCTGCTGCCGCGCCTCGTCGCCGAGCTCGACGGCACCCGCCCGTACTCGCCCGGCAGCCCGTACTCGTTCGGCGACTACCTGCACCCGAACGACCATCGGCACGGCACCATGCACATCTGGGACGTCTGGAACGACCGCGACTACACCGCCTACGCCGAGTACCCGGCTCGCTTCGTCTCGGAGTTCGGGTTCCAGGGGCCGCCCGCCTGGTCGACGCTCGCCGCGGTCGTGCACGACGAGCCGATGGAGCCCTACGGCCACGAGATGCTCGTGCACCAGAAGGCCGAAGACGGCAATCTCAAGCTCGAACGCGGGCTGCGGGGGCACCTGCCGACGCCGACCTCCATCGACGAGTGGCACTGGGCGACGCAGCTGAACCAGGCGGCGGCGATCCGGTTCGGTGTCGAGCACTTCCGGTCGCTGGCGCCGCTCAACACGGGCACCATCGTCTGGCAGCTGAACGACGACTGGCCCGTCGTCTCGTGGGCCGCCGTCGACTTCGACGAGCACCGCAAGCCGCTCTGGTTCGCCCTGCGGGCCGCCTACGAACCGCGGCTGGCGACGATCCAGCCCCGCGCCTCCGGCCTGTCGCTGGTGCTGCTGAACGACACGGCCGCCGAGTGGCTGGGGGTGGCGCGCGTGCGGGTGGTGCCGCTCGAGCGCGACTCGGGGGCGGGCGCGGGCGCGGGTGCTGGTGCTGGTGCTGGTGCGAGTTGGGGGGCTGGGGCTGGGGCTGGGGCTGGTGCGGGCCGGGGTGCCGTCGACGTGCCGGTGGCCGTGGATGCGCGGGGCGCGTCGACCGTGCTGCTGCCGGCCGAACTCGTCGCCGGCCTCGACCCGGCCACCGAGGTGCTCGTCGTCGACCTCGACGGGTTCGGGGCCGGGCGCGCCGTCTGGAACGCCGCCGAGGTCGTGGGGCAGCGGCTGGATCCGGGGGCGGTCACGGCGTCGGCCGTGCGCTCGGAGGACTCGGACGGCGACGTGCTCGTCACCGTGACGGCGTCGGCGTACGCCCGCGACGTCACGCTGCTCGTCGATCGGGCCGCACCTCGGGCCGCGGTCGACCGGGGGCTGGTGACGCTGCTCGCGGGGGAGAGCGCGGTGTTCCGGGTGTCGGGGGCCGGCGGGGTCGAGCCCGAGCGCTTCGCGGCCGACGACGTCGTGCGGCATGCCGGGGCTCTCGCGGGGGTCGCCGCGCTCTGATTCGAGCTCAGGGCCGCGCGGCACGTGCCGCGCGGCCCGTCGGCGTGCCCGGAGGGGTTTCGCGCGGCGGGGGCGGCGGGGGGGGGGGGGGG
>NZ_CEEDMT010000024.1:0-30951 GCF_979256015.1 Frigoribacterium sp. AC759 | reverse complement strand
CCGCCCGCCCGCCCGCGACCAGGAGGAACCATGGCCCCGCACACCGTCCACGTCGTCGGCAGCATCAACGACGACCTGCGGCTCACCGTGGTCGAGCACGCCGCGCCGGGCCAGACCATCACCGCCACCGGCGCTCGCCGCGAGCTCGGCGGCAAGGGCGCCAACCAGGCCGTCGCCGCGCGCCGTGCCGGGGCGGTCGTGCGCTTCGTCGGAGCGATCGGCACAGACCCCGCCGGCGACGAGCTCGTCGCCGCCTTGGAGGCGGAGGGCATCGACACCTCGGGTGTCGCCCGCATCGAGCACGAGCTGACCGGCCGGGCCATCGTCTCGGTCGACTCGTCGGGCGAGAACCTGATCACCGTCGTCCCCGGCGCGAACGGTGCGATCGACGCCGAAGCCGTGCGCGCCTCCTTCGAGGAGGTGCGCGAGGGGGACATCGTCGTCCTGCAGCTCGAGGTGCCCTTCGAGATCACCGCGGCCGCCGCCCGTGCCGGTCAGGAGCGCGGCGCCCTCGTGGTGCTCAACTCGGCGCCTTCCGACCCTCGCGTGCTGACGATCGTCGACGACCTCGACCTGCTCGTCGTCAACGGCAGCGAGCTCGCCGACCTCCTCGAGGCCGAGGCGCAGGGCGCCGCGGGGCACGACGCCGACCCGCAGGCCGACGCCGCCGCGCGCGCCGACCCCCGCGACACCGCCGCGCGCGCCGACCCCCGCGACACCGCCGTGCCCGACGACCCCCGCGCCGCCGCCGCCGACCTCGCCGACCGGCTCGGCGTCCGTCTGCTCTGCACGTTCGGTGGCGACGGGTCGATGCTCGTCGGCGAGGGGCACCCCGTCGAGCAGCCGGCCCACCGCGTCGAGGTCGTCGACACGACCGCGGCCGGCGACACGTTCATCGGCTACATCGTCGCGTCGCTCGCCGACGACGACCTCTGGAGCGACGCGCTCGAGACGGCGTCCCGGGCGGCGGCCGTCGCCGTCGGGCGCGAGGGGGCCGCACGCTCGGTGCCGACCCGGGCCGAGGTCGACGCGCTCGACTGACCGGGGCGACCCGCGCCTCCTCGGCTCCCCGCGCCTCCTCG
The DNA here is from genome assembly GCF_979256015.1 of Frigoribacterium sp. AC759. Classification (NCBI taxonomy): domain Bacteria; kingdom Bacillati; phylum Actinomycetota; class Actinomycetes; order Micrococcales; family Microbacteriaceae; genus Frigoribacterium; species Frigoribacterium sp. AC759. The sequence continues at coordinate 29,869 of NZ_CEEDMT010000024.1, read as the reverse complement.
GCCGAGCCGCCTGAGCACCAGGCCGGGCTGCGGCGGGTCCCCTTCATCCGTGGCGGGTCAGCGCTGACCCCCCCCCCCCCCCGTCGAGGACACCGACCGGCCGCACTCGACCCCCTCCCGTACCCGTACCCCCTCCCGTACCCGTACGCTCACTCGAACCCCGCACCACACGACCACCACACACCCCACCCCACCCAGGAGGCGCACCATGGCACGCACCGTCGATCTCGTCGTCGTCGGAGGAGGCGCGATGGGCCTCGCCACCGCCTGGCAGGCGGCGGTCCGCGGGCACGACGTCGTGCTGCTCGAGCGCTTCGAGCGCGGCCACCACCACGGCGCCTCGCACGGCACGACCCGCAACCTCAACATCGCCTACGACGACGGCGAGTACGTCGACCTCGTCGCCCGCGCCCGCACTCTGTGGGACGAGCTCGCGGTCGTCACCGACACCCCGCTGCTCGACCTCGTCGGCGTCGTCAACCACGGTCGCCCCGACATGCTGCGCCGCATGCGCGAGCTGCACGCCGAACGAGGCGTCGACAGCGAGTTCGTCGCGCCCGGCGACGCGGGTCGCCGCTGGACGGGCCTCCGCTTCGAGACCGATGTGCTCTGGGTGCCCGACAGCGGTCGCATCCGTGCCGCCGACGCGCTGGCCGCCTTCGAGCGCGTCGCGACCGAGCTGGGTGCCGAGGTCCGCTGGTCGACACCCGTCACCGGCATCGAGATCGAGGGCGACGACCGGGCCCGCGTCGTCACCGCCGACGAGGAGTACCTCGCGCCCCGCGTCGTCGTGACCGCCGGTGCGTGGACGGAGGGGCTCGTCGGCGGTCTCGCGCGCCTCCCTCGCCTCGTCGTGACGCAGGAGCAGCCGGCGCACTTCCGGGTGACCGACGACGACGCCGTCTGGCCCGGCTTCAACCACCGCCCCGACCCCGACGGCGGCGACGACGCGTGGTGGTACGGGCCGGTATACGGCATGCTCACGCCGGGCGAGGGGGTCAAGGCCGGCTGGCACAGGACGGGCCCGGTGACCGACCCCGATGCGCGCAGCTACCGGCCCGAGCCCGTGCAGTTCGAGGCGCTGCGGCGCTACGCCCGCGAGTGGCTGCCCGGGGTCGACGCCGAGACGGCCGACCCGATCAGCTGCACGTACACGTCCACCGACACCGAGGACTTCGTGCTCGACCGGGTCGGCCCGCTCGTGGTGGGGGCCGGGTTCTCGGGGCACGGCTTCAAGTTCACGCCGCTGGTCGGCGAGCTGCTGGTCGACCTGGTCGAGGACGGCGAGGTGCCCGCGCGATTCCGCCAGCTCGGCTCGGCCTGAGCCGCAGAGCACGCAGCCGAGGAGGCGCGGTGCCGGGAACGCTCGCAGCCTCCGCCGCGTTGACTGTCACCATGAGCCCCGCCACGCCCGAGTCGAAGACCTGCCGCTCGTGCGGCCGACGCATCGAGTGGCGCAAGAAGTGGGCGTCGAACTGGGACGACGTGGCCTACTGCAGCGACGCGTGCCGCAAGCACAAGGTGACCGCGCACGATCGCGAGCTCGAGCAGCGGATCCGCGACCTGCTGGCGCAGCGCGCCGCGACGTCGAGCATCTGCCCGTCGGACGTCGCGCGCTCGCTGCACCCCGACGACGAAGACGCCTGGCGCGGCCTCATGGAGCCCGTGCGGCGCGCCGCCCGGCGGCTCGTCGCGGCCGGCGAGGTCGACATCACGCAGGGCGGCTCGGTCGTCGACCCGTCGACCGCCAAGGGCCCGATCCGCATCCGCCGCCACCGCCCCTGAGCCGCGCAGCCGCGCGCCCCGCGTCGGCGCCCGCCCCGCGCGCCGCGCCGCCTGCCACGTCGAGGTGACCCGAAACGCGCACTCCGAGCCGCCCAAGCCCCCGTTCGCGTCACTTCGATCCCGCTCCGCCCGCGCAGCGCGCGCGGCGCGGCGCGCCCCGCGCCCCGCCCGTCATCGAGGTGACCCGAATCGGGTACTCCGAGCCACCCAAGCCCCCGTTCGCGTCACTTCGATCCTGCTCTCTCGAGCCGCGCGCGCCGCGCACCGCCCCCGCACCGTCGAGGTGACCCGAAACGCGCAGTCCGAGCCGCCCAGGCCACCGGTCGCGTCACCTCGATGCGGTTCGCCCGAGCCACACCCCCGGTCGCGTCACCTCGATGCAGCCCCCGATCGGCGCACATCGTGCAGGTGGTGCACCGGGTCGTGCACGAAGTACCGGGCGAGCGTGTCGACGGTGAACGCCGAGCCGTCGCTGCGCAGACCCGTGCGGTCGAGCTGGTCGTCGCGCACCCCGACGAACGCGGCCGCGACGGTCTCGGCCGAGGCGACGAGCTCCGCCGCGACCTCGTCGGGCCGCTGCGCGGCGTAGTCGTCGTCGACGGCGGTCGCATCCTGGTCCCAGTTCGCGAACGCCGGAGCCTCCTCGGCGAGCATCAGCGCCAGGCGCCCCTCGAACACCCGGAACACGTCGCGCACATGCGCCCCGTACTCGAGGGTCGACCACGTCGTCGCATCGGGGCGATCGCGAGCGTCGGGGCGGGCCAGCTCGGCGGGCCAGACGGCGGCGTTGTCGCGAACGAGCCCGGGAACGTCGCGGAACTCGATCCGTCGCGAGTCGTAGCCGCACTCGTCGCAAGGGCGTTCGAGCACCCAGGTCCAGTTCTTCGTGTCGGGTGAGATGGCCATGGCTCGACATTAGGCGAGGCCGTCGCCCCGCCGTCATCGAAGTGACCCGAAAGGAGTCGTAAGACGCTTGCGGGGCACAGGTCGGGTCACCTCGATGCGGAACGCGGGCAGTCGACGTCGTGACCGCTCCAGAGGTCGCGGCAGTCCACCTCGAGAGCGCCGTGCTCGCGCAGGTACGCGCCGGCCCCCCGATCACCCGAGATCGACCGGGCGAGGTCCGGCCAGTGGGCCCGCCCGACGACCACCGGATGCCCCGGCCGTCCGCCGAACACGGCACGCCTGAGAGTGCTCGCCCCGAACGGCGACCCGGCCCCGAGCGGCACCCCGGCGGCCGCCGGCGACCCGGCACCGGCGGGCGTCCCGGTGACAGACAGGAGGCGCGCCACGGCGGACGCGGGCAGCCCCGGGTAGTCGACCAGCGTGATGAGGGCGACCCGCGCCTCCTGCAGGTCCGGATCGGCGCCGAGCGCACGGAGCCCCGCCCGCAGCGACGCCGAGAGCCCGTCGGCCCAGTCGTCGGCGACGACGGTCGAGACCTGCGAGCCGAGGAGGCGCGGGTCGCCCGCCAGAAGATCCTCCGCCTCGGTCGCGCCCGCGCCGAGTACGACGACGACGCGGTCGCACCCGCCGGCGAGCAGGGTCGCCACGCCCCGAGTCAGCCAGGGTCCGCGTGCGTCGGCGACGAGCGCCTTCGGGCCACCCATGCGGGACCCCGCGCCCGCCGCGAGCAGGAGCCCCACCATCGGGCCGGGTCGTGCGCGAGCCATGTCCACAGGCTAGCCGCCGGGTGTCGCGCGGGGGCTGCCGGCCGCTCTACGATTGACGCCACCCGGGCGGGCGCTGCCCCCACCACGCTCACCCCGCACCACGCACCGCACCCGCCCCACCCCGAGGAGCCCCGTGTTCGAGATCGCCGACCGCCTGCTGGCCCGGCTCGACGCGGGCGAACGGCTCGCGGTCGCGACGGCCGTCTCGATCGACGGCAGCGCGCCGCGCACCGTCGGCACGTCGATGGCCGTGACGGTCGACGGCACGGTCATCGGCAGCATCTCGGGCGGCTGCGTCGAGGGAGCCGTCTACGAGAGCTGCCGGCAGGTGCTCGACGACGGGGCCGCCCAGCTCGACACCTTCGGCTTCAGCGACGAGACCGCGTTCGAGGTCGGGCTGAGCTGCGGTGGGCGCATCGAGGTGCTCGCCCGACTCGTCACCGCCGACGACGCCGTGACGGTCGCCGCCCTGCGCGAGGCGGCGGCGGGCCGCGAGGCCGTGGCGCACGTCGTGGTCGGACCGGTGCGGACCGGCGACGTCGTGGCGAGCCCCGACGACTGCGAGGGACTGCGGGTGTTCAGCGAGCGGTCCGTCCCGCCGCCGCGCCTCCTCGTCTTCGGGGCCGTCGAGTTCGCCGTCGCCCTCTGCAACGCGGGGGCCGTGCTGGGTTACCGCGTGACGGTGTGCGACCCGCGGCCGGTGTTCCTGACCCGCGAGCGGTTCCCGGCGGCCGAGCAGGTCGTCGTCGAGTGGCCGCCGAACTACCTCGCCCGCACCGAGATCGACGAGCGGACCGTCGTCGCGGTGCTCTCGCACGACGAGCGGTTCGACGCCGATCTCGTCGCCGCGGCGCTGGCGTCGCCGGCCGTCTACGTCGGCGCGATGGGTTCGCGGACGACGCATGACCGGCGGGTCGCGTCGTTGCGCGAGCGGGGCGTGGACGAGGAGGCGCTGGCCCGGTTGCATTCGCCGATCGGACTCGATCTCGGGGCCAGCACTCCGGAGGAGACCGCGGTGTCGATCCTGGCCGAGGTGCTGGCGGTGCGGTCGGGGGCGTCGCGCTCGCCGCTGCGGGAGCGCTCGGGCAGCATCCACGCGCCGATGCGGCGGGTCCCCGTCCTCGGCGGCGGGTCAGCGCCGACCCGCCGCGAGTGACACGAACCCGCCCGAACCCCCGCCCCCGCGCGTCACGAACCGGTCACGAGTGCACCGCGGCTCTTGCCGTCGGCATCGAGCGCTTGGTTCCCTGAGCGGAGAGGGGGAGTCATGCCAGTCGAACCAGCCCGCAGATCCGCCACGCTGCTCGTCGCGCCCGGGATCGCACTCGCGCTCCTCACCGCGGGCTGCGCCTCGAGCATCGGTCCGACGCCTCCGCCCGACGACCCGATCACCGCCGCGCGGCAGCTCCCGAACGCCGGGGGCATGGTGAAGTCCGGCGATGCGACGCCGACCTGCGGCGAGTTCGCCCTCCCGCAGGGCGTCCAGCTCGATCCGGAGGCGCTCGACTGCCTCGCCGACGCGTCCGTCGCCGGGGCGTCGGCCGAGCTCGCCTGGTCGACCCCGACGACGGAGGGCGACCCGATCGTGTCGTTCGCCTTCGTCGGGCCGGGAATCGACGGGGTCGAGACGTACACGACCACCGCGTTCGACTCGTACGGCGGGGGAGTCGACGGCTCGTGGTCGGGAACCCTCTGCCCCGACCCGCGCGACGTCCGTGGCGAGGGCGACTGCCGCCTCCTGCTCGAGGGCTGAGCGCGGCCCGTGCTGCGGGTGCGGCGGGTTCCCGTCAGCGGCGGCGGGTCAGCGCGGACCCGCCACGAGTGACACGAACCCGCCGAACCCCAGAGCGAGCACCGAGGAGGCGCGGCTCACGATCCCGAGGAGGCGCGCTGACCCTCGAGGGCTGAGCGCGGCCCGTGCTGCGCGTGCGGCGGGTGCGGCGGGTTCCCGTCATCGGCGGCGGGTCAGCGCTAACCCGCCACGAGTGACACGGACCCGCCGAACCCCAGAGCGACCACCGAGCAGGCCCGCCTCACCCCGCCGAAGACCCCCCGCGCGCCGTGCTCTCGCGCACCACGAGCTCCGGTTCGAACACGATCTGGCGGGGCGCCCGCGCGGGGTCGTCGGCCTCGTCGCGGAGGATCTCGACGGCCGTCTGCCCGATCAGCGCGCTCGGCTGCCGCACCGAGCTGAGCGGCACGACGGCGGCGCGGGCGAAGTCGATGTCGTCGTAGCCGATCAGGGCGACGTCGTCGGGTACGCGCAGGTCGCCCTGCATGACGAGGGCCTGCAGCACGCCCATGGCGGCGAGGTCGTTGGCGGCGAAGATCGCGTCGGGGCGGTCGGCGGCGGGGCGTCGCACGATGGCTGCGGCGGCCTCGCGTCCGTTCTGCACGGTGAGCGCGGGGATGTCGACGACCTCGAGCGTGGCGCCGGGGGCGTCGGCGACCGCGGCCCGGGCGCCGGCCAGGCGGTCGGCCACCTGCTGCAGGTCGGCCGGTCCGCCGACGAACGCGATGCGTCGACGCCCGAGATCGAGGAGGTGCTCCGTCGCCAGGTACCCGCCCCGCACGTCGTCGACGGAGACCGACGAGAACTCGGTCAGGTCGGCTCGCCGGTCGACGAGCACCGCGGGCATGCCGCGCAGGCGCAGTCGGCGGAGCCGGTCGGAGACGTCGCCGACGGGTGAGATCAGGATGCCCATCACGCGCCGCTCGTCGAAGAGGTCGAGGTAGTGCGCCTCGCGTTCGACCAGCTGGTCGCTGTTGCCGAGCAGGATGACGCGGCCCGACTCCTCGGCGGCGGCCTCGGCACCGCGGGCGACGTCGGTGAAGAACGGGTTGCCGCCGTCGAGGATGATCAGGCCGATCACCCGGCTGTCGCCGCCGCGCAGCTGCCGGGCGGCGTCGTTGCGGACGAAGCCGAGGCTCGCGATGGCGTCGCTGACCCGGGCGATGGTCGACTCGCTGACCTTGGCGGGGTTGTTGAGCACGTTCGAGACGGTGCCGACCGAGACGCCCGCGGTCTCGGCGACGTCGCGGATGCTCGCCTGCCTCATCGCGCCTCCTGGTCCGTCCCGTGGTCTCCGACGAGTGTGCCACGCCCGTGATCGAGCTGTGATCCACAGCCGCGGGGCGCCCCTTGACGTCGAACCGAGTCTGCCCCTACAGTCGGCACGAACAGAAGTTGAAACGATTCACTTCTCTCGACGACGAGAGCGATTAGGAGAACGATCGATGACGATCGACCCCACATCCGACGGGCCGTCTCCGACGGCGACCGTGCTCGAGCTGCGCGGCGCACGCAAGACCTTCGGCGCCGTCGTGGCCCTCTCGAGCGGCAGCGTGCGGCTGCGTGCCGGCGAGATCAACGCGCTCGTCGGTGAGAACGGCGCCGGCAAGTCGACCATGGTGAAGATCCTCGCGGGGGTGCACCAGCCCGACAGCGGCGACTTCCTCTTCGACGGCCACCCGATCGTGTTCCGCAGCCCGGCCGAGAGCAAGGCGGCGGGTGTCAGCGTCATCTATCAAGAGCCGACGCTCTTCCCCGATCTGACCGTCGCCGAGAACATCTTCGTCGGGCGTCAGCCCACCACCCGTCTCGGGTTCATCGACCGGGCCGCGATGCGCGCCGACGCCCGGGCGCTCTTCGACCGGCTCGGTGTGCCGATCGACCCCGACCGCGTCGCCGAGGGCCTGTCGATCGCCGATCAGCAGATCATCGAGATCGCCAAGGCCATCTCGCTCGACGCCAAGGTGCTCATCATGGACGAGCCGACGGCGGCTCTGAGCGGCGTCGAGGTCGAGCGCCTCTTCGGGGTCGCCCGGGCGCTGCGCGACCGCGGCAGCGCGATCATGTTCATCTCGCACCGGTTCGACGAGGTCTTCGGTCTCAGCGACCGCATCACCGTCATGCGCGACGGCGCCTTCATCTCCGAGCACACGACCAGCGAGGTCAGCACGCCCGAGATCGTGCGGGCGATGGTCGGTCGCGACGTCGACCAGCTGTTCCCCAAGCAGGAGGCGCGGGTCGGCGACACCGTCGTCCGCGTCGACGGGCTGACCCGGGCGGGCGTCTTCCACGACGTGTCGTTCGAGGTGCGCGCCGGCGAGATCGTCGGGCTCGCCGGTCTCGTCGGGGCGGGTCGCACCGAGGTGGCGCGGGCGCTCTTCGGCATCGACCGCTACGACGCCGGCTCCGTGACGATCGGCGGCCGCAGGCTCGCGCCGCGCGATCCGATGGCCTCGATCAGGGCGGGCATCGGCTTCGTCCCCGAAGACCGCCGCAAGCAGGGTCTCGTGATGGACATGTCGGTCAGCCGCAACACGACGCTCACCCTCCGCACGACGCTCAGTCGTCTCGGGCTGGTCAGCGCGCGGCGCGAGCGCGAGGCGGCGGCCGACTGGTCGCGGCGACTGCAGGTCAAGACCGGCAGTCAGGAGCTCCCCGTGTCGACCCTCTCGGGCGGCAACCAGCAGAAGGTGGTGCTGGCCAAGTGGCTGGCGACCGACCCGACGTTCCTCATCGTCGACGAGCCGACGCGCGGCATCGACGTCGGCACGAAGAGCGAGGTGCACCGGCTGATCAGCGATCTCGCCGGTCGCGGCATCGCGGTGCTGATGATCTCGTCCGAGCTGCCGGAGGTGCTGGGCATGGCCGACCGCGTGCTCGTCATGCGCGAGGGGCGGCTCACTGCCACCTTCGACCGCGACGACGCCACTCCCGAGACGGTCATCAACGCCGCCACCGGCGCCGAGCCCGCGCACACCACCACGACGACGGAGACCCGCCGATGACGACCTCGCACGCCCTCGCCCCCGCGCTCGGCACCGGGCGCAGCCCGTTCGCCTCGCTCGTCCGTCAACGCGAGGTGCCGGTCGCCTCGGCGCTCGTGGTGCTCGTGATCGTGACGACGATCGCCAACCCGCTCTTCGTCTCGGCGCAGGGTGTCAAAGACCTGATGCTGAACGCCACGATCACGGTGATCATGGCCGTCGGCCTCGGTGCCGTCATCATCACGAACAACATCGACCTCTCGGTGGGGTCGATCCTCGGGCTCGTCGCGTTCGGCACGGGCTCGGTGTTCGCCGCGGCGCCCGACATCCCCATCGTCTTCGTCTTCGCGATCGGTCTGGCGCTGGGTGCCCTCCTCGGTGCGATCAACGGGTTCCTGGTGACGGTCGCGCGGGTGCCGTCGCTCGTGATCACCCTCGGCATGCTCTACATCTACCGGGGCGTGAACAACGCCTGGGCCGGCGGTCAGCAGTACTTCGCCGGCGACCGCCCGGCCGCCTTCGGTCGACTGTCGGTCGACACGGTGCTGGGGGTCCCGATCATCACGGTGATCGCGATCGTCGTCGTCGTGCTCGTCGCGGTGTTCCTGGCCCGCACCCGGCCCGGTCGCGATCTGTACGCCATCGGCTCCGACGACGAGGCGGCCCGCCTGTTCGGCATCCCGGTCAGCAAGCGCGTGCTCACGGCGTTCGTGCTGAACGGCACGCTCACCGGTCTCGCCGGCGTCCTGTACGCGTCGCGCTTCAACTCGGTCGGCGCGACCACGGGCACCGGTCTCGAGCTCGACATCGTGGCCGCGGCCGTCGTCGGCGGCATCGCGATCTTCGGCGGCTCGGGCAGCGTCGTGGGCGCCGCGATCGGCGCGGTGCTGCTGACCACCATCACGAGCAGCCTCACGGCGCTCAACGTCGACAAGTTCTGGCAGCAGGCCATCGTCGGCGTCCTCATCCTGACCGCCATCCTCGTCGAACGGATCGCCTCGATCCGCAAGGCGCGGAGACTCCGCACGAGCGAGGCCACCAATGCCTGAGCAGACGACCACCCCCTCGGCCGCGGGCTCCGCGATCGACCCGCGCCGCGCCTCCTCGGCGTCCCGCGACACCGCCGGCGCCTCCGGCGACCGCGACGCTCGCGACGCCGCCCGTCGCGACCCCGAGTCCGCCGCCGAGAGGAGGCTGCGCCGCCGTCGCCTCCTGACCGGCCGCGGCGCGATCATGATCTACGCGCTGCTCGGCACGCTGATCGTCTGCGCGCTGACCGTGCCGCGGTTCGCGAGCGTGCAGACGACCGGGTTCCTGCTGCTCGACGCGATCCCGATCCTGATGATCGCGATGCCGATGGCCCTCGTGATCATCACCGGCGAGATCGACCTCTCGGTCGCCAGCACGGCGGGTCTCACCAGCGCCGCGATGGGCGTGCTGTGGGCGGCGGGCTGGGGCATCCCCGAGATCTTCGTGGTCTGCGTGCTGATCGGCATCGGCTGCGGGGCGCTGAACGGGCTGCTCGTCACCGCGATCGGACTTCCGTCGCTGGCCGTGACGATCGGCACGCTCGCCCTGTACCGCGGGCTCGCCCTCGTGGTGATCGGCGACAACGCCGTCGCCGACTTCCCGCCCGCGCTGACCTCGTTCTTCACGTCGAAGATCGGGGCGACCGGCATCCCCACCGCGATGATCGGCGTCGCCGTCATCATCGCCTTCTTCGGGGTGCTGCTGCACTTCAGCTCGTTCGGCCGCACGCTGCCGGCCATCGGCTTCAGCAAGGAGGCCGCGAGCTTCGTCGGTGTGCACGTCGGCCGCGCCAAGTTCTGGATGTTCGTCGCCACCGGCGTCGTCTCGGCCCTGGTCGGCATCTACTGGACGCTCCGTTACTCGAGCGCTCGCAGCGACAACGCGACCGGCATCGAGCTCGCGGTCATCGCGGCCGTCCTGCTCGGCGGGGTCTCGATCTTCGGCGGACGCGGCAGCATCCCCGGTGTCGTGGCCGGCGTGCTGATCATCTCGAGCGTCAGCTACGCGCTGCGCCTCGGCGGCATCAGCGACGTCGTCCTCAACGTCGTCACCGGTCTGCTGCTCGTCGGCAGCGTCGTCACGCCGAGTCTGATCGCGGTCGTCCGCGAGAAGCGTCGGGCGAGGCGGGCCGCGCGCGACGTGCTCGCCGCCTCGGCGGCCGACGCGGCCTGACCACCCCGACCACCCTGACCACCCCGACCACCACGACAACACCGACCACCTAGACCACCCCACGCACCATCCCCCACAGCAAAGGACGGAACGATGATGTTCACCACCTCCACCAGGCGCAGCGTGCGCCGGGCCGTGTCGACCGCGGCGGCCCTCGCCGGCGTCGCGCTCGTCGCCTCCGGCTGCGCCCTCACGGCCGGCTCGAGCGACGGCGACGCGACCACGGGCTCCGGCTCCGACGGCGAGCAGTCGATCGCGTTCGTGCCGAAGCAGCTGAACAACCCGTACACCGACGTCGTGCTCGGCGGCGGCGAAGAGGCCTCGAAGTCGATCGGCTACGACTACAGCGTCGTCGGTCCGCTCGAGGCCAGCGCCTCGTCGCAGGTCACCTTCATCAACACGCTCACGCAGCAGGGCGCGAACGTCATCGTCATCGCGGCGAACGACCCCGACGCGGTCGGGCCGGCCCTGCAGGAGGCGCGCGACGGCGGCGCGAAGATCGTCGCGTTCGACTCCGACACGAACCCCGACTACCGCGACGTGTTCATCAGCCAGGTCGAGGCGAAGGACGTCGCGCTGATCCAGATCCGCCAGATGAGCGAGCAGATCGGCGGCGAGGGCGACATCGCGATCCTCTCGGCGACCGCGAACGCCACGAACCAGAACGAGTGGATCAAGTACATCGAAGAGGAGGTCGACACGAACCCCGACTACGCGGGGATCAACATCGTCTCGAAGGTCTACGGCGACGACGACGACGCGAAGTCGTTCCAGGAGGCCCAGGGGCTGCTCCAGGCGAACCCCGACCTGAAGGGCATCATCTCGCCCACCACGGTCGGCATCGCCGCGACGGCCCGCTACCTCTCGACCTCCGAGTACAAGGGCGAGGTCGCGCTGACCGGGCTCGGTCTGCCGAACGAGATGCGTGAATTCGTGAAAGACGGAACCGTCACCGCGTTCGCCCTCTGGGATCCTGCGCAGCTCGGCTACGTCGCGGCCTACGCCGGTCAGGCGCTCGTCGACGGCACCATCACGGGCGCCGAGGGCGACACCTTCGAGGCCGGCGACCTCGGTGAGCGCACCGTCGGCGCCGACGGCATCGTGATCGTCGGCCCGCCGACCGAGTTCGACGCCGACAACATCGACGACTACGACTTCTAGTCGTCGCCGCGGGGCCGCCGGGGTGACCACCTCGGCGGCCCCGCCCTCCCTCGGGGCGCGCACCGCGCCTCCTCGGCCCATCCGGCGCGCGAGCGCCCCCGTCGACACCGGAGTCGTCACCCCATGAGCACCAGCACCTCCGCCGTGCACGATCTGCTGCCCCCGATCCGCCGCCGCCGCACCCGCGTCGGGCTCGTGGCCGGCGGTCTCGGCACCTACTGGCCGCAGTTCCCCGGCCTGCTGCCGCAGCTGCAGGAGTCCACCCGCTACGTGGTCGACCGCTTCGGCGGTCTCGACGCCGAGGTGATCGACACGGGCTTCATCTCGGACGCTCAGGAGGCGCGGGTCGCCGCCGACACGCTGCGCACCGCCGACTGCGACCTGATCGTCGTCTTCCTCACGACCTATCTGACGTCGTCGATGGTCCTCCCCATCGCGCAGCGGGCCGGGGTGCCCGTGCTCGTGATCGATCTGCAGCCGACCGAGAGGATGGACCACGAGCGGTTCGACACGGGCATGTGGCTCGCCTACTGCGGGCAGTGCCCGGTGCCCGAGGTCGCGAACGTGTTCCGTCGGGCCGGCATCGAGTTCCGCTCGGTCTCGGGTCATCTGCGGAGCGAGCGCGCGTGGCGGCGCATCGAGCGGTGGGTGCACGCCGCCGGGGTCCGGGCGTGGCTGAGGGAGGCGCGGCACGGCCTGATGGGGCATCTCTACCCGGGCATGCTCGACGTCTCCACCGACCTCACCCTCCTGTCGACGCACTTCGGGTCGCATGTCGAGGTGCTCGAGTTCGACGACCTGCGGGTGCGGGTCGACGCCGTCACCGACGCCGAGGTGCGCGAGCGCGTCGCCCTGGCCCGCGAGGTGTTCGAGGTCGACGCGTCGGTCGGCCAGCAGGACTTCGACTGGGGCGCGCGCGTCTCGGTCGGGCTCGACCGGCTGGTCGCCGACTTCGACCTCGACTCGCTCGCGTACTACCACCGGGGTCTCGAGGGCGAGCAGCACGAGCGGCTCGGCGCCGGGATGATCCTCGGGGCGTCGCTGCTCAACGCGCGGGGGTTGCCGACGGTGGGGGAGTACGAGCTCCGCACCTCGGTCGCGATGCTCGCCGCGCAGGCCCTCGGCGTCGGTGGCTCGTTCACCGAGATCCAGGCGATCGACTTCGACGACGGGGTGGTCGAGATGGGTCACGACGGGCCGGCCCACCTGGCGATCTCGTCGTCACGGCCCGTGCTGCGGGGTCTCGGGGTGTTCCACGGCAAGCGCGGCTACGGCGTCAGCGTCGAGTTCGACGTGCAGCCCGGCCCGGTGACGACCTTCGGTCTCGGACAGGATCGCGACGGCGCCCTGTCGTTCGTCACGAGCGAGGGCGAGGTCGTGCCCGGCCCGCTGCTCGCGATCGGCAACACGACGTCGCGCGTCGACTTCGGCGGCGACCCGGGCGAATGGGTCGACGAGTGGTCGCGGAGCGGCATCGGTCATCACTGGGGACTCTGCGTCGGGCACGTCGCGCGTGACGTCGCGGCGGCGGCCTCGCTGCTCGGAGTCGAGCACCGGCACGTCTCGGCACCCTTCGACGACGCCGACGGCTTCGCCGGCAGCCTCGGCTCGGCGCACCCCTAGACCCTCTTGTCCGCACCACCGGCACTTGCTACGCTCGTGCCATTGAAACGATTCAACGACGAACCGGAGAACACCCCATGACCGCCGACGAGCACGAGCGCTACGCGTTCCGCCTCCAGGTAGCCCCCGAGCGGCTGGCCGACTACACCCGGCGCCACGCCGAGGTCTGGCCCGAGATGCTGCAGGCCCTCCACGACAGCGGCTGGCACGGCTACTCGCTCTTCGCCGCACCCGACGGGCTGCTGATCGGCTACGTCGAGGCCGCGTCGCTCGAGGCCGCGCAGGCCGCGATGGCGCGCACCGACGTCAACACCCGCTGGCAGGCCTCGATGGCCGAGTTCTTCACCTCGCTCGACGGCACCCCGCCCGACGAGGGCTTCGAGCTGCTCACCCAGGTCTTCAACCTCGAGGCGCAGCTCGGCCTGCCGGGCGCCGGCCGCCGCACCACCACCGACACGATCACGGAAGAAGCATCATGACCACCTTCGAGTCCATCGCCCCCACGCTCGAGCGTCAGGCGATCGAGCTGCCCAGCTGGGCCTTCGGCAACTCGGGCACCCGGTTCAAGGTGTTCGGCACCCCGGGCACCCCGCGAAGCGCCGAGGAGAAGATCGCCGACGCGGCGACCGTGCACGAGTACACCGGGCTCGCCCCGAGCGTCGCACTGCACATCCCCTGGGACGAGGTGAGCGACTTCACCGCCCTGCGGTCGTTCGCCGCCGACCACGGCGTCGCGCTCGGCACGGTCAACTCGAACACCTTCCAAGACGAGGCGTACAAGTTCGGCAGCCTGGCGCACAGCGACGCCGCCGTGCGACGCAAGGCGATCGACCACCACCTGCGCTGCCTCGAGATCATGCGCGAGACCGGCTCGCGCGACCTCAAGATCTGGCTCGCCGACGGCACCAACTACCCCGGTCAAGACAGTCTGCGTCAGCGTCAGGACCACCTCGCCGAGTCGCTGGCCGAGATCTACGCCGGGCTCGACCCCGAGCAGCGGCTCGTGCTCGAGTACAAGTTCTTCGAGCCGGCGTTCTATCACACCGACGTGCCCGACTGGGGCACCAGCTACGCCCAGGTGAGCGCCCTCGGCGACCAGGCGCTGACCTGCCTCGACACCGGGCACCACGCCCCGGGCACCAACATCGAGTTCATCGTCATGCAGCTGCTGCGCCTCGGCAAGCTCGGCTCGTTCGACTTCAACTCGCGCTTCTACGCCGACGACGACCTGATCGTCGGCGCCGCCGATCCGTTCCAGCTGTTCCGCATCCTGTTCGAGGTCGTCGACGGCGGCGGGCTCGAGATCGGCTCGCCGGTGCAGTTCATGCTCGACCAGTGCCACAACGTCGAGGACAAGATCCCCGGCCAGATCCGCAGCGTGCTCAACGTGCAAGAGATGACGGCGCGGGCGCTGCTCGTCGACCGGCCCGCGCTCGACTCCGCCCGCGCCGCCCACGACGTGCTCGGCGCCAACGCCGTGCTGATGGACGCCTTCTACGCCGACATCCGCCCCGCCCTCGCCGACTGGCGCGAGGGCCGGGGTCTGCCCCGCGACCCGATGGCGGCGTACCTGGCGAGCGGCACTCAAGAGCGCCTCGCCGACGAACGCGCCGGCGGCACCCAGCTCAGCTGGACCTGAGCCGCGATCGTCCCCGCCCCTCCTCTGCGAACCGAGAACGGACCCATGAACCAGACCCGCACCTCCTCGTCCACCAGCACGACCCCCGCAGCCGCGGCCGACCTGATCGCGCGCAGCAACCGGCTCGGCGCCGACCCGCGCGTGACGAACTACGCCGGCGGCAACACCTCGGCCAAGGGCACCGCGACCGACCCGGCCACGGGCGAGCCCGTCGAGCTCCTCTGGGTGAAGGGCAGCGGCGGCGACCTGGGCACGCTCACCGAGCAGGGCCTCGCGGTGCTGCGGCTCGACCGGCTGCGCGGTCTCGCGAACGTCTACCGGGGCCCCGAGCACGAAGACGAGATGGTCGCCGCGTTCGACTACGCACTGCACGGCAAAGGGGGAGCGGCGCCCTCGATCGACACGGCCATGCACGGTCTCGTCGACGCCGCGCACGTCGATCACCTGCACCCCGACAGCGGTATCGCCATCGCGACCGCCGCCGACGGCGAGCGCCTCACCGCCGAGATCTTCGGCGGGCGCGTCGTCTGGGTGCCGTGGCGCCGACCGGGCTGGCAGCTCGGGCTCGACATCGCCGCGATCAAGGCCGACAACCCCGACGCGATCGGCACGATCCTCGGCGGGCACGGCATCACCGCCTGGGGCGACACGAGCGACGAGGCCGAGGCCAACTCGCGCTGGATCATCGAGACGGCCGAGGCGCACATCGCCGAGCACTCGCGGGCCGACCCGTTCGGCCCCGCTCTCGACGGCTACGCGGCCCTGCCCGAGGCCGAACGTCGCGCCCGGGCTGCCGCGCTCGCCCCGACGATCCGCGGGCTGGCCTCGCACGACGCCCCGCAGGTCGGGCACTTCAGCGACGACCCCGCCGTGCTCGAGTTCCTCGCGAGCGCCGAGCACCCGCGGCTGGCCGCCCTCGGCACCAGCTGCCCCGACCACTTCCTCCGCACGAAGGTCACGCCGCTGCTGCTCGACCTGCCCGCCACCGCCTCCGTCGAGCAGTCCATCGCGCGCCTCCGCGAGCTGCACGAGCAGTACCGCCTCGACTACCAGGCCTACTACGACCGGCACGCGACCCCCGACAGCCCGGCGATCCGCGGGGCCGACCCGCTCATCGTGCTCGTGCCCGGCGTCGGCATGCTCTCGTTCGGCAAAGACGCGCAGACCGCCCGGGTCGCCGGCGAGTTCTACATCAACGCGATCAACGTCATGCGCGGCGCCGAGGGGCTCTCGACCTACGCTCCGATCGACGAGGCCGAGAAGTTCCGCATCGAGTACTGGGCGCTCGAAGAGGCCAAGCTGCGTCGCCTCCCGGCCCCGAAGCGCCTCGCGACCCGCATCGCGCTCGTCACCGGCGCCGCCTCGGGCATCGGCAAGGCCATCGCCACGCGCCTCGCCGCCGAGGGGGCCTGCGTCGTCATCGCCGACCTCGATCTCGCGAAGGCGCAGGCCGCGGCGGCCGAGATCGGCGGGCCCGACGTGGCACGTGGCGTCGCGGCCGACGTGAGCGACGAGGCGGCCGTCAAGGCCTCGATCGACGAGGTGCTGCTGGCCTTCGGCGGTCTCGACCTCGTCGTCAACAACGCCGGGCTCAGCCTGTCGAAGTCGCTCTTCGACACGACCGAGGCCGACTGGGATCTCCAGCACGACGTCATGGCCAAGGGGTCGTTCCTCGTGGCGAAGAACGCCGCGCGCGTGCTCGTCGACCAGGGGCTCGGCGGCGACATCGTCTACATCTCGTCGAAGAACTCCGTCTTCGCCGGTCCGAACAACATCGCCTACAGCGCCACGAAGGCCGACCAGGCCCACCAGGTGCGGCTGCTCGCGGCCGAGCTGGGCGAGCACGGCATCCGGGTCAACGGCATCAACCCCGACGGGGTCGTGAGGGGCTCGGGCATCTTCGCCAGCGGCTGGGGCGCCAACCGGGCCGCGACCTACGGCATCGACGAGCAGGATCTCGGGGCCTTCTACGCCCAGCGCACGATCCTCAAGCGCGAGGTCGTGCCCGAGAACGTCGCCGCCGCCGTCTTCGCCATCTGCACGAGCGACTTCTCGCACACGACCGGGCTGCACGTGCCGGTCGACGCGGGCGTCGCCGCGGCCTTCCTCCGCTGAGCCGACGATGACGACCAGAACCCCGATGGGCGGCGGCACGGTCGCCGCGGTCGACCTCGGCGCCACGAGCGGTCGGGTCATGCTCGGCCGGGTCGATCGCGACGGGGTCCGGTTGCGCCCGGTGGCCCGGTTCGCGAACGACCCCGTGACCCTCCCCGAAGGAGGCGCGGGTCGTCTCGGTCTGCACGGTGTCGGTCTGCACTGGGACGTCCTCGGGCTCTGGCGGTCCGTCACCGCGGGGCTGGCCGCCGCCGTGCGCGACGAGCCGGGGCTGCGGTCGATCGGCGTCGACTCGTGGGCGGTCGACTACGCGCTGCTGCGCGACGGCCGGCTGCTCGGCACGCCGTACCACTACCGCGACGGGCGCACCGCGGCGGGGGTCGAGGCGGTGCACGCCGCGGTGTCGCCCCGTGAGCTGTTCACGCGGGCGGGGCTGCAGCATCTGCCGTTCAACACGGTGTTCCAGCTGGCGGCCGATCGCGCCTCCGGAACCCTGGCCCTCGCCGACCGCGCCCTGCTCGTGCCCGACCTCTTCTCGTGGTGGCTGACCGGGGTGGCGGCGACCGAGTCGACCAACGCGTCGACCACCGGGCTGCTGTCGCCCGTCGAGCGGGCCTTCGACGTCGATCTGATGAACCGCGTCGGCGTCCCCCTCGATCTCTTCGCCCCGCTCGTCGAGCCCGGTGCCGCCCTCGGTCCGCTGCTGCCGTCGGTCGCCTCGGCGATCGGGGCGCCGACGTCGCTCGGGGTCACGGCCGTCGGGTCGCACGACACCGCCTCGGCCGTGGTCGGCGTGCCGCTCGCCGGCGACGACGCGGCCTACGTCTCGAGCGGCACCTGGTCGCTCGTCGGGCTCGAGCTGCCCGCACCCCTCGTCACCGACGAGGCGCGCCTCGCGGGGTTCACCAACGAGGGCGGAGTCGACGGTCGCACCCGGTTCCTGAAGAACGTGTCGGGGCTGTGGCTGCTGAGCGAGTCGATGCGCACCTGGGACGGCGCGGGGGCCACGGCCGCCGAGCGCAGCAGCGACCTCGCCGCCCTGCTCGCCGAGGCGGCCGACGTCACCCGCGCGGTCCCGGTCTTCGACGCCACCGACCAGCGCTTCGCGCCGCCCGGCGACATGCCCGCGCGCATAGGGGCCTGGTGCGTCGAGCACGACGTCGAGCCACCGCGGGGGAGGGCCGAGGTGGTGCGCAGCATCCTCGAGTCGCTGGCCGCCGCCTACGCCGAGACCCTGCGCGACGCCGAACGCCTCTCGGGTCGCCGCATCCGCACCGTGCACGTCGTCGGCGGCGGGTCGCAGAACGCGCTGCTCTGCCAGCTCACGGCCGACCGGACGGGCTGCACCGTGCTCGCCGGGCCGGTCGAGGCCACCGCGCTCGGGAACATCCTCGTCCAGGCCCGCGCGGTCGGCATCGTCGACCCGTCGTCGTCGCTCGAGGCGCTGCGGGCCCTGGTCTCGGCGTCGTCCGCTCCCGTCAGATACCTGCCCCGGGTGCCGTCGCGCGCCTCCTGAACTCCCTCACGCACCTCTCGAAAGGACCACCATGGTCGACCGCAGGATCCCCAATCTCCACGACCTCGCCCCGCTGATGCAGTTCAAGAGGCCGACGTTCGACCTCAAGGCCAAGCGGCTGCGCGAGGCGCTCACGATCGAAGATCTGCGGCGGATCGCGAAGCGCCGCACGCCGACGGCCGCGTTCGACTACACCGACGGCTCCGCCGAGGCCGAGATCTCGCTGCGGCGGGCGCGGCAGGCGTTCCGCGACGTGCAGTTCAACCCGGCGATCCTGCACGACGTCGCCACGGTCGACACCGGCTGGGACGTCCTCGGCGAACGGGTCGAGCAGCCGTTCGGCATCGCGCCGACCGGGTTCACCCGCATGATGCAGACCGAGGGCGAGAAGGCCGGGGCGGCGGCGGCCGCCGCGGCCGGCATCCCGTTCAGCCTGTCGACGATGGGCACCGCGTCGGTGGAGGACGTCGCCGAGGCGGCCCCGGACGGCCGCAACTGGTTCCAGCTCTACATGTGGAAGGACCGCGACCGCTCGATGGCCCTCGTCGACCGGGCCGCCGCGGCCGGGTTCGACACTCTGCTGGTGACGGTCGACGTGCCGGTGGCGGGTGCGCGGCTCCGCGACTCGCGCAACGGCATGACGATCCCGCCGTCGCTGACGCCCAAGACGATCATCGACGCGCTGCCGCGCCCGTGGTGGTGGGTCGACTTCCTCACCACCGAGCCGCTCGCGTTCGCCTCGCTCGACCGCTGGTCGGGCACCGTCGCCGAGCTGCTCAACACGATGTTCGACCCGACCGTCACCTACGACGACCTCGCGTGGATCAAGTCGCAGTGGCCCGGCAAGCTCGTCGTCAAGGGCGTGCAGACCGTCGACGACGCCCGGCGGGTGACCGACCTCGGGGTGGACGCGCTCATCCTGTCGAACCACGGCGGGCGTCAGCTCGACCGGGCGCCGATCCCGTTCCACCTGCTGCCCGACGTCGTCCGCGAGGTCGGAGGCGACACCGAGGTGCACCTCGACACGGGCATCATGTCGGGCGCCGACATCGTGGCCGCGGTCGCCCTCGGCGCGCGCTTCACGCTGATCGGGCGGGCGTACCTGTACGGGCTCATGGCCGGCGGACGCGAGGGGGTGGACCGGGCCATCGAGATCCTGTCGGTCGAGATCGCCCGCACGATGCGCCTCCTCGGGGTGAACTCGCTCGACGAGCTCGAGCCGAAGCACGTCACGCAGCTCGAGCGGCTCGTGCCCCGCGCCCGCGGCTGAGCGTGAGCGTGCCCGTGCCCGTGCCTGCGCTCCTGCCCGTGCCCGTGCCCGTGCCCGCGCTCGTGCCTGCGCTCGTGCCCGTACCTCTGCCTTCGGCGGGTTCCCGTCCTCCGTGGCGGGGCCGCGCGGGCCCCCCCCCGATGACACGGACCCGCCGCACGCCGCGACGCCGAGCGAACCCGAGGCGAGCCGAGGAGGCGCGGTGTGCGTCACACGCCCCCGCATCGTCCACAATGGGGCCGTGACCGACATCGAGACATCGAGACGTGCCGACGGCAGCAGCCGTGACGACATCCGCGGGGCCGTCGACGGCGACCTGCGCGGCGACGTGAGCTTCCTCGGCAGCCTGCTCGGCAGGGTGCTGCGCGAGTCCGGCTCCGACGACCTCTTCCGCGACGTGGAGGCGGTGCGCGCCGCCGTCATCGCCGCGTACGAGGGGGCGGGCGGGGCCTCGCTCGACGACGCGCAGACCATCGTCGACGGTCTCGATCAGGAGCGCGCCGAGCAGGTCGCCCGGGCGTTCACCTGCTACTTCCACCTCAGCAACCTCGCAGAAGAGCACCACCGCGTGCGCGTGCTGCGTCGCCGCGGCAGCGCCCAGCGCACCGCCTTCGACTCGGTCGCCGACACGCTGCAGCAGCTCGTCGCCGAGGTCGGCGCCGACGAGGCCTCGAAGCGCCTCAGCGACCTGCGGTTCCACCCCGTGCTGACGGCGCACCCCACCGAGGCGCGGCGCCGCGCCGTCGCGTCGACCATCCGTCGCATCAGCGACCTGATGGACGAGCGCGACCGGCTGCAGAACGACATCGCCGTCGCCGAGGCCGAGCGCCGTCTCCTCGAAGAGGTCGACACCCTCTGGCGCACGTCGCCGCTCCGCACCACGCGCCCCACCCCGCTCGACGAGGTGCGCACGGCGATGAGCGTCTTCGACCAGACCCTGTTCGAGATCGTGCCGCAGGTGTACCGCCTGCTCGACGACCGCCTCCTCGGCGACCGGGCCGGCCGCGAACCCGCCGTCGCCCCCGCGTTCCTCCGACTCGGCAGCTGGATCGGCGGCGACCGCGACGGCAACCCGCACGTCACCGCCGAGGTCACCCGCCAGGCCGCCGACATCGCGGCCGAGCACGTGCTGCTCGGGCTGCACCGGGCCGCATCCCGCGTGGGCGCCACCCTCACCCTCGACGAGGCCGACACGCCCGCCGATGCGACGCTGATCGCCCTCGCCGACGCGCAGCGGGCCCTCGACCCCGAGCTCGCGTCGAGCATCGGGGTCCGCTCGCCGAACGAGACCCACCGCCGCGTGCTGCTATTCGTCGCGGCGCGCATCGAGGCCACACGCCGCGACGGCGACCCGCTCGGCTACGACGCGCCCGAGCAGCTGCTCGCCGACCTCCGCGTGGTGCAGCACTCGCTGCGTGCGGCCGGTGCGCATCGTGCCGCGAACGGCGAGCTGCAGGGCCTCGTCTGGCAGGTCGAGACCTTCGGGTTCCACCTCGCCGAGCTCGAGGTCCGTCAGCACTCGCAGGTGCACCGCACGGCGCTCGCCGAGCTGCGCGCCGGGGGCGAGACGAGCCCGATGACCGACGAGGTCCTCGCCGTCTTCCGCACCATCAAAGATCTGCAGGTGCGCTACGGGGTCCGTGCCGCCTCCCGCTACATCGTGTCGTTCACGCAGTCGTCCGCCGATCTCGCAAACGTGCACGAGCTCGCCGCGTACGCCCTCGGGTCGGCCGAGGCCGCGCCCGTGCTCGACGTGGTGCCGCTGTTCGAGACGTTCGCCGACCTCGAGGCGAGCACGCGCATCCTCGAGGAGGCGCTGGGCACCGAGGTCGTGCAGCGTCGCCTCTCCGAGACGGGGCGCCGCCTCGAGGTGATGCTCGGCTACTCCGACTCGTCGAAGGACGTCGGGCCGGTGTCGGCGACCTTCGCCCTGTACGACGCGCAGGCGCGCATCGCCGACTGGGCGGCCGCGAACGACATCACGCTGACGCTCTTCCACGGTCGGGGCGGGGCCCTCGGTCGCGGGGGCGGACCGGCGAACGAGGCCGTGCTGGCGCAGCCGCCGCACTCGGTCGACGGGCGCTTCAAGATCACCGAGCAGGGCGAGGTCATCGTCGCCCAGTACGGCAATCAGGCGATCGGCGCCCGGCACCTCGAGCAGATGGCCGCCGCGACGCTGCTGGCGTCGAGCCCGTCGAACGAGGCCGAGAACGCCGAGGCCGCCACCCGCTTCGCCGACGTGGTCGCCACGATGGACGAGGCGTCGCGGGCGACCTTCTTCAGACTGGTCAAGGCCGAGGGCTTCGCCTCGTGGTTCGCCGCCGTCACCCCGATGGAGGAGGTCGGCCTGCTCGCACTCGGCTCACGCCCGGCCCGTCGTGGGCTGTCGGTCGAGTCGCTCGAGGACCTGCGGGCGATCCCGTGGGTGTTCGCCTGGACCCAGGCCCGCATCAACCTGGCCGGCTGGTACGGACTCGGCTCGGCCCTCGCGGCCGTCGGCGACGTCGACCTGCTGCGCGACGCGTACAAGACGTGGCCGCTGTTCCGCACGATGGTGAAGAACGTCGAGCTGTCGCTCGCGAAGACCGACGGGCACATCGCCCGCGAGTACCTCGGCCTGGCCGAGCGCGACGACCTCGCCGGAGCCGTGCTCGACGAGATGGCGCTCACCCGCGAGTGGGTGCTGAAGGTCAGCGAGCACGCCGAGGTGCTCGACGGGCGCCCGGTGCTGAGCCGCTCGGTGCGTCTGCGCAGCCCGTACGTCGACGCGTTGTCGCTGCTGCAGCTGCGGGCGCTCCGGTCGATCCGCGTGAACGGCGGCGGCGACCCGGCCGACGCCGACCACCGCCTCCTGCTGCTCACCGTGAACGGGATCGCCGCCGGCCTGCAGAACACGGGCTGATCCGACGAGCGGGCTCGCCGCTTAGCCCGCGCGCCGGGCTCGACGGTGGTCAGAAGTCGCCCTTCTCCGCGATGCGAGGGGCGGGTTCTGCCCACCCTCGAGCGTGCGCGACGGCTGCCGGCGTCAGCCTGCGCGCGTGTACGTCGTCTCGGCGTCGTACGACTTGGCCGGGCCGCGCACCGTCCACCGCTCGACGAACGACGTGGGCGTCAGAACGCGCGTCTCGACGAGGTAGTCGTCGGGGGCGCACGGGTGCCGCGCCTCCCAGGCTCCGGACCGCAGGTCGAGGTCGACGAAGTGCCGACCGTCGGCGAACCGGACGTCGAGCGACCCGTCCGCCCGCGGGTGATACGTGAGCCGACGAGCCGCGGAGGCGCGGTGCGAGCCCCGCACGACCTCCCCCTCCTCGACGTACGAGGCGGGTCGATCGGGTGCGGCGCCCGCCGGCTCGACGGTCGCGTATCCCGTGAAGACGGTCTCGTCGCCCACGAGCCGGTCGACGATGCGGCGTTCGACGCGCCAACGACCGAGCAGCAGCGGGAGGGTGTCCATCCGTCCAGTGTCGCGCACGGCCCGTCGCGCACGGCCCGTCGTCCGGTCGGACGCCGCGAAACGGCCGTCGCCCCGCCGGATCCCGCGCACGCGCGATCCCGTGGTTCCGCGGTCGGTCCGCGGTGCCACGCAGGGGCCGGTGCCGTCGAGCCGCCCACGCGCGAACTCCGACCTTCGGTCGATCCGGCGGGCCGGGCGCCCTCCTTAGGCTCGGGGCATGACCTCCTCGGCATCGACCCCCCACGCGGCGCCGGTCGCGCCGTCGCTCCCGGCGGCGCCGCCGGCCCCGGCGCCCGTCTCGCCGGCCCCGCCGCGGCGTCCCGCGACCGGTGCGGGGCCCGGCCGCGCGCACCTGTCCCGGGCACGGCGCGTCTGGGCCGAGACCTGGAGACTCGGCCTCGCGACGCTGGTGGGCCTCCTGGCCTTCGCGCTCGTCTGGCCCGAGACGGCCACCGCCGACTGGAGCGACGCCCGGCTCGGGCTCGGCATGATGGGCGATCTCGCCGTCGGTGTCGCCACCCTGGTGCTCGTCGCGTTCCGGCATCGCGCACCTTTCGTCATCGCGCTGATCCTGGCGCTCTGCGGGGGCGTCTCGACCCTCGCGACCGGTGCCGCCGTCCTCGGCCTCGTCTCGCTCGCGACCCGTCGCCGCGCTCGCGAGCTGGCGACCGTCGGGCTCGTGTACCTCGCCGCGGGCTGGTTCTCGGAGTCGGTGATGTTCCCCGCGATGGGCGACTCCCTGCCCGCCTGGCAGCTGCTGCTCAGCGGCGTCGTCCTCTACGCCCTCGTCGTGGCCGTCGGCGCCGCCATCGGCAGCCGTCGCGACCTGATCGCCTCGCTGCGCGACCGGGCGGTGCTCGCCGAGCATGAGCAGGCCCTCCGGGAGGAGCGCATCCGCGACCACGAACGCGCCCGGATCGCCCGTGAGATGCACGACGTCCTCGGCCACCGTCTCTCGCTCGTGGCCCTCCACGCCGGTGCCCTCGAGTACCGGGGTCGCGATCTGAGCCCCGACGAGGTCGTCGAGACGGCGGGCGTCGTTCGCGACAACGCGCAGTCCGCCCTCAGCGAGCTGCGCGACGTGCTCGGGGTGCTGCGCGACCCGTCGACCACGGGGGAGTCCGAGGTCACGCAGATCGCGCCTCCTCAACCGACCCTCGCCGATCTGCCGGGTCTGCTCGACGAGGCCCGGGCGGCGGGCGCAGTCGTCGCCTGCACCATCGACGACCGCACGACGAGCGCCCTGGTCGATCTGCCGACCTCGCTGAGTCGGCACGCGTACCGCATCGTCCAGGAGTCGTTGACGAACGCGAGGAGGCACGCCCCGGCTCAACCGGTCGACATCGCCTTCACGGGCGGGGCCGGCGGAACACTACGCATCGTCGTCGGCAACCCGTCGATCGAGCACCGCGCGTCGGCGCCGGGGCACGGTCTCACCGGTCTGGCGGAGCGCGTGCGACTTGTCGGCGGCACGTTCCAGGCGGGGCCCGACGGGCACGGGCGGCACGTCGTCGAGGCGGTGCTCCCGTGGATCTGACCGCCGCCTCCACCGCCACCGCACCGGTCCGCGTCGTGATCGTCGACGACGAGACCCTCGTCCGCACCGGTCTGCGCCTCCTGCTCGGAGGCGACCGGGGCATCGAGGTGGTCGGCGAGGCCTCCGACGGTCTCGAGGCCGAAGCGGTGATTGATCGGACCGAGCCCGACGTCGTGTTGATGGACATCCGGATGCCGCGCTGCGACGGTCTCGTCGCCACCGAGCGCGAGCTCGCGAGGCGACCCGACCTCGCCGTGCTCGTGCTCACCACCTTCGACGCCGACGAGCTGGTGCTCTCGGCCCTGCGGCTCGGCGCCCGGGGGTTCCTGGTGAAGGACACCCCGCCGCACGAGCTCGTGCAGGCCGTGCGGACCGTCGCGGAGGGGCGCTCGATCCTGTCTCCGTCGGTGCTCGACCGGGTGATCGGGGTCGCCGCCGGGCGGATCGGCACCGAGGCGCCGGCGCCGGCGCAGGCGCCGACGGTCGGCCGGGTCGAGCGCGAGCGCTTCGACCGGCTGACCGACCGCGAGGCCGAGGTCGCCCTCGCGGTGGCCCGCGGTGCGACGAACGCGCAGATCGCTGCCGACCTGTTCGTCAGCATCGCCACGATCAAGACGCACGTCGGGCACGTCTACGAGAAGCTCGAGGTCGACAACCGGGTGCAGGTGGCGCTGCTCGTGCACGCCGCCGGGCGGGGCTCGGCGACGATCTCGTAACAGCGTCGCCGGGAGGTCGACCCCGGCGAGGGCTGCTGCCATGATCATCGGAGGGCCGCTCGCCGATCGGGTGCCTCGTCTCGAGAGCTCCTCTCGCCCGACCAGGAGGTCACCGCCGTGTCTGCCCGCACGAATCGTCCGTCGTCCCGTCTCCGCCACCCGCGCCTCCTCGGCTCCGCGGCTCTGTCGGCCGTCGCCCTGCTGGCGCTCGCCGCATGCGCCTCGGCCCCCGAGCCCTCCGTCGACCCGGCGTCGACCGACTCGACGCACTGCTCGCGCATGGTCACGAACTCGGGTGGCCTCGACGACCGCTCGTTCAACCAGTCGAGCTGGGCCGGGCTGCAGAAGGCCGAGAAGGAGGACGGCATCGCGGCCGAGGTGCTCGTCTCGACCAACGAGACCGACCTGGCGCCGAACGTCGCGCAGGCCGTCGCCTCGGGGTGCGGCTTCGTGCTGACCGTGGGTTACGAGCTCGCTCCGGCGACGGAGGAGCAGGCGGCGGCGAACCCCGACATCGACTTCGCCATCGTCGACGAGACCGTCGAGGGCGAGAACGTCAAGCCGATCGTGTTCGACACGGCGCAGGCGTCGTACCTCGCGGGCTATCTCGCCGCGGGCGTCTCGAAGACCGGCACCGTGGCGACGTTCGGCGGCGGCAACCAGCCCCCGGTGACCCTGTTCATGGACGGCTTCTCCGACGGCGTCGACGCCTACAACGAGGCGCACGGCACGACGGTGAAGCTGCTCGGCTGGGACAAGGCCGCGCAGGACGGCTCGTTCACGGGCGACTTCGAAGACGTCAACAAGGGCAAGCAGCTGGCTCAGGCGCTGATCGACCAGGGCGCCGACGTCATCATGCCGGTGGCCGGTCAGGTCGGCGAGGGGGCCGCGTCGGCCGCGCTCGACGCCGGCGACGTGTCGGTGGTCTGGGTCGACAACGACGGCTACGACACGCTGCCCGCCGAGTACCGGCCCATCCTGCTGACCTCGGTCATCAAGGACACCGAGCAGGCCGTCCAGGACATCGCGATCTCGTCGGCGGACGGGTCGTTCACGAACGAGCCGTACGTCGGCACGCTCGACAACGACGGCGTCGGGCTGGCGTCGTTCCACGACCTGGAGTCGTCGGTGCCGGCGGAGCTGAACGGCGAGCTCGACGCCCTCCGCGCCGACATCGTCAGCGGGGCCGTGACGGTGGAGTCGCCCAGCGCGCCCTAGCCCGCCGCGTCGATGAGTCACGACGCGCCGTGCCCTTCAGGAGGAGCGCGGCATGTCGTGACTAATCGAGCGACGCCGTCTCAACCCTCAGGAGGAGCGGGTCGGCCAGGTCTTGACCTCAAGACATAACAGTCGGTAGCATTTCGCACGTCGCACCCACCGTGCGGCCTCGGAAGCCGACTGACGAACCGCAGCGGCTCTCGCTGCGCTCGCGGTTCATTCGAGGTGTTATTCATGATCCTGCCACGCCAAACGCTGTCGACCCTGCTCGTGACCGCGAATCTCGTTCTGGGCTCCGTCGCCGTGATGACCCCCGCGCCCGCATCGGCCGCCCCGGCTGGATGCCCCGTCCGCGGACTGGGCTGCACCTACGAGAACAATAACTACGGTGGCGGCAACATCAACTTCTATGAATACGTCAGAAACTTCGAGAGTGTCGGTTACTGGGCGCGGACCTTCCATACGCGGACCAATGACGCGGGTTCGTCCGGATTCAACAACGGGCAGTCCGGGATGGCGGCTCGTTGGTACAAGCATGCGAATTACACGGGTCCGTACATCCATGCTGATAAAGGCAAGGGAGTCAATTTCAGTGCCAAGGGCCTGAATGATCAGATCTCTTCTGCGTGCTTCAGGGCTTACTGCTGATGGAGAGCCTCCGCGGAGGGCTCTCACGTGCACTCGGGGTCGGAATCATAGCCGTCTCAGTCGTCTTCGTGTCTTCTTGCTCGACTGCCTCGGTGAATGAGTCTCAACTGACGCTGCCCGAGAAGAACGAACAGAGGTGGGTCCTGCCTCTCGACCCGTACCAGTGGCCGCTTGTGGATCCTGTCTCCGATGCCGAGCAGGTCATCGTCGCATCGTGCCTTGCGAAGGTGGGATACGAGTGGCGCGTCGTACCGACTGAGGATGGAGCGAGTCCGCCGGAATCCTGGAGCGACGCCGGCCGCAAGCTCTTCTCCGTCGGGCTCGCAGACAGATACGGCTACGGGAACTCTCCAATGCTCGATCAGGCCCAGGCCCGAATGGACGCGGATCGCGCGAACCGCGCAGTCTCGCAACAGCACCCTGAGGCAGTCGACGCCTGTTTCGAAGAGACTGCTCCGGTTCTCGGTGTCGTGGATGGCTCTGCATACGACTTGGCTCAGCAGATAGGCAACCTCGCTTACGCCCAAGCAGAGCAGTCGCTCGAGGTCCGCGAAGCCGCAGGGGACTGGCGGGCGTGCATGAGGGATGTCGGTCTGCCTGATCTGCCGGATGTGCCAGAGGAGATGCCCCCGGCGTCGGTCGACATGGGTGACGGCGGCGATGCCATCGATGCTCCGTTCCGGAGTGGTGACGAACTCGATGTGCCCACCGAGGTGCGTCGCGTCGCTGTCGCGGATGCCAGCTGCCGAGACTCCACCGGCTACACGACGACCTTCTACGACGCCGAATGGGACGCCCAGGTAGAAGCCATGGACTCCCGAATCGACGATCTGGAGCGGTTCGGGCAGCAGGCTGAAGAGCAGCGCGCTCTCGCCGAGAGGTACCTCGCAGAGAACGCTGTCTCGCCGTGAGGGGACGTTCACGATTCGTTCTGATCGTCCCCGCGGCGGCAGTCGTGTCGGCGGCCCTCGCGGGGTGTGCGACCGATGCTGCCCAGCGCACGGACCTCGACCTGCCCGCAAAGAACCAGTCCCAGTGGCGACTCCCGCTCGACCAGTACATGCCACCGCTGTTAAACGTCGAGTATGACGCCCAGCAGGTGTTCGTCCACAAGTGCATGGCTGAGGCTGGGCACGAGTGGGTGGTCCGTCTCGACCCTCCGGGTACCACGACCGGCGAGTCCTGGAACGCTGCGGGCCGCAAGCTCTTCTCAGTCGAGCTCGGCGAAACGTTCGGTTACGGGAACTCCGGCGAGATCGCGAGATCGCCGGAAGCTGAACAGGCTTGGCTCGATGGAGAGAAATCCAGACGGGCTGTGGCTGAACAGGCGCCGGAAGCCGCCGAGAGTTGTTTCGACCAGAGCACGGCAGTCCTGGACGACGAACCGAGTTGGCAGGTCTACGACCTGGCGATGGAGATCGCGGGTGGCGCTTCTGGTGATGCGCAACAGTCTTCGGAGGTCAAAGAGGCGGCCTCTCGATGGCGCGAATGCATGGCCGACGTAGGGCTCCCGGATCTCCCGGCCGTGCCCGAGGAGATGCCGCCGGCATCCGTCGATGACGGGGGTGGCCCGGCCATCGACGCGCCGTACTCGGTCGGCGACGAATTCGACGTCTCCGCGGAGGAACGCCGGGTGGCGGTCGCGGATGCGACGTGTCAAGGCTCCTCGGGGTATGCGAGCGCCCTGTACGACGCGGAGTGGGATGCGCAGGCGGAAGCCATGAAGTCGCATGCGGACGTCCTCGTGCGGTACGGCCATCAACTCGAAGAGCAACGAGCTCGCGCCGAGGCCTATCTCGCGGAGAACGCGCCCGAGGTCCGATGAGCTCCTCGCGCCCCCTCGTGATGAGAGGTGAAGGATGACCTTCATCCGTTCCCGCAGGGCCCTCGCCGTCGGCGGGAGCGTGGCGATCGTCGCGCTCCTCGCCGGCGGCTGGGGGCTGGCCTACGCGTTCGAGTCGCCCGCCCAGCGCGAGGCGGCCGCGACCGCCCCGTCACCGCTCCCGGTGACGACCGAGGTCCGGGTCGGCGACCTCACACGCCGCATCACCTTCCAGGCGACGGTGGGTCGCACCGGCCTCATGTCCGTCGCGTTGCCGTCTCCGGCCGCCGAGCCGGCCTACGTGACCGGGAAGCCCACGTCGGCGGGCGCCCCCGTCACCGCGGGCCAGGTCGTCACCGAGGTCAACGGTCGCCCGGTGTTCGCCGTGACCGGCGGCTTCCCCTTCTACCGCGAACTCCGTCGAGACCACACGGGCCCCGACGTGCGACAACTGCAGGCGGCCCTGCGCGACGCCGGCATCCCCACGACCGTCGACGGTGTGTTCGGCGCCGGTACCGAACGGTCGCTGGCGGCGCTCTACTCGCGAACCGGACACGCGCCTCCTACCGTGGTCGACGTCGAGGAGGACCGGGGCGCCCCCGGCACGGACGCCACCCCCGGCACGGGCGCGGCCGTCGACGCGACAGGCGCTCAGTCCGCACCGGCAGGCACTCCTGCGCCCGCACCCTCCCCGAGCGCCGGCCCCGCCCCCTC
>NZ_CEEDMT010000023.1:0-32756 GCF_979256015.1 Frigoribacterium sp. AC759 | reverse complement strand
GGGTCGGCGTGGGGGTCGCGCTGGGGCCGAACTGCGCGGCACCCGGTCGTGCGGTCGCGGACGTCGTGGCCGGTTCAGCCGTCGGCTGGCCAGCGCTCCCCAGGACATCGCCGAAGACGACGAAGCAGGCCGCCACCACGGTGACGACGGCGACCGTCACGGCGATGATCGGCAGGGCGAGACCACCGCGACGCCGGTCGGTGTCGGGGTCGGTGACGGGTTCGGGGTCGTCGTCGGGGGCGCCGAAGAGCATCTCGTGCCCGGATCGCTCGGCGGGCTGGCGGGGCTGATCGGGCTGGCGGGGCTCGGCGGGCTGGCGGTGCTGATCGCGCTGGCCGGCCCCGTCGGGCGCGTCGTCCGGCCCCTGCGCGTCGCGGTCGTCGTCGGTCATGCGGCCCCCCAAGGGTGATCTCTCGAAGCAGGTGCTCCCCCGCGGACGATCCTAGGGCGGGTCGGAGTAGTGTGCCGCGCCGATCGGGAGCCGGGGTACGGCGGGCCGATCATCGGCTGTCAGTCGTGCGCGTGTCCCGGTCGGCGAGCCTGAGATGGACCTCTGCCCCACCGACACGAGGACCACATGAGCACGACACGCACCGCACCCACCGCCGACACCGCAAGCACCGCATGCACCGCACCCCCCGCAGCCCGCACCGCCCGCATCACGACCGCCGCCGCCGACCTGTTCGGCTGGGACGATCTGCACGCCGGGCAGCTCGAGGCGATCGAGGCCGTCGTCGCGGGTCGCGACACCCTGGGCATCATGCCGACCGGGTTCGGCAAGTCGGCGATCTACCAGGTCGCCGGTGCCGTGCTCGACGGGCCGACCGTCGTCGTGTCGCCCCTCATCGCGTTGCAGGCCGATCAGGTCGCCGGGCTTGTCGGGCGCCCCGATGCGCCCTCGGCCGTCGCCATCAACTCGGGTCACACCGACGCCGAGAACGACGCCGGCTGGCAGCGTCTCGCCGCGGGCGAGATCACGTACGTGTTCCTCGCCCCCGAGCAGCTCGCACGAGACGAGACCGTCGACCGCCTGAGAGACGCCGGAGTCGCCCTCGTCGTGGTCGACGAGGCCCACTGCGTGTCGTCCTGGGGTCACGACTTCCGGCCCGACTACCTGCATCTCGGCGAGATCGCCGAGCGCCTCGGCCGCCCGACGGTGCTGGCGCTGACGGCGACCGGGTCGGGGCCGGTGCGCGACGAGATCGTCGAACGGCTGCGACTGCGCGATCCGCTGATCATCAGCCGCGGCTTCGATCGACCCAACCTCGCCCTCGAGGTGGTGCGCCACGAGGACGACGACGAGAAGATGCGCGCCGTCGTCGAGCAGGTGGCCGGCTCGACCACGCCCGGCATCGTCTACGTGGCGACCCGGAGAGCCACCGAGGCCTACACGGCGGCGATCGCGGAACGCCGCCCCGACCGGACGGTGGTCGGCTACCACGGCGGGCAGCGGTCGGCCGAGCGCGGGCAGCTGCACGAGAGGTTCCACGCCGGCGAGGTCGACGTCGTCGTGGCGACCAGCGCCTTCGGCATGGGCATCGACAAGCCCGACGTGCGCTTCGTCGTGCACGCCGACGTGCCCGATTCGCTCGACGCCTACTACCAGGAGATCGGGCGGGCCGGTCGTGACGGAGACCCGGCCACCGCCACCCTGCATTACCGTCCCGAGGACCTGTCGCTGCGGTCGTTCTTCGCCTCGGGGCTGCCCGGCCGCGCCGATCTGCGGGGGGTCTTCACGGCGCTGTCGGCCGCCGGACGCCCGGTGACCCGTGCCGAGGTCGCGGGGCAGCTCGCGCTCGGTTCGCGCACGGTGTCGCGCCTCATCGATCTGCTGCTCGAGGGCGGGGCGCTGACCGAGTCGACGGACGGGTTCGAGCCGGTCGCCGGTCTCGACGCGGCGGAGGCGGCGGGTGCGGCTCGCGAGGTCGCCCAGACCCGCGAGCGCGTCGCGACGTCCCGGATCGAGATGATGCGCACCTTCGCCGAGGCCGCCGGCTGCCGCCGCCGGTTCCTCCTCGGCTACTTCGGCGAGGACTCGCCCGAGCACTGCGGCAACTGCGACCTCTGCCTGTCGGACGCCCGCACCGGGACCGATGCCGAGGAGGCGCGCTCGGGAGACGAGGAGGCGCGCCCCACCGACACCGCGCCTCCTGCATTCGCCACCGACGCCCGCGTCGTCCACGCGACCTGGGGCGAGGGCACGGTCATGGGCACCGACGACGACCGGATGACCGTCTTCTTCGAGAGCCAGGGCTACAAGGTGCTCTCCGTGACGGACGTGCTCGAGCGGGGGCTGCTGACCCCGGCCTGACGCGGGTGCCGGGTGCTGGGTGCCCGCCGCTCGCGGCCGGGTGTGCCGGCGGCCCTAGCCGCGGTAGCCGAACGAGTGCAGACCGTGCTGCTCGGCGAGGGCGCGGCTGAGGGCCTCGCCGCGGACGCTCGTGCCGAGCTCGTCGAGCGGTGGGCTGATGATCGCCGCGCCGAGCCGATTCGGGGCGGCGAGCACGATGGCGCCCGAGACGCTGGACTTCGCGGGCACGCCGACCGAGCGCATCCAGCGCCCCGAGCCGTCGTAGACCCCGCAGGTCGCCATCACCGAGACGACGTCGCGCGCCACCTCGGCCGAGACGACGCGTTCGCCGGTGACCGGATTGCGCCCGCCGAACGCCAGCGTCGCCCCCATCACGGCGAGGGCGACGGCGTCGACCATCACCGAGCACGCACGGGCGTAGACGGCGACGGCCTCGTCGGCGGTCTCGTCGAGCGTCCCCTCCGAGCGCATCAGGTGGGCGAGCGCATGATTGCGGTCGCCGTGCAGCTGCTCGCTCTCGCTGATCTCGCGGTCGTAGTCGAGCTCGCGACCGGCGAAGGCGCTGAGGCCGGCGAGGATCCGGTGGATGCGCGCATCGCCCGAGTCGCCGTCGACCAGGTTGGCGGTGAGCAGCGCCCCCGCGTTGACCATCGGGTTCGGCGGCCGACCCGTGTCGCTCTCGAGCTTGATCGCGTCGAACGCCTCGCCCGTCGGCTCGATGCCCACCCGGTCGAGCGCGGCGCCGTCCGAGTCGGCGAGAGCCAACGCGAACAGGAACGGCTTCACGGCCGACTGGATCGAGAACGGATGCTCGGCGTCACCCGAGGCCACCACCTCGCCCTCGGGCCGGACCAGAGCGACCCCGAACAGGTCGGGGTCGGCCTCGGCGAGCTGCGGGATGCTGTCGTCCACCGCCCCTCCTCGGGTGGACACGAAGGAGGCGCGGAGGGCATCGAGCGACGGCATGCCTCCCAGCGTGGCAGGGTCTACGGCTTCCCGACCGACGCGAACCAGTCGGCGTACCGCGTGTTCTCGGCCATGCGGCGGGTCTCGTCGGGTGCGTCGTCGCTCCACCAGACGGGGCCGCGCTCGCCGAGGGCGGTCTTCGCCGCGTCGACTCGGGCGCGGGCCTGCTCGACGGCGGCCGGGTCGTCGTCGCCGAGCGCGGTCTTCTTCGCGCGCCGCGTCTCCATCAGGTCGTGCACGAGCTCGGCCCGCCGGTCGTCGCTCAGCGACGGGTCGGACCGCCGCCAGAGGCGACCGCGCACGACGATGTAGCGGCCGTCGGGGGTCTCGAGCGGGGCGGTCATGACGCCAGTCTGGCTGCGTCGGCGTCGCGGGGGCCGGACCCGACGGGCTGTGTCAGTTAGCGCGTGCCAAACCCGACAGTTCTGCCCCGGGGGAGCTGAAACGCCAGGAGATGCTGCCCGTCAGGGGCCGTTCAGTCGCGATTTGCACAGAGCACGATTTGCATGGCGGGGGCGCGCGGAGCGGTGCGGCTAGGGGTGCTCGTCCTTCATGGGGAGGCGGTCGTCGCCGACGCTGTCTCCGGTCGTGGCCGACCAACGGGTGACCAGACGGCGGGCGATCGGCAGGGGGCACGGGATCGTGACCGCGCCGGTGCGGCTGACGATCGTCAACCGGGCCGCACCCGACTGGCCGCGGTGCCACATGCGCGAGATGTCCATCGTGACACCGCCGCTGTCATCGCTGTCGTCGCGGCGAGGTTCGGTCATCTCGAGGGTCAGGCGGTTGCCGAAGACGGTGATGCGGTAGACGACGCCGCCGTCGCTCCAACTCTCGTCACTACCCACGGGACCAAGATACGAACAAGCGTTCGATCCTGTCCAGCCGAGTACGGCCCCGATCCGCCGGAGTTTCCGAAAACGGACAACCCGGACATGCCCGCCGCCCGCACCGCCTATCCTGCGATCCACCGACCGGCCGCCTGCCGATCGACCAGGCCCCGCTGCCCCGGCCCCGCCGACCGGCCCCCGTCTACCCCGCGACCCGCGCCGCCAGGAACTTCTCGGCCGTCCGCAGCCCGAGCGCCATGATCGTCAACGCGGGGTTGGCGACGACCGCGCTCGGGAAGACGGAGTTGTCGCAGACCCAGAGGTTCGGCACGTCGAAGCTGCGCCCGTCGGCGTCGACCACGGCGTCCGTCGCGTCGTCGCCCATGCGGCAGGTGCCGATGGTGTGCGCCGTGCGGGCGAGCACCATCGTGTCGGTGGCACCGGCGGCCTCGACGATGGCGGTCATCGTCGCGATGGCGTGCTCGTCGATGGCGTCTTCGTTGGGGCCGGCGCTGAACGAGACGATCGCCTTGGGGATGCCGAACTCGTCGAGCTCGTCGGACAGCACGAGGCGGTTGTCGTCGCTCGGCAGGCACTCGGCGTTGATGCCGACCCCGGCCAGGTACCGGTAGCCCTCCATCGCCTCGACGAGCTCGTCGCCCCAGAGTCCGCCGCCGCGCACCAGAGTCGTGGCCAGCGTCAACGGCATGACCCCGAGGCTCTGGATGAGATAGCCGCCCACGAAGTCGACGCCCTCGGGTCGCATCGTGTCTTCGGTGATGATCGACGACGGGTAGCCGCGGTGGCTGCGGATCTCCTCGGTGAAGGTGCCCCACACCTGGGTCGCCCCGTGCGCCATGTAGTTGCGGCCCACCTGGTCGCTGCTGTTGGCGAGCCCGGTGTGCAGCAGCAGACGGGGCGTCTCGACGCCGCCCGCGCAGAGGAACAGCGCCTTCGTGCGCTGACGGTGCTCGACCCCGTCGCGGGTGTAGACGACGGCCGACACCTCGCCGGCCTCGTCGAGCTCGATGCCGTGCACCATCGACCCGGGTCGGATCTCGGCGCCGTGCGCCACCGCCGACGGCAGGTAGGTGGTGTCCATGCTGACCTTGGCGCCGTTGCGGCAGCCCTGGTGGCAGCTGCCGCAGTTGACGCAGGCGTGGCGCATGCCCGCGTGCTCCTGCTCGCGGTCGACGGTGGTGATCGCGACCGGGCCGTCGGTCGCGGTGATGCCGAGCGCCTCGCACCCGCGGATCATCATGTCGGACGACGCGTTGCGCGGCGCCGGCGGCAGCGTGTACCGCCGCGAAGGGTCCCAGGGGTAGTCGGCGGGCCCGGCGATGCCGACGAAGGCCTCGACGCGCTCGATGTACTCGATCAGCTCGGCGTGCTCGATCGGCCAGTCGACGCCCTTGCCGGTCAGCGACTTCAGCCGCAGATCGCGCTCGTCGGGGCGGGGCGTGAAGGCGCCCCAGTGCAGGGTCGACCCGCCGACCCCCTTGCCGCTGTTGTTCAGGCCGAAGGCCGTCGGGTTCTCGCCGGCGCTGAGGCGTTCGTCCATCCAGTTGATGGCGACGGCCTCGGTCTCGTCCTGGGTGAAGAGCTCGGGGTCGAAGTTCGCCCCCGCCTCGAGCGCGACGACGTGCAGACCCTGCGCCGCCAGCGTGCTGAGGATCGGCGCCCCGCCGGCGCCCGTGCCGATCACGACGGCGTCGACGATCTCGTCGTCGGAGTAGGTGGTCATCTGGTCGAGGTTCATCGGACGACCTCCATCGTCGGTTCCCACTGCTCGCGTCGGTCGGCGCCGAGCAGGTCGAAGCCCTGGAAGAGCGCGCCGCCCGGTCCGCCGTTGGCGAAGCCGTCGAAGCCGATGCGCTCCATCGTCGCCGGGTGGGCGAGCCAGGCGCGCACGAGGTCGACCCGTGCGTCTTCGAACCAGAGCTGCATCTGCTCGGCGGTCATCTCGCCGGCCGATGGCTCGAACTCGCCGGCGACGAGAGCGGCGACCCGTGCGCGCTGGTCGTCGACACCGAGGAGGCGCAGGTCGGCGAGGGCGTCGAGCCCGCGTCGGTAGGCCTCGCGGTCGGGCGGCAGGGCGTTGTTCCGCCAGCCGTCGGACTTGCCGAGGTTCTGATCGACGTCGATCCGTGCCGCGAGGTCCAGTTCGGCACCGGGCCAGGGGGCGCGCTGGGGCACGACCAGGTCGGCGACGACGCGCAGCGTCTCGAGCTGCGACGTCGAGAGGGTCTGCGGCCGGTAGTCGGGGTCGTCGGCGAGGGCGCGACGGGCGAGCAGCGCCCGGGTCTGCGGACTGGTGCGGGTCGAGGCGATGACCTCGGCGAAGTCGAGCGACATGGTCGGCCCGAGCCCGGCGCGATCGCGCCAGAACGTCGTGATCGCCTCGACGAGCGACTCGCCCGAGGCCGCGGCCGAGGCGTCGTCGAGCACGAGCGCGGGGACGCCGTCGAAGTCGCCCGGCGAGGTCACCACCACTCCGGCGAGACCGAACACGCCCGCCTCGCCCGACAGGATGCGCGCCACCGTCTGCGAGACGGCGTCGACGCGGGCGCCGCTCGCGGCCAGCAGCCACCGGGATGCTCCGGAGGCGCGGATCGCCTTGACGACGGCCGTCACGACCTCGTCGTCGGTCGCCCCGGTCGAGGGCGCCGAGGCGATGTGGACGTCGAGGGAGGCTGCCCCCGGGTCGCTCGACGCGGCGGCGAGCGCGGCACCGAGCGAATCGTCGGACCGATCGGGGTCGGGGTCGGCGTCCGACAGGAAGACGACGGTCGCACGTGTTGGCGTGGGTCGATCAGGTGACACGGGGCTCCTCGTGAGAACGGCCTCGAACGAGGCTCGTCCGACGATACGTCTCCCGCCGAGACTCGGCCCGGCTTGCGCCGGAGAGCGAACAGCGGGACGGCGGCGCACTGGCCCTGTGGAGGGATCGACGCCGCGAGATCGGTGCCCAGCAGGATCCCGGATCGTCGTTGATCCGAGAGCCCGCGCCGAGGTTCGGGTCCTCGACGGGTGTCGTCCGCTGCGTCGGCGCGTGATCTCGGCGGGTTTCGGGTACTCGCCGGGAACGCCGTCCACAGTGGAGTGGACACACGGGTTGCTAGGCACCCGGGGGAGCATTCGGAGGCGTCGGCGCCCCGGTTGGGGGGTATCCGGATGTGTTCGCGAATCGGATAGCGAGGCCGTTCCGTGGCCAGCTGGCGATTACTCTCGCGCGCCTCCGGCGACCACCCTTCGCGCGCCTCCTGCGGCTCCCTTCGCGCGCCTCCTGAAGGCGTCGACGTGCGCGGTCGGGCTCAGCGCGCCGTGCGGGCTCCCGCGGGCACGACCGGCTCGATCAGGCGCACATGGCTGGCGGCGACCCTCTTCGGCTGATCGGCGAAGGCGGCGGCGCGCGAATCGCTCGCGAGGTAGGCCTCCTCGACCGCGGCGAAGGTGGCGGCGTCGCCTGCGACGCTGACCGCCCAGACGAACTCCCCGGCCTCGCGGTCGGCGTACGCGAACTCGACGGCGAACCCCTCGGCCTCGCGGGCCGGAACGATCCGGGCCTGGAACCACTCGACGAACTCGTCGAACACGCCCTCGACGAGTTCGTAGCGGCGCAGCTGGACTGTCTTCTCGGCGTCGATGCTCATGGCGGACAGCCTAAGACGGCCGCACCCGCACCCGCACCCGCACCCGCACCCGCTCCCGCACCCGCAGACGACGACGGGCCTCCCGGTGAGGGGAGGCCCGTGGTCGGTGATCCTCGTCGGCGTCCCACGTCGTGGGCCGCTGGTACGGATCGTGCTCGGTCGTGCTGATGACGCAGGAGGAGCGGGTCGTGCTGATGACGCAGGAGGAGCGGGTGGCGCGGTGACGTCAGGTGACGCCGATCTCAGTCGAGGTCGTCGTCGTCGATGCCGGTGTCGAAGTACGACACGTGGTCGACGTCGTCGGACGAGGCCAGGATGCGGCTGGAGAAGGAGGGTCGCATGGCTCAGGCCGCCAGCGGACCGTCTTCGCCACGTCCGACGAAGAGTTCGGAGAGGTCGAGCGCTTCGGTGGGCGCGAGTTCGACGTGACGCAGCTCGGACGCGCTCATGCGCCGAAGCCCAGGGTGACGAGGAGGGCGGCCGTGGCCATGACGCTGGCCGCGACGGCCGACGTGGCGACGACGAAGAGGGTGGCCTGGCGTTCCGTGTCGCGCACCTCGGAGAAGGGGCTGCGGACGCGACCGGTGGTGGGGCGGATGAGGCTCATCGTGGTGCTCGTTTCTGGCAGCCCTGCGCTGCCCTTGACTCTCGGTGGAGAGGCCGTGAGCCGCTCCGCACCGCCGTGAAGTCGATGCATGAGCATGCTGTCACGGGAATCGCTAGACCGACTAACTATCCGTGCATCCAGTGCGCATGACGGATAACACCCGCCGATCGGGGTCGCGGGCCACCGTGCGACGCGGGGTACGCACGCACCCTCCGCTCAGGACCCCGGCGTACGACGGACGGCATGGACCGCGATCAGTACACCTTCGACGACCCCCGCACGCGCTTCCCCGTGATCAGCCCCGAGGTGCAGCAGCAGCCCGAGCCGGGCCTGCAGTCGAGGATGGACCCGGTGCCCGACCTCGGCGAGAGCACCTACCGCGGCTCGGGTCGCCTCACGGGTCGCAAGGCGCTCATCACCGGTGCCGACTCGGGCATCGGCGCCGCCGTCGCCATCGCCTACGCGCGTGAGGGCGCCGACGTCGCGCTGTCGTACCTCCCCTCCGAAGAGGAGGACGCCCGCCACGTGATCGAGGTCGTCGAGGCGGCCGGTCGGAAGGCCGTCGCGATCCCCGGGGACCTCACCAGCGCCTCCTTCTGTCGCACGCTGGTCGAGGAGGCGGTGGCCGGCCTCGGCGGACTGGACGCCGTCGTCAACGTGGCCGGTCGGCAGATCTGGCAGGACGGCATCGAGAAGATCACCGACGAGCAGTTCGACCTCACCTTCAAGACCAACGTCTACGCCCCGTTCTGGATCATCAAGGCCGCCCTGCCGCACCTCGGCCCGGGCTCGACCATCATCAACACCGCGTCGCTCGAGGCCTACACGCCGGCGCCCGACCGCCTCGACTACGCCACCACGAAGGGCGCGATCAACAACTTCTCGAAGGGGCTCGCGCAGCAGCTCGTCTCGAAGGGGATCCGCGTCAACGTCGTCGCGCCCGGGCCGACCTGGTCGGTGCTGCAGGTCACCCAGGGCGTCGACCCCGAGACCCTGCCCGAGTTCGGCTCGAGCGAGTCGCCGATGGGCCGCGCGGCGCAGCCCGCCGAGCAGGCCCCCGCCTACGTGTTCCTGGCGAGCGCCGAGTCGAGCTTCGTCGCCGGCGAGACCCTGAACGTGAACGGCGGCATGGTCACTCCGTAGCCCGAATAAGGTGGGGGGCGTTGCCCGACGACCCGGACAGGAGGCGACATGGACACCCCGGACCTCACCGCAGGCATGGTGCTCGACGGCCGCTACGAGATCGAGTCGGTGCTCGGCCGTGGCGGCATGGCGAGCGTCTACCGCGCCCGCGACACGCTGCTCGGGCGCGTCGTCGCCATTAAGCTCTTCGCGCCGACGGGGGCCGACGCCGCCGAGCTGCGCCGCGAGACCAGCGAGGTGCAGGTGCTTGCCGGTCTCGCCCACCCGGCGATCGTGACGCTCTTCGACGCCCGCGTCGACGACGCCGACCGCGCCTACCTCGTCATGGAGTTCGTCGAGGGGCCGACTCTGCAGACGCTCGTCTCGGAGGGTCCGCTGACCCCCGCCACGGCCGCCGCGATGCTCGCCGACCTGGGCGAGGCGCTGCACGTGGCGCACGAGGGCGGCGTCGTGCACCGCGACGTCAAGCCCGCGAACATCCTGCTCGCCCCCGTGCCCGGCGGCGAGGGGCGCTACCGCGCGAAGCTGGCCGACTTCGGCATCGCCTACCTCGTCGACTCGACGCGGCTGACCGCGACCGGCACCGTCATGGGCACCGCGGCGTTCATCAGCCCCGAGCAGGCGCTCGGTCAGCCGATCGAACCGCCGTCGGACGTCTACTCGCTCGGTCTCGTGGCGCTCGAGGCCCTGACGGGCACGCGGGTCTTCACGGGCTCCGCGATCGAGTCGGTCATGGCGCGCCTGCATAACGACCCGATCGTGCCGTCGTCGCTCGAGACCGGCTGGGCGTCGCTCCTCACCTCGATGACCGCCAGGGATCCGGAGGCGCGACCCACCGCGCTCGAGGTCTCCCGCCGCGCGTCGCGACTGGCCTCGGCCGCCCGCGGCGGCGACACCTCCGACCTGGCCTCGGTGCCCGATCCGACGGAGCCGATCAGCCGCAGCGACCGGACGATGGTGCTGCCCGCCGCGGCTGCCGCTGCTGCCGCTGCCGGGGTCGCGGGTGCGGGCGTCGCCGGTGCGGCGGCGGCTGACGCGCCGACCGCCGCCTACGGTGCCGGTGCCGGTGCTGACGCGCCGACCGCGGCCTACGGCGCGAACGCCCCGACGTCGTCGTACTCGAACGGCGCTCCCGGCTCGGATGCGCCGACCGAGCGCTTCGCTCCGGCGGTGGCCCTCGGCTCCGCCGCGACGGGTGGCGGAGTGGCGGCCGGTGCCGGTGCGGGAGGCTCGGGTGCCGGTGGCGGCCCCGGCGACTCCGACCGCGCCTCCTTGGGGCGACGCCGCTGGGTGCTGCCGGTGATCATCGTCGCGGTGCTGGCGCTCATCGCCGGGGCCGTCGTCTGGGGCATCACGCAGGGTGGCGACGGCGACGGAGCACCGGTCGAGTCGTCGCAGCCGAGCAGCGGCACGCCCAGCGACGACCCGTCCGGCGAGGCCACGACCCCCGCCGAGACGACCGAGCCCCAGCCGGAGCAGACCGAGGAGGCGCCCGCGCCGGCCCAGCCGTCGGAGGAGACGGCGCCCGAGCCGACGACCCCCTCCGAGTCGACCGGCGAGGACGAGCCCGACGAGAACGAGCCCGACGAGAACGAGCCGGACGAGAACGAGAACGGGCCCGGGGAGGTCCCGGTGCCCGAGGCGACCGTGCCCGGTACCGGGGTGGGCACCGGCGCCGTGACCGGTCCGGGCAACAGCGGGTCGAACCTGAACTCGGGCCCGGGCAACAACAACGGGAACGGGAAGCCCTAGCTGTACCGAGGCCGATGGGAGGGGCGGGGGGTCACCGGCATGGGGGGGGGGTCCGCGCTGACCCGCCGCGAGTGACGGGAACCCGCCGAAGCCGAGGGGCCCCAGGCGCACGAGAACGGGCCGCCCTCCGACTGGAGAGCGGCCCGTCCGCGCGGTGCAGGGTCGACTAGTTGCGAGCGCCCTTGCGGCCGGTGACCTTGAGGTAGATGACCAGGACGATGATGGCGCCGATGATCGAACCGATGATGCCCGAGGTCTGGAAGAAACCGTCGGGGTTGTTGCCGGGGAAGATCAGGTAGGCGAGGAATCCACCGACGAACGAGCCGATGATGCCCAGGAGGATGGTCATCGGGATCGAGATGTTCTGCTTGCCGGGGACGACGAGGCGGGCGACTGCACCGGCGATGAGGCCGATGATGATGAGGCTGACGATCAGACCGAGCATGATGACTGCTTTCTTTGCGAGCGCCGGGTCGGGCGCGGTTGCTGCCACGGGGTCGGGCAATCACCGACTCAACCACTTCTGCGCGTCGGCGGGCCAGATTCGTCCGATTCCATCCAGATGATCCTCCGAATGACTGGTGGCGCAGGTAGGAGTTCGCTGAATATGATCGCGACATGTACGTGCTCGTCTCCGGTCTCATGTTCGCCCTCGTGCTCATCGCCCTGGTCGACATCGTCACGCGCCAGGACGGCCAGGTGCAGCACCTGCCGAAGCTCGTCTGGGTGCTCCTCGTGGTGTTCCTGCCCCTGATCGGCAGCATCCTGTGGTTCGCCGTGGGCCGTGAGCGGTCGGCCCCGTCCGAGCACGTGTCGTTCGGCGATCCGAGGAGGCGCGAGCGGCTCGGATTCGGCGGCCAGCGCACGCAGACGGTCACCACCACCTCCCGCCCCCTCAGCACGGAGGAGCAGCTGGCCGCCCTCGACCGCGAGATCGAGTTCCACGAGCAGCAGGCCCGCCTGCGGGCTCTCGAGATCGAGGTCGAGAAGCGCCGCGACGGCGATCGCCCGGTCTGAGCCGGCCGCCGGTTTCGCCGTCGTGCCGCGACGGTCGATGATGGACGACGAGCCGATCGGGCTCGATCGCCCCGGAAGGACCCCCATGACCGAGACACTGCAGGCCGCCGACATCGTCCGCCTCGTCGACCACACCCTCTTGAAGCCCGAGGCGACGCACGCCGACGTCGACGCCCTCATCGCGGAGGCCGTCGAGCTCGGCGCCTACTCGGTCTGCGTCTCGCCGTCGATGCTGCCGCTGGTGCTGCCCGAGGGGTCCGAGCTGAAGATCGCGGTCGTCGCCGGGTTCCCCAGCGGCAAGCACACCCCGGCCGTCAAGGCGTCGGAGGCCCTCGAGGCCGTGGCGTCGGGCGCGCACGAGGTCGACATGGTCATCGACGTCGGTGCCGCGAAGGCCGGCGACTTCGTCTCCGTCGAGGAGGACATCGCGATCGTCCGCGGCGCCGTGCCGAGCCCGACCGTGCTCAAGGTGATCATCGAGTCGGCCGCCCTGAGCGACGACGAGATCGTGG
This sequence comes from Frigoribacterium sp. AC759, assembly GCF_979256015.1. Lineage (NCBI taxonomy): Bacteria > Bacillati > Actinomycetota > Actinomycetes > Micrococcales > Microbacteriaceae > Frigoribacterium > Frigoribacterium sp. AC759. Next base: position 19,965 of record NZ_CEEDMT010000023.1, on the reverse strand, counting down.
CCGTCTGCCAGGCCGCCGAGCGGGCCGGGGCCGACTTCGTCAAGACGAGCACCGGATTCCACCCCACCGGCGGCGCGACCGAGCATGCGGTCAGGCTCATGGCCCAGACCGTCGGCGGCCGCCTCGGCGTCAAGGCCTCGGGCGGCGTCCGCACGATCGACGACGCCCGTCGCTACGTGGCCGCGGGCGCGACCCGTCTGGGCGTCTCGGGAACCCGCGCGCTCGTCGAGGGTGCCGCTCCGTCGGCCGGCGCCGGCTACTGAGACCCGTCTGACACGGAGCCCGGGCCGGCATCGCCGTCGGCCCGGGCTCCGCTCAGTCGTACAGGCGCCCGAGCAGCCAGTGCCCCGCGGCGTCGCGGACGACCTCGAACATGTGGGTCGTGCCGTCGGACGCCGTGGCCTGGAACCGCCACCCCAGGAACCTCCGCGGCGGGTGCGTGATGAGCTCGTGGACGAACAGCGGCTCGTCGACGAGGGGCGTGGGGGTGTCGCTGACCCGCCACCGGACACCGTCGTGGACGAGGCGCGCGGGCAGGCCGTCGTCGAACCAGAGCGCGACGGCCGATCGGGTGGTGGAGATGTTCATGGCCTGCCTCTCGTTCGAACACGTGTTCGATCAGAGGCGAGTGTAAGCAGGCCGATCCGGCTCGCGCAACTGCATCGGCGAGTCGCGCGGCGGCGCGGCGCGGCGCGTCAGCCGAGCGTCGCCGACGCGGCCAGCGGCATCCCGAGCGCCGCCGCGACGCCGGCGTTCGTGACCTCGCCCGCGTGCACGTTCACCCCGGCCGCGAGCGCCGGGTCGGCCGCCGTCGCCGCGTCGAGGCCGCGGTCGGCCAGGGCCACGACGTACGGCAGCGTCGCGTTCGTCAGCGCCCGCGTCGACGTCTCGGGCACCGCGCCCGGCATGTTCGCGACGCAGTAGTACACGGCGTCGTGCACGGCGAAGGTCGGGTCGTCGTGGGTGGTGGGCCGCGACCCCTCGAAGCAGCCGCCCTGGTCGATCGCGATGTCGACCAGCACCGCGCCCGACCTCATGCCCGCGACCATCTCGTCGGTGACGAGCTTCGGCGCGGCCGCCCCCGGGATCAGCACCGATCCGATCACGAGGTCGGCGTCGCGCACCTGGACCGCGATCTCGTGCGGCGTCGACGGCCGCGTCTGGATCCGTCCGTCGAAGCGCGCCTCGAGAGCCCGGAGGCGCGGCAGCGACAGGTCGATCACGGTCACGTCGGCGCCGAGGCCGAGCGCGTTCGCGGCGGCGTGCTCGCCGGCGACACCGCCGCCGATCACGACGACCTTGGCGCGCGGGGTGCCCGGCACTCCGCCGAGCAGGGTGCCCCGACCGCCGGAGGCGCGCATCAGCTGGTACGCCCCCACCGTGATCGAGAGTCGCCCGGCCACCTCGCTCATCGGCTGCAGCAGCGGCAGCGAGCGGTCGGGCAGCTGCACCGTCTCGTACGCGATCGCGGTCGTGCCCGAGGCGACCAGCGCCTCCGTCAGCTCGCGGTCGGCGGCCAGGTGCAGGTAGGTGAAGAGCACCTGATCGGCGCGCAGGAGGCGGTGCTCGACCGCGATCGGCTCCTTCACCTTGAGTAGCAGGTCGGCCCGGGCCCAGACCTCGTCGGCCGTCGGCACGATGGTCGCGCCGGCCGCGGCGAAGTCGGCGTCGAGGATCCGCGAGCCCGTGCCGGCCCCGCTCTCGACCAGCACCTCGTGCCCCCGGCGCACCAGGGCGTCGACGCCGGCGGGCGTGATGGCCACGCGGTTCTCGTTGTTCTTGATCTCGGTGGGCACTCCGACGCGCATGGGCGTCTCCTGTCGCGTCAGGGCCTCGCGGGCCGGTCGTCGTCGATCGATGAGACGATGCTGTCGATCATTCGTTTCACCCGTGTTTCGACCGAAGAAGATTCTGCGAGACCCGATGGATCGACCCGATGACACCCTGCGAGAGGCCCTGAGCATGACCGGACCGAACGATCTTCGACCTTCAGGAGGCGCGGCGGGCGACGGAGCCGTCGCCGCGCCTCCTGCGGACCTCGACGAGGTCGACCGCCGCCTCCTCGACGTGCTCGCCACCGACGGCCGCCTGTCGAACGCGGCGCTCGCCGCGGCGGTCGGCGTCGCGCCGTCGACCGCGCACACGCGACTCCGGTCGCTTATCGACCGCGGGGTGATCACCGGGTTCCTGACGAGCGTCGACCAGCGTCGCATCGGCCGCCCGCTGCAGGCGGTCATCGGCGTGACCCTGCGCCCGGGGTCGCGGCAGGCGGCGATCACCGCGTTCTCGGAGGCCGTGCGGAGTCTGCCCGAGGTGCTGCAGGTGTTCTTCCTCGGCGGGCACGACGACTTCATCGTGCACATCGCCGTCTCGGACTCGAGCGAGATCCGCACCTTCGTCGTCGACCATCTCTCGGCCCAGCCGAGCGTGGCGTCGACGCGGACGAGCATCGTCTTCGACTACCACCGCAACGGGGTCGCGGCCTCGTTCCGCTGAACTCCCCGGCGACGGGAGAGGCGCGCCCTCGTCGTGCCGACCACCCGCGGGGCGACCCCATGGCCGGCCCTTATCACCCTCGCCGGCTCCCGTCGACGGAGCCCGGGAATCCCCTCGGCGGCCTACGGTCGAGGTATGCAACTCACCGGCCCCAGCGAACCGGGCTCGCTCACGCGTCTCGTCGCCGACGACCTCCCCTCCGACGTCGAGGGCTCCCTCCGACTCGGCATCGCCCTCACCAGCCGAGGAGGCGCGGCGCCCGTCCCCGGGGAGGGGCGCACCGCCGACCTGTGGCGGGCCCTCGCGACGCTCGCCGCCCACGACCTCGGCGCGGCCCGCGCCGTCGAGCCGCACCTCGACGCGTTCGCCATCCTGCAGCAGGTCGATGCGGCGGGCGGCGCCGACGCGACCGACCCGACCCGCGCCTCCGACGCGACCGGCACGCCCGACGCGACGGACGCACCGGGCGCGACCCGCGCCTCCTCGGCGGCGACGCGCAGCTGGGGCGTCTTCGCGGCCGAGCTGCCCGGCACCCGTCTCGAGGCGCAGCAGGTCGGCGACGGCTGGTCGCTCTCGGGTGAGAAGGGCTGGTGCTCGCTCGCCGGCGTGCTCGACTCGGCGCTGGTGACGGCCAGGGTCGGCGACGAGCGGCGGCTGTTCTCGGTCGACCTGCGGCAGGGCGGAGTCGAGGTCGTCGACGGCGCCTGGCACGCCCGTGGGCTGGTCGAGATCCCCTCCGGCCCGGTGCGCTTCGACGCCGTCGCGGCCTCGCCGGTGGGCGCCCCCGGCTGGTACCTCGAACGCCCCGGCTTCTCGTGGGGCGGCATCGCCGTCGCCGCGTGCTGGTACGGCGGGGCCGTGGGCATCGCCCGCGCGCTGCACCGCACGGTCGTCCGACGCGACCCCGACCCCCACACCGCCGCCGCGCTCGGAGCCGTCGACGAGCGCCTCTCCGACGCCCGACGCGCCCTGGCCGAGGCCGCCGAGCTCGTCGACGCGGGCCGCGCGACCGGCGCCGACGGCCGTCTGCTCGCCAAGCGGGTCCGTGCGACCGTCGCCCATGCCGCCGACGACGTGCTGACCCGGGTCGGTCGCGCGCTCGGCCCGGCTCCCCTCGTCGCCGACGCCGCCCACGCCAAGCGGGTCGCCGACCTCACCCTCTACCTGCGCCAGCACCACGCCGACGCCGACGACGCGTCGCTCGGCCGCCAGCTGCGCGAGAGCGCGGTCGCCCCGTGGTGAGGTTCGACGCACGCGACCCCGCCGGCCCCGTCGAGGCGTGGGCCGCCGACGGGAGGCTGGCCGCGCTGCCGGTCGACCCGCGCCTCCTCGGTCACGGCTCCGGCTTCGGCTCGGCGGCCGGTCCGCTGCTCGTGCTCTCGGCGCACGCCGACGACGAGACGCTCGGCGCGGGCGGGCTCATCGCGCTCGCCGTGCGCTCGGGGCGCGCCGTCACCGTCGTGGTCGTCAGCGACGGAGCCGGCTCGCACCCCGACTCGACCACCACCTCGGCCGACGCCCTGCGCCACGAGCGCGCGGCGGAGGCGCGAGCCGCCCTCGACGAGCTCGGCCCCGGCATCGAGCTCGTGCTGATGGGCGTCGCCGACGGAGGACTGCAGGAGGCGCGGGTCGACATCCGCGCCCGCCTAGCCTCGGTCGTCGCCGACGTCCGCCCGGCCGTCGTGCTCGCCCCCTGGCGCGGCGACGGTCACCGCGACCACCGCGTGCTCGGCGAGATCGCGGCGGAGCTGGTGCGGGGCGCCGCGGCCGACGCCGGTGCCGTGGGCGCCGTGGGCGCCGGTGCCGAGGCGGTCGGTGCCGACCTCGCGCCGGCGCTGTTCGAGTACCCCGTCTGGCTCTGGCACTGGGGCGCCCCCGATCACCCCGACGTGCCGTGGGCGGATCTCGTGCGGGTCGAGCTCGACCCCGAGGCCCGCGCCGCCGCGGCTCGCGCCCTCGATCGGCACGCCTCGCAGCTGCGCCCGCTGTCGTCGCGCCCCGGCGACGAGGCCGTGCTGCGCCCCGACTTCGTCGCGCACTTCCGGCGCGACGCCGAGGTCTTCGTGCGCTCCGAGCCGCCCGAGCCGGCGCAGCCCGAGTCCGCGCAGCCCGCATCGGTGCAGCCCGAGTCGGCGCCGCACGAGCCGGGGCTGCTCGAGCCCGCGCAGCCCGTGTCCGCGCAGCCGCAGAGCACCCGCTTCGACGCGACGCACGCCCGCCAGGCGGATCCCTGGGGGGTCACGACGCGCTGGTACGAGCGGCGCAAGCGCGCGATCACGCTCGCGTCGCTGCCCGACGAGCGGCTCGGCTCGGTGCTCGAGATCGGCTGCTCGATCGGCGTCGTGACGGCCGAGCTCGCCGAGCGCGCGTCGTCCGTGCTGGCGCTCGACGTCTCCGAGGTCGCCGTGGGGCACGCCAGGGCGCGGCTCGCCGATCGTCCGCACGTGCGGGTCGAGCAGGCCGACGTGACGCGCGGGCTGCCCGACTCCGGCCCGTTCGATCTCGTGCTGATCAGCGAGGTCGGCTACTACCTCGACCCCGACCAGTTCGAGCGGCTGCTCGACGACGTCGAGCGGGTGCTCGCCCCCGCGGGCACCGTCGTCGCCTGCCACTGGCGGCACGGGGCCGACGACTTCCGGCAGAGCGGCGACGACGTGCACGCCGCCCTGCTCCGCCGCCCCGGGCTGCTCCCGGTCGCGCACCACGACGAGGACGACTTCGTGCTCGACGTGCGGTCGCGCGACGGGCGATCCGTGGCCGACCGGACGGGTCTGCGGTGAGCGCGCCGCGCCTCCTCGGCTCGCGTGTCCTGGGCCCGCGTGTCCTGGGGATCGCCGTCGTGGTGCCCGCCCGCGACGAGTCCGCCCTGATCGAGCGCTGCCTCGCCGCCGTCGGGGTCGCACGGCACCGCCTCCACGACGATCACCAGGAGGTGCGGGTCGTCACCGTCGTCGTGGCCGACGCCTGCACCGACGACACCGCCGAGCTCGCCCGACGCGCCCCCGGCGTGACGGTGGTCGAGACGGCCGGCGGCGCCGTCGGCGTGGCCCGCGCCGCCGGAGTCGACCGGGCCATGCGACTGCTCGCCGCAGAGGGCGTCGACGAGAGCGCCGTCTGGATCGCCAACACCGACGCCGACTCGGTCGTGCCGCCGCAGTGGCTCGTGGCGCAGGTGGCCCTCGCCGACGACGGCAGCGACGTGATGGTCGGCACCGTGCGACCCGACTTCGCCGACCTGAGCGCCGAGCAGATCGCGGCCTGGACGGCCCGGCACACGCCGGGGCGCCCGAACGGCCACGTGCACGGCGCGAACCTGGGGCTGCGGGCCAGCGCCTACCGGGCAGCCGGAGGGTTCGACGCGCTCGACCTGCACGAGGACGTCGTGCTCGTCGAGCGGCTCCGCGAGACCGACGCCGTCGTCACCGCATCCGACGCCGGCGAGGTGCTGACCTCGGGTCGCCGCGTGGGGCGCACCCGCGGGGGATACGCCGGGTACCTCGCCGTCGACCTGCTCGCGTAGGCGCGGCGCGGCCTCGACCTACGCGGGCAGCGACGCCTCGATCAGCGACACGATCTCGGGGGCGTCGGGTTCGGTGGTCGGTCGGAAGCGGTGCACCGCGCCTCCGGGGGTGATCACGAACTTCTCGAAGTTCCACTTCACCTTGCCGGCCTTGCCGTCGGCGTCCGCCGCCTTCTTCAGCTCGGTGTAGAGCGGGTGCTCGTTGCGCCCGTTGACCTTGATCTTCTCCATCATCGGGAACGTCACGCCCCAGGTCGCCGAGCAGTACTCGTCGATCGCCTCGGACGACCCCAGCTCCTGCAGGAACTGGTTGCTCGGGAACCCGAGCACCGTGAAGCCGCGCTCGCCGTAGGTCTTCTGCAGCTCCTCGAGCTTCTCGTACTGCGGAGCCAGACCGCAGCGCGAGGCGACGTTGACGACCAGCACCACCTTGTCGCTGTAGGCGCCGAAGGTCGTGCTGTCGCCGCGCAGGGTGGTCAGGTCGATGGTGTCGAGTTCGCTCATGGCCCCGAGGGTACGCCGCGCGGATCGGCGGAAGCCCCCGCGAGCGGCCAGCCGCCCCGCGCCCCGCGCCGGGCCGCGCCCCGCCCCGCACCCCCGGGGTCGATGAGTCACGACTCGCCGCGGGGTCGGGAGGGTGCGCGGCGAGTCGTGACTCATCGAGCGGGCGAGCAGGGGGCGGGCGGGTGGTCGCACGGAAAAACCCCACCTCGCGCAGCCGTGAGGCTTTGCGGGGTGGGGTTCCACCGGGAACACGGGCCCCGGCCGGGGGCCGGAGCCCGAGTCGTCGTACTGAGAAGCGATGCCGCCGGAGCGGCGCCGACTACTCGGTCGCGACGGTGATCTTCGCGACGCCGACGAGCATCTCGTCCTGGACGGCGTCGGTGCTGAAGGTCTCGTTCAGCAGCGCGGCGGCGTCGGGGCTGATGTGCACGGTCGTGCCCTCGAGGACGGCGTTGGTGCCCTCCATCTGGAGGGGCTTCAGGGTGCCGCCCCAGAGGTTGAACAGGTAGGCGTCTTCGACGACGACCTCGCCGTTGGCGGACACGGTGCCGTAGAGCTTCGACTCGCCCGGGTCGATGCGGAAGTCGGTGAGCTCGACGGTGGTGTCACCGGCGGTCAGCGACAGGCCCGAGCCGTCGTGGTCGAGCTCGCCCTGGACGTAGGGACGCACGTCGGACGAGGGGTCGTAGTAGTCGACGTTGCCGCCGGTGATCGGGAACGCGAACGTGCCCGTGGCGCCGTCGAAGGTACCGGTGCCGACCGGGGCCGGGGTCAGACCCAGCGAGGTCAGCGCGTCGACGAACGACTGGTCGACCGTGACCTGGGTGTCGACGCCGTTGCTGAGGTCGGGGAGCGAGGCGACCGGGGTGGCCTCGGCGCTGGGCTCGGCCGATGCCGAAGCCGAGGTGGTCGACTCGGTGGAGCCGCTGTTGGAGTCCATCGAGCACGCGGCGAGCGAGAACACGAGGGCGCCGGAGGCGACGAGGCCGAGTCCGACCTTGGTGATCTTCTTACGGGAGAAAGCATTCATGATCAGGTCCTTTTCTGTGATTCCCGGTGGGGATGAAAAGGATTCGCCACCCTCCCGCCAAACGATTGGACGGGATCGGCGAACACAGAAGACGCTCAGGTTCGCCGATCCCGTCCGAGACGGCCTACTCGGAGGAGGCGCGGCGCCGGCGGGCCAGCAGCAGCAGCCCGGTGCCGAGTGCGAGCAGCGCGGCACCGACGGGCAGCACGAGCCACGCGCTGTCGGAGCCGGTGAAGGCCAGCGCACCGTCGTCGGCGTCGTCGGCCGCGCCTCCTGAACCATCGGAGCCGTCGTCCGGGTCGCCCGCATCGCCCGTGGGAGTGGGCAGCGGCACGGCCGTGGAGCCGTCGCCCGGCTCGGTCGTCGGCGGCACCGTGGGGTCGACCGGCGGCACCGTCGGGTCGACCGGAGGCGCGCTCGGGTCGACCGGCGGCACGGTCGGCTCGACCGCGGCGGGCACGGAGATCGCGTACATCGTGGTCGATCCCGACACCTCGTTGCCGACGGCCAGCAGCGGCTCGCCGGTGGGCGAGTCGGCGGCCGAGACGAAGGCGAGCCCCTCGGGGCCGAGGTCGCCGGCGCGGGTCAGCACGTCGGCGGGGTCGGCGCCGTCGTCGATCTCGTCCTCCGCCGAGACGGAGAGGTCGCGGTTGTTGACGTAGGCGGTGAAGGAGGCGCGGGTCGGCTCGGTCACGTCGTACACGGCGATCCCGCCGACGCGCTCGAAGCCGATGAACGCGTACGTCCGCCCGTCGATCTCGCCCAGGGCGACACCCTCGGGCTCGGGGCCCTTGTCGTCGCTGCGACCGTCGACGCCCGTCGCGGTGTGGTTCGAGTTGAACGACTCGGGGGCGACCTCGGCGAGCAGCTGCTCGAAGGCGTCGCCGGAGTCGAAGACCGACGTGCCGGCGGCGTCGAGGATGCTGAACGACCGGCCGCCGAACGTGTACAGCGTCTCGTAGCAGCTCCGATCGGCCGAGAGGCCGTTCGCCGTCGTGATGTTCAGACGGCCGAGGCCGGCGTCGGTCAGCAGCGAGGGGTCGATCGAGTCGCAGACCGGGGCGAGTCCGTCGTCGCCGAGGTCCTTGACCCGGGCGACCTCGCTGTAGGCGGACCAGTCGCGCGAGTCGCCCTCGTTCGCGGTCACGATGTAGGTGTCGCCGTCGGCCTCGTAGCTGTCGATCGTGTCGGGCATCAGGTAGCCCTGCACCGGCCAGGTGCCGATCGAGATCGCCGGCCCGCCGTCGGCGCCGTCGCGGTCGGAGGGGTCGAACGGGACGACCGAGCGGTCGACGGTGCCGAGCGGGACGACCTCGGTCACGGACGCCGTGGCGACGTCGACGATCGCGAGGGCGTTGGCCTCCTGCAGCGACACCCACGCGGTGGAGCCGTCGCTCGAGAAGGTCGCGTACTCGGGCTCGAGGTTCTCGGAGACCGGGCGCACGAGCGGGTCCGCGTCGGTCACGGTGCCGGCGTCGGCACGACCGCCGAAGATGCGCACGGCGGGGTCGACCGGGGTGGCGCCGTCGGCCTCGAAGGCGTGGAAGTCGGCGGTCCGCACGGCGGTCTGCGCCGGGACGGACACCGTCGCGGGGGCGTCGATCAGGCTGATCGTGCCCTCGGGGTCGGCCGTGTAGTCGTCGGCCGGCTCGCCCTCGTTCGCGACGATCAGGCGGGTGCCGTCGGGCGAGAAGGCGACCATGTCGGGCAGGGCGCCGACGCGCACGGCGCCGAGGGCCTCGCCGTCGCCCGCGGCGTCGAAGAAGACGATCCAGCCGGCGGCGGTCTTGGGGCTCGACTCGACGGCGACGGCGCCGAGTCCGTCGGCGCGCACCGACACGGAGTTCGCGACGGCGTCGGCGGGCACGACGGAGCCGTCGGACGACAGCACGCCCGTCGTCTGCAGGTCGAACAGCTTGGTCGGCTCGGCCGGGTCGGCGACGTCGAGCACCTCGACGCGGGCCGCTGCGGCGTTCACGACGAGCAGGCGCTGCTCGGCGGCGTAGTGCGCGACGATCTCGGCGGCGCTCTGGTCGAACACGCCCGTCTCGTAGCTGCCGACGGGTGCCATCGAGAAGGCGTCGGGGTCGGCGAACGACGCGATGGGCGCGGCGACGATCGCGGCCGCCGCGGGGTCCGAGGCGGCGGGGCCGACGGCGGCGAGGGCGACGAGGCCGAGACCGGTCAGCCCGGCGGCGCCGGCGAGGGCGGTGCGTCTGGCGCGGGGAGTGGAGGAGGCGCGGGTCGCGTCACGGACGCCGGTCGCGTCGTGCGGGGAGGGGCGGCGGGCTGGTCGCATGGGAACGGTCCTTCGTCGGGGGTCGGTCGACCGTACGGACCACAGGTGTTGCGCACGTGAACCGGCGGTTGCGAGCCGGGGTCGACCCGCGCCTCCTCGGCGTTCCGCATCGATATGACGCGACGGGGGCGTTCCGCGCCGCGCGAGGCCCTCTTCGAGTCACATCGATGAGAGCGGCGCGGCGTCGCTAGACGGCGCCGGGCGCGAGCACCCGGAGCGCGCCCGGCACGACCTCGACCGTGACGGGCAGCGACCCGATCCGCTCGCCGTCGGCGTACGCCGCGACGTCGTCGGAGTGGATCGTGACGCGTCGCGCCCGATGCACGTGCACGCGGGGGTCGGCGAGGTGCGTGCCCCGGGCCACCTGCCCGAACAGCCGGAGGAACTGCAGGCGCCCGAGCCGCTCCACCACGAGCACGTCGAGCAGCCCGTCGTCGAGCTCGGCGTCGGGCAGCACGGTGATGCCCCCGCCGAACGACCGGCCGTTGCCGACGCTGACGAGGGTGCCGTCGAGCTGCATGCTCTCGCCGTCGATCTCGAGCCGGTACGAGAGGTGCTGCAGCCGGATCAGCTCGAGGTAGAGGGCGAGGTTGTAGCGACTGCGGCCCCTCGGGCGGCGCATGCGGTTGGCGCGCTCGTTGACGACGGCGTCGAACCCGGCCGACAGCATGCAGGCGAACCAGGTCGTGTCGGCGCCGCGCGAGACCCGGCCGGCGTCGATGACGCGGGCGGGCCGGTCGAGCTGCGAGACGAGGAGGCGCGTGGCCGCATCGCTGTCGTCGTGCGGGATCCCCAGGGCCCGGGCCATGTCGTTGCCGGTGCCCGTCGGGACGAGCCCGAGGGGGACGTCCGTGCCGGCGACGAGGTTCGTGCCGAGGTTCATCAGGCCGTCGCCGCCCACGACGATCAGGGCGTCGGGCGAGGTGTCGAGCTGCGTGCGGGCTGCGACGACGAGGTCGTCGAACGACTGCTCGAGCAGCACGGTGACGTCGTGCCCGGCGCGGGTCAGCGCCGAGACCACCGACGAGCCGACATCGCTCCGCCGACCGAACGACGCCGACGGGTTGACCGCGACGACGAGGCGCAGGGGGGTCGGGCTCATCGTCCGATCATGGCACCCGGCGGTGCGGTCCGCGCTCGGCTCGCGCGCGCCTCCCCGGGGTGCTTGGATGTCTTCATGACGACCACGAGCACCGTTCCCGCCCCGAGCATCCGCGAGTCGCCGAACCGCGGTCTCACGCTCGCCTTCGGCACGATCGTGCTGCTCCTCGGCGTGGCCGGGTTCCTGGTGCCCGACATGGGCGGCTTCTTCGACACGACCGGCGCGAACCTCCTCGGCATCTGGAACGTCAACCCCGCCCTCGCCGTGATCTGGGTGCTCGCGGGCGCCGCGCTCGTCCTCGGCGGCACGTCGGGCGTCTCGGCCGCCAGGTCGATCGGCGCGATCGTCGGTCTCGTCTTCGTGGTCTTCGGCGTGGTCGGCTTCTTCGTCGAGGGCACCGAGGCGAACTACCTCGCCCTCAACCTGGGCGACCACATCTCGCACCTCGTGGTGGGCGGGCTGCTCGTGCTGACGGCGATCGGCGCCGACCGCCGCCGCTGAGCACCGCGGCCCCCGATCGGGGGCCGGCTACCTGACGTGCGACTGTGAACATTATTCAAGTAGTTCGTTATCCGGCTATTGCATTGTCATCGGCGTCGGCACCACGTATACCTCAGGTAACGGGGAACGCCGCATGACCCAGTCGTGTGATCAGGTGCCTCCTCTTCTCAGTCAGGTGCCTCCATGGCCCGCACGACGTCCCCCCTTCCACTCGCCCGTACGGCGCTGGTGCTCGGCGTCGCCGCTGCTCTCACCGTCGCCGGCGGCCTCGCGGCTCAAGCCGACACGATCATCGACGGCCCGGTCAACCTCCGCACCGCCTCCACCTACGGAGTCCTCGCCGGCTCGACCGTGACGAACACCGGCACGAGCGTGGTGCAGGGGAACGTCGGGCTCAGCCCGGGGACGTCCGTCACCGGCTTCACCGGCGGCCCGGGCGTCATCGTCGGCGGCACCCAGCAGGTCAACAACGGACCCGCCCGTCAGGCCAAGGCCGACCTGGCCACCGCCTACGGCGTGGCCCGCAGCCTCACGCCGCAGGAGAGCAACATCACCCAGCTCGACGGCCGCACGCTGACACCCGGCGTGTACTCCGGTGGCGCCGTCGACCTCGCCGACACCGGCGACCTCGCCTTCACCGGCGCCGCGGACTCCGTCTTCGTCATCCAGGCCGCCAGCACGCTGACCATCGGGTCGGACACGGTCATGACCTTCTCGGGCGGCGCGAGCTCGTGCAACGTCTTCTGGCAGGTGGGCAGCTCGGCGACCCTCGGCAGCGCGGCGCAGTTCCAGGGCACGATCCTGGCCCAGCAGTCGATCACCGCGATCACCGGTGCGACGGTCTCCGGTCGTCTGCTGGCTCAGACCGGCGCCGTCACCCTCGACACCAACACCATCACCGTGCCGCAGAACTGCGCGCCTCCCGGCGAGCCGTCCGTGACGTCCGCTCCGGTCATCACCTCGGGCAACCCCACCGACGGCACCGTCGGCACGCCGTACTCGTTCGAGGTCACGGCGTCGGGCAACCCGGCCCCCACCTTCTCGGTCACCGGCGGCACCCTGCCCGCCGGGCTGACCCTCGACTCCGACACCGGTGTCATCTCGGGCACGCCCACCACCCCCGGCAGCACGACCGTCACCATCACGGCCGACAACGGCGAGGCGCCGGCCGACAGCGTGGACTACGTCGTCGGCATCGACGAGGCCGCGGGCCCGACGCCCGGTCCGACCCCCGGCCCCACACCCGGACCGACCCCGGAGCCCACTCCCGAGGTCCCGGCCCCGTCCGACTCGCCCACGCCTGGAGTCCCGGCCCCGTCGGACTCGCCCACGCCTGGTGTCCCGGCTCCGTCGGACTCGCCCACGCCTGGTGTCCCGGCTCCGTCGGACTCGCCCACGCCTGGTGTCCCGGCCCCGTCCGACTCGCCCACGCCTGGTGTGCCCACCCCCTCCGACTCGACCAGCCCCGCGTTCCCGGTCGGCGATCGCTTCGGCGGTGACGACGGCGACTCCGGGAACCTGGCCTTCACCGGTTCCGAGTCGACCGTGCCGCTGACGATCGGCGGTCTCGCGCTGCTGGCCGGAATCGGGCTGCTGGTCAGCGCCGTGATCCGCAGACGACGGGCGTTGAGCTCGGAGGGCTGAACCGCGCCTCCTCGGTAGGGCTCCTGGTTCGTGCGTCGTCGGTTCGGGCCGACGTCGCCCCGGGGTCTCGGGAGGTGAAAGTAACGATCGGCTATTACGCATCCACGCGTAGTAGCCGATCGTCGTGTGCACGGTGCTCGGTGAGTCTCATCACCGCCTTCGCCGACCCTGCGAGACCCCCGGCATCGCCTGACGTTTCGCCGAGGGGCGTAGCCGTCACGCGCCTCCCTCGCTATGGTTAGGGTCACCTAACCGACTCACGGAACGGAGGGGCCCGCGATGTCCGTCGTCATCCCCTTCTCGCAGGCCCTGCGAGAGCGCACCTCGGCGTCGAGCGCCACCGGCGACATCGGCTGCACGTTCATGGCCGATCTGATGACCGGGCGCGGCACCCGCGACGACTACATCGAGATGCTCGCCCAGCACTTCTTCGTATACGAGGCGCTCGAGACCGTCGCGGCCCGGTTCGCCGGCGACGCGGTGGCGGCTCCGTTCCTCTCGCCGGCGCTGACGCGGCTTCCCGCGATCACGGCCGACCTGGCGTTCCTGCTGGGCGACGACTGGCGGTCGCGCATCCGCCCGCTCGACGTCACGAGCGACTACTGCGCGCGCATCCGGTCGGCGTCCGAGTGGGTCGGCGGCTTCATCGCGCACCACTACACGCGCTATCTCGGCGACCTGTCGGGCGGGCAGCTGATCCGCCAGATCATGCAGCGGCGGTTCGGGTTCGACACGAACGGGGTCGGGTTCTTCCTCTTCGCCGAGATCGCCGCACCGAAGCAGTTCAAGTCCACCTACCGCCAGCAGCTCGACGCCGTCGACTGGAGCCCGGAGGCGCGCGAGCGCGTGCTCGACGAGGTCGCGGTCGCCTACGAGTTCAGCACCGAGCTGTTCGTCGCGCTGGCCGCCGCGAAAGCCGCCGCCGCCGCGTAGCGCCGACCGGGGCAGCCCGGCTGCGCGGCTGCCCGGCTGCGCTCAGGCCTCGTCGCCCGCCTTCTCGGCGGCGTCCGCCGCGGCACGGATCGCGGGCACCCGCGTCGCCTGGCTCATGAACCGCCGCACGTCGAGGTCGACGATGATGTCGGCGGGCCTCAGCGGGCGCGACAGGTACAACCCCTCGAGCGACGTGATGCGGCTGAGCGCCACGTACGTCTGCCCCGCGCTGAACACCCGCGACCCGAGGTCGACGATCGCGCTGTCGTAGGTCTTGCCCTGCGACTTGTGGATGGTCACCGCCCAGGCCAACCGCAACGGGAACTGCGTGAACTCGGCGACGACGTCCTTGCGGAGCTGCTTCGTCGACTGCGAGTAGCTGTAGCTGTACTTCTCCCAGACGGCGGGCTGCACCTCGTGCTCTTCGCCGTCGACCTCGACGAACACGGTGTCGCGCACCTTCGTCACAGTGCCGGTCGTGCCGTTGACCCAGCGCTGGTCGCTGTCGTTGCGGAGGAACATCACGCGCGCCCCGCGTTTCAGCTCGAGGGCCTCGTCGGCGGGGAACGACCTGCCGCCGAACTCGCCGCTGACCTCGGCCTTGGCGGTCAGCACCTTGCCGGGCAGCCGCTCGAGCTCGACCTTGTTGATGCGGTTGACGGTGTCGTTGCGGGTCGCGAGCGTGATCGCGTCGGAGTCGGCGGGGACGGGGCGGGCGCCCGCCCCGTTGAGGTGACCGGCGATCTCGGCCGTCACCCGACCGTGCCGCACGGCGTTCAGCATCTCCTTGAAGTCGCCCTCGGTCTGCCGGTGGATGAACGCGAGCTCGTAGATGCGCAGCGACGCGTCGTCCCACACGTGGGCGTCGAAGAACCACATCGAGCGGTAGTTGTCTCGGAAGTACGCGCGCTCTTCGGCGTCGCCCGGCACCGGCGGCAGCTGGTACGGGTCGCCGAACAGCACGACCTGCACCCCACCGAACGGCTCGGACCTGCGCTGCCGCGCCTGGCGGAGCGACCGGTCGATGGCGTCCATCAGGTCGGCGTTCACCATCGAGACCTCGTCGATCACGAGGGTGTCGATGGTGTTCAGCAGCTTGCGCAGCTCGGGCTTCTGGTCGATGTCGTGGTCGGCGATCAGGCCGATCGACAGACGGAACAGCGAGTGGATCGTCTGCCCGCCGACGTTCAGCGCCGCGACGCCGGTGGGAGCGCAGATGACGACCTGCTTCTCGGTGTTCCATGACAGGTGGTTCAGCAGCGTCGACTTGCCGGTGCCGGCTCGCCCGGTGACGAAGATGTGCTCGCGCGTGTTCTCGATGGCGTCGAACACGGCCTGCTGTTCGGCGGAGAGGGCGACGGGCACGAGCGGACGGGACCTTTCGACGAGGCCCGGAGGGACCGAGGAGGCGCGGGGAGCGGATCCAATCTACCCGCGCCTCCTCGACTCCACGGCGTTCCGTGACCCGCGCCCACCTACACTGTGGGCATGTCTTCTGCTGTGGGGGAGAGGAGACCCGCCTCACGGAATCGGACGTTCGTCGCGATCTGGGGAGGCGCGGCGCTCCTCGTGGTCGTCGCGTTCGTCGTGACCGTCGCCGCCCTGAACGCGACCGTGTACAGCGCCGGCGGCTTCGCCCGCGGCTACATGGACGCCGTCGACCGCGGCGACGTCTCGAGCGCGCTGACCCTCGCCGGCGTCGAGCCCACCGACGATCTCGACGACAGCCTGCTCGAGGTCCCGTCGCTCGGCGGACTCGACGACGTGCGCGAGGTGTCCGAGCTGCCCCTCGGCGACGGCACGCGCACGGTCACCCTCGCCTACACGCTCGACGGCGTCGCGGGCGAGTCGCAGTTCGTGGTGCGCGAGGCGGGCAAGCGGTTCCTGTTCTTCGACCAGTGGGGCTTCGAGCAGAAGCCGACCGCCACGATCGACGTCACCCCACGCAACGACCCCCGCTTCGAGGTCGACGGGCGCGAGGTCACGACCACGAGCGGCGACGTCACGACGCGCTTCACGGTGCTGGCGCCGTCGCGCTTCGAGCTGTCGCACGACAGCACCTACCTGCACGCCGACCCCGTCGAGGTCAACGCGTCGGCGGTCGGTTCGACGACGGCCGTCGCGGTCGACGTCGAGCCGCGCGCGTCGTTCGCGGCCGTGCTGCAGAAGCAGCTCGACCGCCAGCTCGACGAGTCGTGCGTCACCCAGAAGGTGCTGCTGCCCGCCGGCTGCCCGTTCGGCCGGCAGGTCGACGACCGGCTGCTGGACGAGCCGGCCTGGTCGATCGTCGAGCACCCGACGGTCGCCGTGGTGCCGTCGTCGACGCCCGGGCAGTGGCTGGTCGACGAGGCGCCGGGCACGGCCCACCTGGTCGTCCAGGCGCAGTCGCTGTTCGACGGCCTCGCCTACACGATCGACGAGGACGTCCCCTTCACCGTCAGCTACGCCATGACGATCGCGCCCGACGACACCCTCAGCTTCCAGTAGCGCCGCGGGCCCCGCCGCGGTCGAGGAGGCGCAGCCGAGGAGGCGCGGGTCGAGGACGCACGGATCGAGGAGGCGCGGGTCGACAGGAGCGCCCGCGCACGGTCTCGGCCGTCCCGGCTCGACTACAGTCGTCGAGCCGATCACCCCCGTGACGCACCCCTCTTGATGCCCTGGCAATCGACCGTGCGCGGCGCTTCCCCGGTGTCAAGAATACATAGTTCCTGCGAGAATGACAGAAGTCCGTCACTCTCGGGCGATCCGCGACGCCGCAGGGCCCCACCCACTCGAGAGGAGAGGCGCATGTCGCTCCCCTCCGGCGAGTTCCGGGCCTGGGCCGAGTCCGTCGGCCTGCCGACGGCCGCGCTCCCGCTCGCCCGGGCGCTCGACGTCAGTCGCAGCACCCTGCAGGCGCAGCTGCTGCGCGGTCGGGTGCCCGAGGTGCAGGTCGTCGCCGCGGCCCGCGTGGCCGGCGTCGCACCCGCCGACGCGCTCACCTCGTTCGACCGCTACGCCGACCTCGCCGGTCGCCCGACCGCCCCGACACCCGCCGAGGTGCTGGCCCAGATCGAGCTCGCCGACGCCCTCGTCGTGCTGCTCGACCGGCAGGCGCCCGGCTCGCGCGACGCACTCGCCGGGGTCCGCGACCAGCGCGACCCGCCCCTCCCCGGCTCCGTCCGCACCTGGATCGACGCCGTCGACCCGGGCGGCCTCCGCGCGACCCTCGCCGAGCGCTGGCGCATCGCGCCGTCGAACGTCTCGGCGGCCATCAACACCCCCAAGCTCCGCCCGTCGCAGCTGATCGAGATCGCCCTCATCGCCGGCACCTCGTGGACGGGCGGACTCGCCGCCGCAGGTGTTCTCACGCTGGAGGAGGCAGGATGGAGGCGCGGCGCGAGATCCGACGCGCTCACCCGCCTCTCGGACGTCGACCTGAACGACCTGGTCGCCGATCGTCTCGCCGCGGCGCAACGCGAGGCGCGGCGTCTCGCGGCCGACACCGAGCAGGCGCACCGAATCCAAGACACCCTGGGGTGACATGACCATCGCATTCCTCGTGGTCGCCGTGCTGGCGGCCCTGGCCCTCACGCGCCTCCCCGGCGCCATCCGCGGCCGCAACCCGATCGTCGTCGCCTCGGCGTTCACCGTCGCCCTCGCCTTCGCGCTCATCACGCCGCCGGTCTACGAGGCCGTCGACCGCCTCCTGCCGTTCGAGAACGCGACCGACCTGCTCGCCAAGCTGCTGCTCTTCACCGGCCTGCTGCTCGCCGGCACCCAGGTCGCCCGCGCCTACGACGCGCCCCGCACCCTGCGACTCGTCTCGGGGCTGCCCGGAGCGCTCGTCTTCGTGGCGGTGTTCGTCGTCGAGGTGCTGCTCTTCGTCGCGGCCGAGCCGACGGGTCGCGCCGCCGACCTCGCCGTCGACCTCGACCAGGGGGTCGTGCGGCTGTACTCGACGGTCGCCACGGCGTACCCCGCGTACATCTTCGCGCTGCTGCTGCCGCACGTCGTGCGCGGCATCCGCAGCTCGCGCACGAGCGCGCGCGTCACCTCGGCGCTGCTGACGGCCGGTGGCGCGCTGGCGCTGGTCCGCTTCGCGATCGGGCTCGTGACGCTCGGCGTGCCGGGCGCCTACGCGGTCGGGCAGGTGGTCAGCGGCCTCGCCGCCGTGCTCGTGGCGGTGGGTCTCGCGACGGCGTTCTTCGCCCGGATGCTGCGCGGCCGCGCCGCCCGCTGACCCGCGCCGCGCTGCGGCCGCGCCGCATCGAGGTGACCCGAAAGGACCCCTCGAGCCGCGGAAGGACCCCTTTCGCGTCACCTCGACGCAGAGCTGCCCACCCGCGCCTCCACCCGGCGCATCGAGGTGACCCGAAAGGACCCCTCGAACCGCGCAAGGTCCGCTTTCGCGTCACTTCGATGCAGAGCGGCCCGCCGGCCCGCGCCTCCTGCCCCGCCCGCGCCTCCCACCCCGCGCCTCCCACTCTGCGCATCGAGGTGACTCGAAAGGGGCCCTCGAGCCGCGGGACGGCCCTGTTCGCGTCACATCGATGCAGTGGGGAGCGACGAAGCGGGGGCGACGCAGCGCGGCCGGCAGCTCTCGGGCATCGGTGGTGACACTGCCACTGGTGGCCGGACGCCTCGACTCGTAGATTCACTCCCATGACGGACTCCTCGCGCCTCGACCGCCTGCTCACCCCGCCGACCCCCGTCGCCGAGAGGGCGCTCGCCGTCGTGCGGGCGCACGCGTCGCCGGCGCTCGCCGACCACAGCCTGCGGTCGTTCGCCTTCGCGGCCGAGCTCGGCGCCTCCGAGGGGCTCGAGGTCGACGTCGAGCTGCTCTGGGTGGCGGCGATGCTGCACGACCTCGGGCTGGCTCCCTCGTTCGACAGCCACACGGTGCCGTTCGAACGGGCCGGAGCCGACGTCGCCCGGGTCTTCGCGGCAGGTGCGGGCTGGAGCGACGACCGGGGGAGGCGCGTGGCCGAGGTCATCGAGCGCCACATGTGGCCGTCGGTGGCGGCCGAGCTCGACGTCGAGGGGCATCTGCTCGAGCGCGCGACGAGTCTCGATGTGAGCGGGGCTGCGCCCGACGACTGGGCGCCCGGGTTCGTGCGCGCCGTGGTCGAGCGGCTGCCGCGCGGAGCCTTCGGCGACGCCTTCGCCGTGCTCGCCGCCGAGCAGGCGCACCGCAAGCCGTCGTCGGAGGCCGGGCGCTCCGTCCGGGCGGGCCTCCCCGCGCGGGCCCGGGCCAACCCCCTCGACGCGGTGCCCTCCGCGCTCTGACCCGACCCGCGCCTCCTGCCCCGCGCCTCCTGCCCGCGCGTCGAGGTGACCCGAAACGGGCCCTCGAGCCGCCGCAGGCCCCCGTTCGCGTCACCTCGATGCGGTGCCGCCCGCGCCTCCCGACCCCGTTCGCGTCACCTCGATGCAGCCCCGCCCGCCCGCGCCTCCCGACCCCGGCGCGTCACCTCGACACGGTAGAAGGGTGCCGCCATGTCTTCCGCCGCGCTCCTCCTCGTCCTCGCCGCCGCCGTCTGCCACGCCTCGTGGAACATCGTCGCCCACGGCGTCAGCCGCATCGGCACGCCCTTCCTCTGGTGGGGCGCCGTCGCCAGCGCGGTGCTCTGGCTGCCCGTCGTCCCATTCACCGGCGGGCTCGGCGGGGGTCTAGCGGGTCTCGCGATCGGCGCAGGAGTCTCGGCCGTGCTGCACGTCGTCTACATGACCGTGCTGCAGCGGGGCTACGCGGCGGGCTCCCTCTCGACGGTGTACGCGACGGCCCGCGGCACCGGACCGGCGGTCAGCGCGCTGCTCGCGGTGCTGCTGCTCGGCGAGCGGCTCTCGCCCGTCGCGGTCGTCGGCATCGCCGTGGTCGTCGCCGGCGTCGTCGCGACCGGCCTGATCGACCGCACCCCGCCGGCCGCAGCCGCCCCCGACCCCGCGCCCGGACC
>NZ_CEEDMT010000022.1:712-34228 GCF_979256015.1 Frigoribacterium sp. AC759 | reverse complement strand
CCCCCGAGAAGCTGTCGACCGCCGCCTGGTTGAGGCACACGTCGACCGGCCCGAGGGCGTCGACCACGCGGTAGAAGCCGATCAGCGACACCCGCACGTAGTGGTCCATGGTGAGCCCGGTGAGGTTCTGCACGGTCTGGATGAGCAGCTGGGCGCCGGCCGCATCGCTGCCGCCGCTCTGCTTGCCGAGCGAGAACGCGGCGTTCAGCTTGTTCTTGCCGTAGCCGGGGATGTCGACGTACGAGTCGCGGGGCATCGAGATCATGGTGGCGCTCGCGCCATCGGCCGGGATGTGCAGCACGATCATCGTGTCGGTGTTGGTCGCCCCGCCGTCGGAGTCCGTGCTGAGCAGGGCGAGCTCTTCGGGGGTGGCGTTGTCGGGCCGGTGGTCGTCGCCGACCAGGAGGATGTTCTGGGCCACGCCGTCGACGTCGTCGCTGTCGTCGCTCCCGCCGCCGCCCGGAGAGGGGATGGCGTCGACGGTCGTGACCCCGCCCACGAAGCGGTTGTAGCTGTAGGCGGCGTACCCGCCGGTGAGGAGCAGTAGCGCCGCCATCACGCCCGCGACGGCGGGCAGCACCACCACTCGTCGGCGACGGGCCCTCGCGTGCCTGGGGGGCGTGCGCCCGTCCGTCGCGGCGGCGTCGCCGCCCTCGTGGGGCGCCGTCTCGTCGTATCGTCCGGGTCGTCTGCTCACACTCGATGGTAACCAGACGACCGGCGAGGGTTCCTGACGATCCCGTGCGGATGACCCGACGGGTCAGACGACGGCCGCGATGCGCCAGCCCGCCTCGTGCGACTCGCCCGGGCCGAGACGGACGAGGTCGATGCCGCTCGTGAACGCGTCGGGCGGGCAGGTCATCGGCTCGACGGCGAGCCCGCGGCGGTGGTTCTCGGGTTCGGGCCGGTCGCCCGTGTGCACCTGCACCCACGGCAGCTCGGGGCCCCAGCTCATGCGGACGCCGCGGCCGTCTGAGGCGGTGACCCGCGCCTCCTGCAGTCCGCCGGGCGCGGCCGCGACGTCGGTGAAGGCGTGGTCGACGAAGAGGTCGCCGATCTGACGCCCCTCTCGGAAGTCGAAGCCGTCGCGCTCGGAGACCCCGTGGACGCCGAGCGGCACCAGGCGGTCGTCGGTCACCTCGAGGTAGCTGTCGGCGGCGAGGGTGAGGGTCCAGTCGTCGACGCGTCCGTCGCCGGCCACGAGGTAGGGGTGCGGGGCGACGCCGTAGGGGGCGCGACCCGTCCCGGCGTTGAGAGCGAGCACCGTGGTGCGCAGCCCGTCGTCGTCGAGCAGGTACTCGACCCGGAGGTCGAGGCGGTACGGGTAGCCGTCGCTCGGCGCGAGCTGCGTGGCCAGGACGACGCGGTCGGGGGTGTGATGCTCGACCGCCCACTCGGCCCACTGGACCAGCCCGTGCAGGGCGTGACCGCGCTCGGCCTCGGTGATCGGCAGCTGCCGCTCGACGCCCTCGTCGTCGTACGTGCCGTCGACCACGCGGTTCGGCCACGGTGCGAGCAGCGCGCCGCGGTAGAGCGGCCTGACCTCGTCGACGCCGAAGGGCACCACGAGGTCGCGCCCCTCGTGCGTCAGCACGCGCAGCGTCGCCCCGACCCCGGCGATCTCCGCCCGGTAGGGCCCGTGCTCGATGGTGCTCGCCGAACCGCTGACGGGCAGGGTCGAGGCCGACCCCGCGAGCGAGACGGACGAGGAGGTGCGGGTCAGGTCAGTCAAGGGGGGCCTCTTCGAAGACGGTGCGAGACAGGTGCTCGTTGCGGAACCGGCCGTCGGGGTCGACGGCACGGGCGTGCGCGGCGAAGTCGTCGAGTCGCGGGTAGCGCTCACGCAGCGTCGCGCGGTCGAGCGTAGCCACCTTGCCCCAGTGCGGGCGCGCGTCGAACGGGGCCAGCGCCTCCTCGACGAAGGGCAGCACCGCGAGGACCTCGTCGGCGAGTCGCCGCCAGGTGAAGTGGAACGCGACGCTGGCGCGACCGCCGCTCGGGCTCAGCCAGGCGTCGTCCGCCGCGATGGTGCGGATCTCGCTGACGAACAGGACGTCGGCGAAGCGGTGACCGATGGCGCGCAGGGCCTCGACCGCGGCCACGGCGTGCTCGGCGGGCACGAGGTACTCGCTCTGGATCTCCTCCCCCGCGCTCGGGGTGAAGTCGGCGCGGAAGTGCGGCAGGCGGTCGAGCCAGGGGCCGGGCACCCCGAGCTGGGGCGTGACGGCGTCGGCCGCGGTGTCGGGCAGCATGTGCACGGCGACCTCGGCGGGCACGGCGCCGAGGTCGGCGAGGTCGAGGCCGACCGAGTCGCCGACGCGGGACTTCGACCACACCTGGTCGACGGAGTCGCCCGTGTAGCGCGTGAAGAGGCTGACGCTGTAGGCGTTGCCGACCACCTCGTCGAAGCGGTCGAGCGCCGTCCGCCAGGGCAGCGCGGAGTGGACGGTCTGCACGACGTCGAAGGTCGGCACCGTGTCGAGCACGAGGGCCGTGACGACACCGAGAGCGCCGAGACCGACGACGGAGGCCTCGAAGGCGTCGTCGCCACGTCGGTCGACCTCGAGCGAGCCGTCGGCCCGGACGATCTCGACGGCGGCGACGGAGGCGGACAGGGCCGGGTTGCCGACCCCCGAGCCGTGCGTGCCGGTCTGCACGGCACCGGCGACCGAGATGTGCGGCAGCGAGGCGAGGTTCGGCAGCGCGCGACCGTGCCGCTGCAGCTCGGCGGCCAGGACGGCGTGGGTCGTGCCCGCCCCGACGCGGACGGTGCCCGCCTCAGCGTCGAGCTCGATCGGCACGTCGAGCCGGTCGAGCGACACGAGCGTGCCGTCGGTGTCGGCGACCCGGTTGAACGAATGCCGCGAGCCGAGGGCCTTCACCCTGCGGGAGGAGGTGACGACGTCGCTCACCTCGTCGACGGTGGTGGGACGGCGCAGGTCTGTCGTCGAGTACTCGACGTTGGCGGCCCAGTTGTGCATCGGGACTCCTTCGG
Source organism: Frigoribacterium sp. AC759 (assembly GCF_979256015.1). Classification (NCBI taxonomy): domain Bacteria; kingdom Bacillati; phylum Actinomycetota; class Actinomycetes; order Micrococcales; family Microbacteriaceae; genus Frigoribacterium; species Frigoribacterium sp. AC759. The sequence continues at coordinate 31,233 of NZ_CEEDMT010000022.1, read as the reverse complement.
CTCGGTTGCCCGTTCACTCTAGACCTCGACGCCCCCACGGAGTGAGCGCTCACATGCGTGCCCCGCGAGCGAAGCGACCCGGGGACGACACGCGGCGGACCCCCCGAACTGGGGAGGCGCGACCCCCCTCACTGGGGAGAGGGCGGGCATGGTCCGATCGGCCGTGAGCGGGTTGTCTGGAACGGGACGCCACGCGAGGGAACGCCGGCGACCGAGACGACCAGGGGACGATCACGATGGACACCGCCGCATCCGGCACGGATCAGCCGTCCGACGTCGTCCACCGGGCCCCGCGGACCCTCGGGAGGATCCGTTCGGAACGCGCCCCGCGCCTCCGGAGGTCCCCCCGCTTCTACCTCACCTACCTCGACGCGCCGCAGGCCTCGGACGACCGCTCGGTGCCCGCCGGCAGCTGCCTCGTGCTGCGGTCCATCGGCGGCGACGACCCCCGGCTCGTGGAGGTCCGCCTGCCCGACGACTCGACCGTGGGCACCGCGCGCCTGCGCCGCGGGTCGTCGGTGGGCCTCGCGTCGCCCGAGTCGCTCGCCGCCCTGGTCTCGCTCGGGACGGTCTTCGTCGACTGGACGTCGCCCGACGGCGTGCGCCGCGCCTCCTGGTTGCGCGTCCCGCCGATCCCCGCCCGGTACCGGGGCCTCGCCGGCTGATCGCGCACCGCCGCAGGCGGTCGGATTCGGCACGCGCGCAGCACCCGGGGCTGTCGGACGCGTCAACCGTCGTACGCGACGTGGTGCAGCTCGGCAGCCTGACGCTCGTCGTACAGCTTCACGTAGGCCTGGGCGATCATGTCGGGCTCGGCGTCGGGGTGGCCGGCTCCGATGAGGGCGGTGATCCCGACGTGGGCGACGTAGACGCCCTTCTCGGCGAGTGAGTCGTGGAGGTTCAGAGTCCAGTTCCGAAGACCCGCGGCGGCGATGTTGACGTTGCCGAGGAAGGGCATCGGACTGATCGACCCGCCCCCGGTGGTGACCAGGACCGTTCCGTTCCCGGCCTCGATCATGTCGGGCAGCACCCATCCGACGGAGGCGAGGGCTCCGCCGAGGTAGAAGTCGATCTGCGGCTGCAGGTTCTCCATCGTGACGTCGAGGACGTCGACGGGCGCCAGGCTCGGGTCGGCGGGTGAGAACTCGAGGACGTCGATCGGGCCGAGGGTGCCCTTGATCTCGGTGAGGGCGCTCGTGATCGTCTCGGGGCGGCTGACGTCGGCGGTGAACCCCTGGGCACGGACGCCTTCACTCTCGAGGGTTTTCGCGAGGGTGTCGAGCTTGGCCTGGTCGCGGGCGACGAGGGCGACGTCGAAGCCCTTCCGCCCGAAGGCGCGAGCGATCTCGAGGCCCAGGCCGGGGCCCGCTCCGATGATGGTGATGAGAGGCATGGTGCTTCCTTCCGTGGCCCGTCGGTCGTCGGGGCGTCGTGCTGGTGAGATAAGTTGAGGTCGTCCTCAATCAAGCGCCAGCTTATGTTGAGACCACCCTCAATATCCAGTGGAGTTGCCGTGAAAAAGACCCCGGGCCTTCGCCGTGACGCGCAGGCGAACCTCGAGAAGCTGCACACGGCTGCCCTCGCGGTGTTCTCGAGCCGCGGGCTGTCCGCGCCGCTGGAGGACATCGCCCGTGAGGCCGGTGTGAGCATCGGGACGCTCTACAACCGGGTGGGCTCGAGGGAGGCACTGATCGATGCAGTCGTGCCTGCCGTCGCGGGCGAGAAGCTGATGGTCCTGACCGAGAGGACTCTGAGCCAGCAGTCCCCGCGCGGACAGCTGGAGACGTTCATCTCGGAGATGATCGACCTGCAGCTCAGCGACCCCGTCATGAACGACGCCATGCTCCGGCGATACCCGGACGCCACCGCACTCATCACCGCCTGCGAGCGATCGACGGCACTCGGGAAGGAACTGGTCGAGAACGCCCACACCGCGGGCGCGCTGTCGGAAGACTTCACCCCCGACGACCTCATGGCCGTGCTCTGGATGGCCGGGACGGCGAGCCGCGATCCTGCAGCGCCCGACGGTTGGAGGCGTGTCGTCGATCGTGGTCTTGCTGCGGCCTGGACCGACTAGCTCGAGTCAGCAAGGCCCGGCGCCTCATCGAGCCTTCGAAGCGCACATCGACGAAGGCCTCCCTCTGACACTCGTTCCTGCCAAGCTGCCGGTAACACCCGCCTCCTGTCAGACATGTCATAGGTATGAGACCCCCTTCAGACGACACGCTCCGTGCGAGTCGGTTCCGCGACCTCTACGAGACGACCCACGCTGACGTCGTGCGTTTCGTCCGCCGACGGGCCGGACCGGAAGTCGCCGACGACGTCGCCCATGAGGCCTTCCTGGTGGCGTGGCGTCGACTCGACGACATCCCCGTCGAGCACGGAGCCGCTCGTGCGTGGCTGTTCACCACCGCACGCAACTGCCTCCTGAGCGATCGACGCTGGGCCGCCCGGCGCGACGCGCTGCCGATCCGCCTGGCGGCCGAGCGTGACGACACCGACACCGAAGCAGTCGACCGTGAAGTCTCGCTCCGACTCGATCTGCAGGCGGCATGGCCGCGACTCCTCCCCGACCAGCAGGAGGCGCTGTCCCTCGCGATCTGGGACGACCTTTCCTCGGCGGAGGCCGGCCGGGTGCTGGGCATCTCGGCGGCCGCCTACCGGATCAGACTGCACCGTGCCCGCGGCGCCCTCCGACGTCTGATCGACACCCCCGCCTCCTCGGCGATCTTCCGAACCACGACTGCGACGGAGTCCTGACCATGCACGACGACACCCTCTTCCGCACCCTGCGAACCCTGGACGCCGCGCCGCGGCGGACCCCCGACGAGGCATCCCGCCGGCGGGCCGAGGCACGACTCGAGCAGATCCTCGCTGCGAACCCCTCGGGCACGCCCGCTGCTCCCCCGCGCGTCTCCCCGCTCCGACCGACTCCGAAGACCCGATGGCTGGCCCTTTCGGCCGTGGCCGTCATCGCGATCGGCGCTCTCGTGATCGTGCCGACAGTCACCCGGCCCGACCCCGCCTACGCGTCGTGGACCCCCGTGCCGAGCACCCTCACCGAGGCCGAGCGCACGATCGCGGTCACCGCCTGCCTCCAATCGGACGGCGGCTTGAAGTCGGCCCGGCCTCTGCTCGCGGAGCGTCGCGGAGAATGGGTCGGCGTCGTCATCGATGGCGAGATGAACGCTGAAGTCCCCGCGACGACGAGCTGCCTGATGCACCTTCCGACCGGAAGCGATCACGCCGAGTCGCTGACGTGGGGAAGCAGCGGCGGACAGGGCGCCGTACCGATCGGTGGTCAGTTCACCGACGGATCCATCAGTCAATTCGGCGGCGGCGGGCTGTTCGGCCTCTGGGCCCGGCCGACGGTGTCGTTCAACGTCGGCGACGTCGGGTCCGACGTCGCCGCGGTGACGATCGTCGATGCCGACGGCCAGACCGTGCAGGCCACGGTCGACGACGGGCGCTTCGTCGCCTGGTGGCCAGGTCGCGCGTTCGGCGACGAGACTGAGGGCAACGGCGGGCCAGCCCCCTCTCTGACGTACAGCTTGACGATGCGTGACGGCACCGTCAACGACGACGCCGAGCCGACGCTGCCGCGGTAGCGAGTCGCAGCTACAGCATCTCCGCCGTGTCCGAGTGCGCCGACGGCGACGCGTCGGAGATGCAGGGCGACGGGGAGTGACGCTTGCGCGCCGCGCGCTCACGCGGCGCACGCTCGGGTCACCGGCGCCTCAGGGGCGCTCGGGGCCTGGCAGATCCCCCAGGCGGTCTTGGTCTTCGTGGTCCGCAGCTCCGGGTAGACCTCGACCATCACGTCCGGGATGACCTCCCACGAATCACGGTCCTCCTCTCGGCGGAAGGCCTCGAACGCTGCCGCGTGTTCGGGCTCGAGGGAACGGAAACGGCCCTCGGGATCGCGTGCCACACGCTGAGCTTCGCCCGCTCGGACGAGTTCGGCACGCTGGGACTCTGGCAACGGACGCAGCGCACCAGCGAGGACGAGCCAGTCGATGACCTCCTGCATGTCGCCACGCGAAGGCCCCCTCCCCTTCGTGTCCTCCGCGACTCCGCTCGAGGCCCGCGTGGGCGAGACGAGCCACGGGACGACGAAGCTCGGCGAAGCTGCGCCGAGTCCGTTCAGGTCTCGGGCCCTCGCCTCTGCGAACCAGGCCTCATAGATGAGGCGGCTCTCGCACTGGGCGAACGCGGCGGCCGCGGCAGGCGTGGGCAGCTCCGGGTAGGAGATCGTGGCTGGACCGGTCGGAGTGGTCGGGCGAGACCGCTGGCTCCATCGGGGCAGCCTCATCGCAGGGAACTCGCCGTCATGCGCTCACGGTACCGGTCCCCTCACGACGTGCCGACTGGCCGTTGCCGAGCTCATCGAGGGCTCGAGGGCTCGACCTCATGGAGCGACCGCGGGATCGAGGGCGAGGCGTAGCAGTTCCTTGGCGCGCTGATATCGGCTCCGTGCGGTCGATGCCGGGATGCCCATGACCTGGGCTGCGTCGGTGATCCTGAAACCATCCCAGTGCACGAGACGGATCAGCTCCGCCATGTCCGGTTCGAGACGTGAGATCGCGTCCCTGACTTCGAGGTGCTCATCTGCTGGTGGTGCTGTGGTCGACGTGAGGGCGGCGTGCCCGCGGAGGCGATCAGCGAGCGCCCACCGCCGGTGCACGCCTCGCGCGTGGTTGAGCAGAACGCCGCGGGCGATGCCGAAGAGCCACATCCGAGCCCCCATGGGCTTCTCGGGCAGGTCATCGAGGCGGCGCCAGGCGACGACGAATGTCTCGCCCAGCAGGTCCGGCGCGTCGTCAGAATCCGTGCGCCGGCGCAGGTAGGACAGCAGGTCGACCGAGCTGGCCTCCAGAGCCGACCGCAGGGCGCGCTTGCGGTCGCCGATCACGGGGTGACCGTCTCGCAGAGGATCGACTCGTCTGCGGTGTAGTCGTGGCCGCCCTCGAACATGGCTGCCTCGGCGTTGAGCACGTCGCGGACGGCGTTCGACACGGCCGCGGCGTAGACGTCGTCCTCGGTGGGGCCGGACGCTGTGGCGTGGACGTCCTCGAGGTACCCGCCCGGGAGAACGGCGACGTAGGAGATGCTCGTGTCGCGCTGGCGCACTTCCGTGATGGATGCATCGACATCGGCCTGGTCGATGAGGTCGGAGTCTCGGAGGTGGCGGGCGAAATCGCTGTCGTTCGCCGGGTCGAACCGTGTGACGGCACCGTCGCTGTCGACGCTCTCGATGTCGTAGACGGCGACCCGCGCCTCGCAGGCGCGACCACTCGGCAGGACGAAGGGATAGGCGAGATCAGGGTCCTGGGCCCACGGCGCCCAGTCGAACACCGAGGCTGCGACAGCCGTGCCCGCTCCGCTGACGAGCAGAGCTGCGATGCCCGCGGTCGCGACGACTCGGAGCGGCCGACGCCGAGGCCGCGGGGCAGATCGGGCCTCGATGGCCATGAGTGCTAGGTCGTGGCGCAGTGCTGGGGAGACGCTCGTCTCCGCGGGTGCACTGTCGGCGAGGAGCACGTCGAGGTGATCGGGGGTGTGGGTCATAGCTCCTCCAAGGTGGGTTCACCCTGTACGTGTCCGGTTCAGGGAGAAATGTCCATACCCGCGGCCCACCTCCTTGCGGCACGTCATGAGATGTTGTCGAGCGTGCACCAAGCTAGGAGCACGACGGGTGCCGATGACGCCGCCTCCGCACCCTCGAGAAAGACACCGGCATGATCTCGCTGACCGCTGCCTCCGCCATGGCCCTCGTCGCCCTGGGCATGGTGCTCACTCCGGGCCCGAACATGATGTACCTCGTCTCGCGCAGCATCAGCCAGGGGCGGCGCGCGGGTCTGGTCTCGCTCGCCGGTACCGCGGGCGGGTTCGTCGTCTACATGACCATGGCCAACGTCGGCCTCGCCGCAGTGTTCGTCGTCGTCCCGTGGCTTTACACGGCCCTGAAGATCGCCGGTGCCGCCTACCTGCTCTGGCTGGCCTACAAGACCCTCCGCCCCGGTGGCGCCTCCGTCTTCGACACCCGCGACCTGCCCCGCGACTCCGCCGCGAAGCTGTTCCGAATGGGACTCGTGACGAATCTGCTGAACCCCAAGGCGGCGATCATGTACCTCGCCCTCATCCCCCAGTTCGTCGACCAGAACGCCGGCAGCGTCGTCGGCCAGGGCTTCCAGCTCGGGGCCGTCCAGATCGCGGTCAGCCTCGCCGTCAACGCCGGCATCATCGTCGCCGCCGGGTCCATCGCGGTCTTCCTCCGCCGCCGACCGAGCTGGATGCGATGGCAGCGATGGGCCACCGGAACCCTCCTCGGCGCCGTCGGCGTCAAGCTCGCCCTCGACGCGCCTGCACCGGCCACGGCCGGATAGCGACCCCCTATCGGGCACCTGCACACAGGGCGATTGATCCGACGAAGTGTCATGCGGACAGGGTTGCAGCGGGAAGATGGCTGACGTCCACGAGCCACGGAACGTGCACGCCATCGCCATTGGCGGCGCGTGTCACTACTCTCTGAGAGTGGGGAACCGGGGCATCTACGTCGAGACCGTGATCGCCGCCGACGTCGAAGAGGTGTGGGCGGCAACACAGGACCCGACACAGCACGTGCGGTGGGACGTTCGATTCTCGGAGATCGTCCCGGATCGCAGGGTCGACGACGACGCAGTGCGGTTCACTTACGTCCGCCGTTCTCCCCTGCACGACGTGCACGGGACCGGGGTGAGCATCGGGGAGAGCCGACGACCCGACGGGTCCCGAACCTCGGCACTGCGCTTCAGCACGACCGACTGGCTCTCGCCGATCCGCACGGGACGTGGATACTGGCGGTACATCCCGACCGGCGATGGGCGCACGCGGTTCATCACCGGTTATGACTACGACGGCGGATGGGGCCTGATCGACCTCATCGTGCGGCCGCTCCTCGGCTGGGCGACCGCATGGAGCTTCGATCGTCTGCGGATCTGGCTCGAGGGAGGAGCAGAACCGGAGGCCTGGCCACTCGCCTCGGTGCTGCAGATCTGGCGTCAGGATCGGCCTCGCGCCTCCAGGACGCTCCGGGCACCTGCTGGAATGTCCCGTCGAAGCGACCACCTGAGGGATGCGCCTGCCACTCTGATGGCGCTCCCTGACCCGAGAGGCGACCGATGACGTCGGTGTTCGAGAAGGCGCTTGGCGCGGACTTCCAGCGACTGCACCCGATGATGCGTCGGCGGTTCGGTGTGGGTCTCGATTCTGCCGAAGCTTGCATCGGCCGCGGCGTCATGTCCTCCATCCGGCGCGGCCCCTGGTGGACGGTACCGTTCTTGCAGATCGGTCGGCTGCGGAACATCCTGGTGCCAGATGTCGGCCGGGATGTGCCTTTCACCATCGAGAACTACCCCTACCGCGACCGCAACGGACGCGAGACGGTCACCTTCGTCCGCACCTACACGACCAAGCCGGGCCGGACCGCGCGGTTCGACGCCACGATGGTGCTGGTCGAGGGCCGGGTGCTCGACTACCTAGGGTCGCACCAGCACCTCGCGGTCGACCTCGACCTCACCGTCGACGACAGAGGCGGTCTCGTTCTCACATCCGATGCGCAGCGCTTCTATGAGGGGCCTGTCGCGTTCAAGTTCCCGATGCTGCTCAGCGGTCGGGCGACTTTGCACGAGTGGTGGTCGGACGACGACCAGGCTTTCCATGTCGACATGGAGGTGCGGAACCGCGTCTTCGGATTCCTCTTCGGATACCGCGGTGCGTTCACCTGCGAGTGGACGCCCGCCACGGACGCACCGGACCGACTCAAACCGCGACGGACCGAAACCCGGACATAGCCTGGACCGATGGCTGCCGGCAAGAACCGTTCTCCTCGACCTCGTCTTGATCTCTGTCGGCGGCGGGCCACGTCGGGCGTTCTCATGCTTGTTCCGGTGCAGGGGATGAACGGCCGTCGCTCACCTGATGCTACCGGGCCTCACCCGCCGGGGCAGTCGCCGCTCGTACCGAAGCAGGGAGACTGATCGGTGCGAGGCGCCCTGTTCACTCCTCCGGATCTGCTGTCGAAGTACTCGCGGCTGTACTCGATCGCCAGCACGTACGCAGCCCCCGTGGCGCTGATCGCCGTGGCCAGTTCATCCCCTTCCGACCCAGCCGTGGACGAGACGATGACATCCGTCGGGTGGTGGTAGCCACGCTCCAAGAGACCGTCGGCGGTCGCGACGACGATCGTCGTCTCGTCCGTTCCATACGCTTTCGAGGCGGGATGCGTGGTCAGAACGCTGAAGGTGGGATCAGCAAGCGAGTCAAGGTCAGACGAACCCGCGAACGGGTCCACCGGGGAGATGTTCGAGTCTTCGAGGGCAGCAGCAGCTTGCTCGAGCGCCTGCTCGGGAGTGGCAGCGCCGAGGAGCGCGTAGACGACTCGGCCCTGCTGTGCGCACCGGGTCCCAGTCGCGTCGACGAACCAGTCCGACGGCTCGGCGACCGTGCAGGTGTCCTCCCGGACGACAGTGACACGAGGAGCGGATACCGAACCGGGCCACGCCAGAGCATCGTCCGCCAGGGCTGCCGCCTCGGGCCGCACGCGCTCGGCGAGCGAGGGATCGACTGCGTCGGACGCGCAGCCAGTCAGGGTCAGACCCATCGCCAGCATGAGCAGACCTGTTCGTCTCCCTCTCACGGCTCCCCCTCGACGCGATAGTAACGCCCATCCGCGATCTCAAAGAGTCTGCGACCGGATGACCATCGCTTGTCGGGCGCGCCGTTCAGCAGCAGGGTAGCTCGCATGCGTGCACCCTCTCGACCTGTTGCCGCACGTGGCTGCACACCACGTCGTTTCACCGGTTGACGAGAGCTGGGGCTTAGTGCCAGGACAGATTGACCAGGTCACTTTGCGAGGTCGCGGCTGTCGCGTGTGGCGAGGAGGCGCGGGTCGCCTACCTGCCGGAGTGGCGACGCGGATACCCAGACGACCGTGAGAAGGATGCCGGCGCACCCCAGGGCGACGCCGGTGCGGGTGCCGAGGGCGTCTCCGACGACGCCTCCGGCCGCGGCGCCGATGGCGATGACACCGTACGAGAGCCATCGCATGGTGGCGTTGACGCGTCCGAGCAGGTGATCCGGCGTCCGGAGCTGGCGGAGCGTCAACGCGACGACGCTCGAGAGGGACGTGCCTGCCCCGTTGATCGCGAAGATCACGACGAGGACGGTGACGATGAGAGGCACTGTCCACGACGCCTCGACGAACGGAAGTGCGGCGAGGGCGACGCATTCGGCCGCCGCGCAGCCGACCATGACGGGTCCGGCGCCGAACCGACGGACGCTCGCCGGTGCGGCGGCCGCCCCGAGGAGCGCCCCGATCGCGCCGAGACTGAACACCATTCCGAGATGGCCGGCGGTGAGACCGAGCTCTCGGACGGCGTGGACGGCGAAGAGCACCATGATCCACTGGGCGAACAGGTTGTAGATGCCGGCGAAGCCGACCAGGGAGACCAGGTAGCGGTCACGGCCGACGAACCGCAACCCGTCGCCGAGGTCTCGCTTGACGCTTCTGCCCGTGGGGACGGGCTGCTGCTCCGGGGTTGAGATGCGCAGGAGCGCCACGGCCGACACGACGTAGGTCGCGGCGTGGGTGAGAAGCGCCCACGGGGCGGAAAGCGCCTGGATGAGCAATCCGGCGAGGCCCGGGCCGCCGATCTCCGCCGCGGAGGAGGTCGCCTGCAGTCGACCGTTCGCCCGTTCGAGGTGCTTGCGGCCGGCCACCGTGGGCAGGAACGACTGGTAGCTGACCTCGAACAAGACGGTGAACGCCCCGAGCAGTCCGACCAGGACGACGAGGGCGGGCAGCGTGAGCAGGCCGGAGAATGCCAGGGCCACCACGGCGAGGGTCAGGACCGCCCGGGCGAAGTCGGACGACACAAGCAGGGTGCGGCGCCGCCGCCTGTCCACCAAGACTCCGAGGGGCAGCGCGAGCAGCAGGAAGGGCACCCAGCGGGCCGCGCCGAGCAGCCCGACCTCGCCGGCAGAGGCGTGCAGCACCAGGACGGCGAGCAGCGGCACCGCCAGCTCGCTGATCTGACCGCCGATCGACGACGCCCCCTGGGCGATCCAGAAGCGTGCGAAGTCCGGCCCCAACCGCGCCGACTGCTGACTAATGGATTCAGTAGGTTTCACGCGTTAGACAGTGGCATGAGGCTTCTAATGGCGCAAGTGGCCATCGCGCATTAGATTGGTGGAATGACCACCTCGAGTGCACGACGGCCCTACCCCGAAGTGGGTGGTCACCCGGCCTTCGACCTCGTCGACACGGTGCACTGGCGCCTCGACGAGGCTCGGGCCATCGACACGCTCACCACGTTCGAGGACGTCGTTGCCTGGTGCAGACAACTCGACGTCCTGGGTCGCGACGCCGTGGGCCTCGACCCGCTGGCGGAAAGAGCCCCGCATGCAGCCGCGAACGAACTCGAGGCCGTCGTCGCGCTGCGCGAAGCGATCTACCAGGCCGTCTTCGAGTCCTCGGCGACGGCGGTCGACCTGATCGCGCGCGAGCACGTCTCAGCCCTCGGGCGGTCGACACTTCACCGAGACACGGACGCGCTGACGTGGTCCTGGCGCGTTCCCTCCGACCTCACGGGACCCCGCGCAGCCATCGCATTCGTCGCGCACGACGTCCTGACGTCGGACCTCGCGGCCGCACGCCAGTGCGGTGACGACGCCTGTGGCTGGGTCTACCTGGATACGTCTCCCCGCCACAACAGGGTCTGGTGCACGGCAGCTGGGTGCGGCAACCGCAACCGGGTCGCTCGTCACCAAGCCAAGAAACGGGCCTGACGACGGTAGTACCGACGCCTCGTCGCTCTTGGAGGAGCCGTCGCCTCACCTGGTCGACGTTCGCACCCGAGTTCGCCCTCACGCCAACAAGGCGGCGAACGACCTGATGTCGTCGGCGACGACCTGAGGCGCCTGCCACGCGGTGAAGTACTTGCAGAATTACAAGGACCCTGGTTCAACTACACCGGTACCCCATCCTCTATCGGGCGCGACGGGCACTACAGCTCAGGTATGTGAAGACCGCCGCCCCGAGACCGCATACGAGAGTCACAACGGCAGCTACCCGGCCCAGACTCCGGGCACTCATCGATGACTCGTACTGCTCCTTCGTCTGGACAACATCCGTGCCCTCCGGCACGGGCCAGAAGAAAACCGGCGTAAGCCACCCGGCTTTAACGGGGGCGACAGCGCACACAATCAGTGCGGCGACGGTCAATGCGACAAAGACCACAGCCCACAGCGGCCGGAACGTGATCGACGTGTCATGAGGTCACGGTAGCGGCCCCACGACCCGGACCAAGTGGCCGGCCATACCCGTCCGTCACACCAAGTGCAGCTGACCATAGGCTATCGAGACCATGGACAGGTCAACATCATGGCGATGGTGCGTCGTCGCCCGCTTGTCTCGGCGCCGCGACTGATGACGGATCGTCGATGTCCGAGGGGCGACTGAGCCAACCCGGGCCGTCGCGTCGAAGCTGCTTGAGCTCGAGACTCGGTTCGGAAGGGACCTCAAACTTCTGCCTCAGCAGACGCCACTGCAGAACAACCCCGACGATGACGCCCGATGTAAAGAAGGGCACCCCGACCAAGACCAACAGCCACAGCGGCCAACGCTTCAGACCCCGACCCAACGGAGCCCACGGGGCCCACCCGACGGACACCCCACCCCACACGATGAGCACGAGGAACCCGGCACTGACAACGGCTGCCACCCATGGATGTGCACGAAAGAACGATTCGACCCAGCCTGGGCTGCCGTTTCGCACCATGCACCAGATCCTACGGGTCGCTCTTGTCGCGGCTGCTGTCGACCTGATGCGGTGCATCTCTTTCGTTGTATGGGCGCAGTTGCTGTGCAGCGGTGCGAAGTATGTCCTCCCAAAGGCGGCGAGCTCGGACGTCCGTCACAGGCCAAGGGCCGGCAGCTCCGCCCGCTCGGACAGCGCTTACCAACATGGCCTTCAATAGCGGGCCGCTCCTCGTCACTGCGCAACTGGGGCCGAATTCCCGCACCTCGCCCGCCTGAGGATCGCCTGTCGGGACAGCTCGTCAGATCGACTCCCGAACTACGGTCCACGACACCTCGTACGGTTGGGTCATGGACCCGTTGGCTAGCGCCGCCCTCTTCGTTGCAATCACAAGCGCGATTCTCTATGCGCTCTACTGGGTGATTCGACGTGCCGTGGCAGCAGGCATTAAAGACGCAGAGGATCGCCCGTAGCCCGATCAGCTATCGGAACGACCAACCGAACACATTGTGTGCGTGCACATACGCGCCGCCTAACCTGTGTCACTCAGCGTCGAGAGGAACACCATGTCAGCACCGCACCCGTCACGCAAGAACTGGTACGCCGTCCTGTTCTTCAAGGTTGCAGCTGTCATCGGCACGACCATCGACACCGTTTTCAACTTGTGGGGGCCGGCGCGCGTGTACGGCAGCGTGACGCCACCTCGACGCAAGCCACGCTGAACCCTCGACACGGATACGTCGCACCGGACGAGCGACACCTAGGGCAAAGAGACCCGCTGACTGATGGTCTAACGGGACACCCAGTCGACGTCTCCTCTCCTAAGGCAGCCAACCATGGCCGGCTACGCAACGAATAGCGCGAATCAGAAAGACGGGTCTGGTTCGAGCGAGGCAGCGAACTCCCTGAGATCGAGCACGGCCCGGCGCAAGGTCCGGAGGTCCTGAGTCGGCACATCAACGTAACCGTCGCTGCCGTCATCGAGAGGCAATGTTCCCTGAGGAGCGTTCTTGGTGTTGATGAGATCCACGTAGGCGCCGTAGTCGATGACATAGACGTCGTAGCGCTCCCCCGGCTCGTCCTGGGCGGAGTACCCGCGACGAACGAGGTGAAGTACACGGGCGTCGAATAATGCTTTTAGCGGCGTGGCGTCTTGGTCCTTCTGATTAACCAAGAACCCCCTAGCCTTCTTCTCTCGAATGACATTGTCGATAATCCAGTTGAGCAGCAGCTGCGCGACAGGTTCTCCGCGCAGCGCCCCTTCCTTGTCAATCTGAAACCACTGACGCGCGGCGGTGCGAACGTCCGGGGTAGAAATACGCCTGTCCGATGCCCGCCATGCTGCTTTCGAGACAATATTTATAGCGTCTCTCGGTACACCCTCTGCAGCTCGCACTAGCTCATCAAAAGCCCTTTTATCCGTAAAGCCAAGACTGATAAGATCACCCTCATTTGACAACCCTGGGACTTGACGTTTCTCGTCCGCACCAGCAGTCAAATGCTTGAACAAAAGCCCACGAAAAAAGTTACGCGCCCGCGAGTCTTCCTGCTCGAAAACCATAAAGTCATCAAGACTCAAGTTCGCCGACATGTCGGCACCTAGCTCGATGCCAATCATCTGGCCGTTTTCATGCCTGGTTCTGAAATTAGTCTGCTGCTCAATCGCCGCAATCTTGACCGTAAATTGGCGGACAGGGAGTACGCAGCGAACTAAGAACGCCCCCAGGTATGGCTGGACATCCCACGGGACACTCGTCCACTCATCAAGGAGCAGCCAAACTCTTCGAGCCGAGAGTGAATCCGCCAGCTCTCGGAGCGCCCGCGCAACATCCGAAAAATTGAGCGAGATTTTCTCGACACCTCGCCGCGTGATTTTGGACCGGTCCATGTGCGATTCGGAGGCATCCGAAGATGCGCTTACGGCGACCCTCGGTCTTACTATGTTAACGCCGAAGCCGCCAACGTCCCGAACAGAGCGCCCCTTTTCGACGTCAGTAGTCTGTTCAATCGGCCCATCCACGCGGATTGATCCAATAGCTTCCAAGAGAGCATCTAGCCGTGCCACGAAAAGGGCGTCGCCTGACAAACTATTATCGTCCAACGCTGCCTGCAAGATCTCGTCATGAACCTGATTCAGTAGATCTACGAGAAGGCGTCCCGTTCGTTCGATGGGGCCAATCTGCTCCCCATCGAAGATGCCTTCGGCCGATCCGATCGTGCGTAGGTCGACATAGACGCCAAGGTCCCCCTCGTCGAGTTTAGTGGAGGAAAGATACCGCAGGGCGTGAGTCTTGCCAGTGCCCCGGCGGCCGTAGATGATCTGGTGATCGACGACGTCCAACGCAGTTGCTACGCCTGAGTCCTCGAAGGTTGCACGAAGCTCCAGCTCACCCCGAGATTCGGCGCGTTTTGGAATTTTGCTAAAGGCGACATTCAAAGTCGACGACACGGCCATGTGCCGATCCTAGTGAGTGATGGAGCCAATTTGCGATTGAATCGTTTTGATCGTCAGAACCGAGCGATTCAAGACCATCACGATGTGCCGCGACTTGCGGCCCGGAGTCGGGTCGCGTGCTCTTCCAAGGCACCCCGACAGCTGTAGCGTCCGAACCCCCTTCACCGGGCATTTTTGCGGGACAGGCATACGCGAATCTGCAGTCCAGGCGGTACTTGAACTCAGACCGCGAGACCGGGCCTGCAACAGTGTCCCCGATGAACGACCGCCTATCAGGCGTCGACGACGTCGATGCGGGCGCGCTTGCAGGCTGCAAGAAGACCGGCACTCCAGCTTCATCGACTCCACGTGACCCGACCGGAGGGGGACGCGCTTATTCGCCCGACTCGATTCCCCGCTGAGGCGATCGGGCAGGGCCTCTTCGACGCCCCCACAGCCCGAACCCGCCGACGGCCATGAACACTGCCCCCGATACGGCGACGCCCAGGCCGATCGGCCACATCTGCGGGTAGCCCACGAGCTGCCCTACGAAGCCGTAGATCGGACCTCCGATCAGGAGGTCGATTCCACCGGAGAAAGCGACGACGGCCCACGTGGGTTTCCTCACTCGCGCCTGCTCCTCGGTTCTCGTAGCCCTGGCCGCACTCGACACCCTCACTCGCCGACGCAGCCGTCTCACTCGAGACCGCCCCCTTGAGCCTCACGGAACGGCGCGGCCTCAAACCAGCGGATGTCCATCTCCTCCGGACCCCCTCAGCGCCGGTAGGCGGCCGCGGGGTGGGACTCGGGGAGGCGCGGGCCACCTCCCGTGAGCCGCTCGCGCAGGGTCTCCCCCGGCACGTACGCCTCGCGGACGCGCCCGCGGCGGCGGAGCTCGGGCACGATCAGCTCGACGAAGTCCCGCAGCGTGTCGAACGAGTGGTACTGACGGAGGTTGATGCCGTCGATGCCCTCCTCGTCGAGCCAGCGCTCGATCTCGTCGACCACGACGGTCGGCGTGCCGGCCACGAAGAAGGTGCCACCCCAGGCCTCGTCGACACCGTCGATCAGCTGACCGACGGTGATGTCGAGCGGCAGGGAGGCGGCACCCGGGTGATCGAGACGACCCTCGATCTCGAGGGCCTCGCGCACCGTCCGATCGCTCGGGTGGGACAGCGCGTCGAACGGGACGCTGCGGTGCACGAGCCGCCCCTGCGCGCTGGCGGACGACCGGTAGAGAGCGAGCTTCTCGGCGACCTCGGCGTCGGTGCGCCCCGTGATGACACCCGCCTGCAGGATGAACCGCACGTCGTCGGCCGCACGGCCCGCCTCGACGGCCGCCGCCCGCGTGGCCGCACCCACCGCCTTGACCGCGGGGCCGCCCGTGAAGACGACCTCCGCGTTGCGGGCCGCCTGCTCGACGCCGTTCGGCGACGCTGTGGCGAGGAAGAGCACCGGGGTCCGCTGCGGCGACGGCTCGCTCAGATGCGGCCCGGCCACCCGGAAGTGCTCACCCTCGTGATCGATGGCATGCACCTTGGCGGGGTCGGTGTAGACGCCCGAACCGGGCTCGAGGCCGTCGGCTCCGGGGTCGGCGACCACCGCATCGTCCTCCCACGACCCCTCCCACAGCTTGTAGAGCACATCGAGGTACTCGGCCGCCCGGGCGTAGCGCTCGGCCTTCGGGATCTCGGCGTCGAGGCCGAAGTTGCGGGCGGCGTTCGGCAGATACGACGTGACGACGTTCCACCCCACCCGACCCTTCGTCAGGTGGTCGAGCGTCGACATGCGCCGCGCGAACGCGAACGGCGGCTCGTAGCTGGTCGAGAACGTGATGCCGAAGCCGAGATGCTCGGTCACCGCCGCCATCGCCGGGACGACGAGCATCGGATCGTTGTTGGGCGCCTGGATGCCCTCGAGCAGGGCGGGCGCCGGGCTGTCGCCGTAGACGTCGTAGGCCCCGAGCACGTCGGCGATGAAGATCGCGTCGAAGCCGCCGCTCTCGGCCAGCCGCGCCAGCTCGAGCCAGTACGCCAGGTCCTTGTACTCGCTGCGGTGGTTGTGCGGCAGACGCCAGAGACCGTGCGTGATGTGCCCGACGCAGTTCATCTCGAAGAGGTTGAGGATGAGCTGCTTCGGCGCGGAGGACTCAGTCATGCGACGATCCTGCCCGATCGGACGGTGGCGGCGCTGCGCGATGACCTCGGGTGACACGCGGCGGCCGGGTCGATGCCGTGCCGCGCCTCCTCGGGTGGCGCGCGGGTCAGGCGTCGGGGCGGGAGTGACCGCCGAGCGTCGGGACGGAGCCGGTGCGCGACGGGATGGTCCGCACCGAGCCCGTGACCACCGCGACCGACGACGTGATCGTGCGCAGGTTCGACGTCGACAGCGACACCTGCGAGTGCCCGATCGTCGGGAACCCGCGCCGGGCCAGCAGCACGACGACGAAGCTCCCGCCGACGATGACGGCCGCTGTGTAGGGCAGCGCCGCGAGCCCGGTCATCTCGAAGGCCCGGGCCCCGAGCGCCGCTCCGGCCGCGATGCCGACGTTCGACCCCGCGTTGATCAGCGCCCCCGCGATGTCGGGGCTCACGCCGCCGGTGCGGATCGCCGCGGCCATGAACAGGGTGCCCGTCGTGCCGTTCGCCGCCACCCAGACGCCCGCGACGACGAAGGTGCCGATCAGCGAGCCGTGCACGAACGGCAACGCGCCGAGGGCGAGCGTCATGACCCCGACCGCGACGAGCAGCGTCTGCCGCGGCGCCCGGTCGACGAACGCCCCGGCGACGAGCAGGCCGACGACCCCGGTCGCCCCGAGCACGAGCAGCGCCGTGCCCGTCGAGCCCGTGCCGAGCCCCGCATCCACCAGGTACGGCCCGATGTAGGTGTAGACCACGTAGTGACCCGCGAAGAGCAGCAGATCGGCGACGACCACGGCCAGCAGACCGCTGCGGGCCCACGACGCGACCGACCCGATGTGCGGATACGACTCGCCGCGCACCGACGGCAGGAAGACGAGCGCGACGACGGCGAGCAGCGCCGAGGCCACCGCCACGCCGGTGACGGCGAGACGCCAGCCGACCTGGTCGCCGACGGTCGTCGCGACGGGCACGCCGATCACGAAGCCGAGCGAGCTGCCCGAGTAGACGAACGCGATCGCGCGCCCCGCCAGCCGAGGAGGCACGATGCGGGTCGCGTAGGCCGACGCGACCGAGAAGAAGAGCGCGTGGGCGACGCCGCCGACGATGCGCCCGGCGCAGAGGAACTCGAAGCTCGGAGCGAACGCCACCATCAGGTTCGACACCGTGTACCCGACGAGGGTCGCGACGAGCACGGCCTTGCGGGGCACCCGCGCCGTCGCCCACGTGAGGGGCAGCGCGAGCACGGCGACGGCGAGCGCGTACACCGTGACGACGACGCCCATGCGCGACTCGGCCACGCCCAGATCGGCGCTCATGGTCGAGAGCAGCCCGACGGGCATCAGCTCGGTGGTGATCGCGAAGAAGGTCGACAGCCCCAGCACGGCGATCCCGACGACCGCCGAGGCGGTGAGGGTGTGCGGCTGCTCGGTCTGGCTCCGACCGGTCGATGGACGGGCGAGTGTGTCGGTCACGGGCGTGCCTCCGTTCGGGCGGAGAGCGCGCACGACGAGAGGACTCGCCGGGAGGACGCCGACACGAGGCGTGCTGAGGCACGGGTCGCGGGGGCGATGCGCACTCGCCGCGATCGTTGCTGACGGGTGGGGATGGGATGTTGCCACTCCACGACGAGGGCGCTCCGTCCAGTGTGACATATCCCCCTCCCCCGGCCGCAAGGCCCGAGACCGTCTTTCTCAGAGGCTGCCGCGGGCGGGGGCGACTAGCGTCGGAGTCGTCGCGGCGGCCCTGACCCCCGTCGACAGAGAGGGACTCCATGTTCGAAGCCGAGAACCTGCGCGACTGGATCGGCATGCCCGTCGTCGACCCGAACGGCGACAAGGTCGGCACGCTCGAGAGCATCTACTTCGACACCTCGACCGAGCTGGCCACGTTCGCCACCGTGCAGGCCGGGATCGTCGGCAAGAAGCTGCTGTTCGTGCCGCTGCAGGGTGCGGTCGTCGCCCCGAAGCACCTCAAGGTGCAGTTCGACAAGAAGATCGTCAAGGACGCCCCCTCGATCGAGACCGACGGCGAGCTCGAGGCGTCGCGCGAGCCCGCCGTGTTCGAGCACTACGGCCTCGCCTACTCCGTCGGCTCGACCGGCGAGCGCCGCCTCGGGCGCCGCTGACCGGCATCCGCCGAACGATCCGACGGGGTCGACGTCGCCACGAGGCGGTGTCGACCCCGTCCGTCCGTTCAGCTGGTCTGCTGCACCCGCAGCTCGGCGAGTCCGACGTTCCGCGTGCTCGCGCTGACCGACGTGGTCGTGAAGGCGACCGACGTCGAGGCGCGCGAGGCGAATCGGACCGTGGTCGCGCCTCCTGCGGCATCGAGGGCCGGCACGGCGACCGTGCTGCCGTCCGAGAAGGTGAGCGTGCCGCCCGTCACGTCGTCGGCGAGGTTCGGGCGATCGTGCAGCACGATCGTGTCCATCGTCACCGGCGTCGCCCAGCGGAGCGTCAACGTCACCCCGACGCGCCCCCAGGGCGCGACCCATTCGTTCTGAGGGGCGTCGGGATAACCGCCCGCCACGCCGTCGATCGCCTTGGCGGCGGTCTGCCCGCCCGCCGCGTCGTCCCAGCTGGCGGTGGCGACGGCCCCGGTCGTCACGTCGGTCACCACGGGCGGGGTGACGACCGGCGCCGCCGTCGCCGAGCGCACCACGATCTCGGCCAGCCCGACGTTGCGGGTCGTGCTCGACACCGAGGTGACCGTCAGCACCACGGACGAGGAGGTGCGGGCCGGGAACGTCACCGTGCTCGCCGTCCCGTCGTCGGCGAGCGCCGGCACCGCCACCGTCGACCCGTCCGAGAACGAGAGGGTCGCCCCGGTGATGCGGTCGCTCGTGTTCGGCCGGTCGTGCAGCACGACCTGGTCGATGCTGCGAGCGGACGGCCAGGTCAGGGTCAGCCGGCTGCCGTCTCGACCGCCCGCGGTGGCCCATTCGGCCCGGTGGTCGCCCGGATATCCGTCGGCCACGCCGTCGATCGCCTTGACGGCGGTCTGGGAGTCGGCGGTGTTCTCAGAGCTCGCGGTGACCGTCGCCCCGGAGGTGACGTCGTACGCCGAGAGCGGCGCATGCGGGTCGACCGGCACGGTGACGACCGGCGTGGGCGGCGTGGTGGTCACGGTGCCGACCGTGTACTGGCGGCTGAACCACTCGCGCTCGGACCGGTTCCAGCAGGCGTCCCACCCGCCGCAGGTCGCCGGGTCGTGCTCGGCGTAGCGGAAGAAGACGTCGGCCTTGTCGAGCACCTGCGGCATGGTCAGGTTCGAGGGGCGATCGCGGATGCCGTAGCCCTGATACCCGGCGAACCCGTGCGGTGTCGCGTAGAGCCGCTGGGCGGCGTCGGTCAGATAGCCGACGACGTGGTGGTCGGGGTGATCGCCGTCGTGCATGGTGCCGAGGTGATCGAGCGTGTTCACGTTCGTCGGCTGGACCGCGGTCATCAGAGCCAGCAGCGTGGATCGCAGCGAGGCGAGGGTGTACGACGACGACCCGTCGACGGTCGTGAGGGAGTCGATCGCTCCCGTGTAGAGCGCGGTGAGGCTGGTGTCGTCCGTGCTCGGGAACCCGGCGCCGTCGGTGCCCCCGTCGGGCAGTCGCAGCGAGACGAGCTGCACACGCGGGTCGGCATCGAGGCGGGCGACGGCGACGGCGCGGCCGTCGACGTCGACGTTCGACGTCGTCCACGCGTCGTCGACGTGGAGGATCTCGGCGTAGGCGGCTCGCGGCCCGAGCTCGCGCTCGCGCCAGTACTGCTCGACGTGCCCGCCGTCGCCGGCCGTGACGTACACCGTCGTCACGCAGCGCCCGGCCTGCAGATCGGCGACGAGCGTCGTGCTCTGGAACAGCAGGTCGTCGTCCTGGTGCGCGACGACGTTCAGCGTGGTGCCTGCGCCGCAGCCGGTCGGGGTGAGCGGATGCGGGGCGTGCCCGGTGTCGGCGGCGACGGCCGGTGCGGCGGCGAGGAGGGCGCCGGCCAGCGTCAGCGCGACGACGATCTCGGCGACGGGAGGCGACGACGGACGGCGCACCACGCCGCGCCGACTAGCCACGGACGGCCTCGGGGTCGGCGAGACGGTAGAGCACGGCGGTGGGGCTCGAGTAGACGACCTGCCAGCGGTCGTCGTCGGCGAAGGCCCGCCCGAGCTCCTGGTAGTCGGCGTAGGTCTGGAACCCGTAGCGCTCGTCGTAGGCGCCCAGCACGTCCGACACCAGCACGTAGTACTCCGACGCCTGCCAGCCGAGGGCGAACTGGCTGGTGAGCTCGCGCTCGTCCGCGACGGCGTCGTAGTCGGGGCCCGTGTCGGCGTAGCCGCCCAGCGACTCGCGGGGCACGTACTGCACCTCGTCGTACTTGGCCGTCCGTGCGCCCGGGGTCGCGTTGCCGTTGCCCGGCACGAGCAGGGCGGCGCCGAACTCGGCCTCGTCCTCGAAGGCGAGGGTGGCGCGGGTGGTGTCGACGCTGGCGACCCGGTTCCAGTCGAGGGCCGTGTTGCCGAACACGTTGACGGCGACGACGACGACGAGCGCCACGGCGAGGGCGGTCGTGCCGAGACGGCGAGGGAGGCGGCGGGGCCAGGGCAGCATGACCGCGAGGATGCACAGCCAGGGGGCGGCGAAGAGCGTCACCCGGAAGATGCCCTCGGCGCCGTAGTTGGTGGCGATGATCAGGCTCACCGGGCTGGCTGCGGCGAGCACGAGCGCCCACTGCTGGCGGCTCTTGCGATGCAGCAGGAACGACGCCAGGGCGGCGAGCCCGATGATCACGAGCACGACGGCCGGCAGACCGAACGCGAGCGTGTTGACCAGCGGCTTGCCGAGGGTTGCGCCGTCGTGCACCGGCGGTGCCGCGTTGTCGATCACGTTGCCGGCGGCGGCCGGGACCAGGAAGGTGCCGAGCACCGACCTGTTGGCCAGGGCCCAGACGACGGCGGGCGCCAGCACCAGGAGAGGGGTCCACCACGGTCGCACGAGTCGGAAGACCACGAAGACGCCGAGCGCCGCCGTGGTCAGGTACGGCGAGATCTGGTGCGTGACCGCGAGCGTCGAGCCGAGCACGAGGATGGCCGCGAGCGACCACCGGCCGAGGACTCCGGAGGCGCGGGGCCGGGCCGAGTGGGCCGGGTCGCCCGAGGCGACGAGCTCGCCGGGTGCGGCGGGTCGGCTCGTGAGGGCGAACGACGTCTCGCGCGCGGGGCGACCGGCGCCGAGCGCCAGGGCCGCGATGCACAGCGAGAGGACGATGCCGAGCGACTGCGGCGAGAAGTAGATGGTGTTGAGGGTCAGCGTGAGGGCGAAGAGACCCCCGGCGAGCCAGGCGCGGCCGTCGTCGGCGAGGAACCGGCGCGCCAGCACGGTGGCCGCGAGGGCGATCATGGGGGTGATCATCACCGGCCACCAGGTCGCCACGACCATCACGTCGCGGATGCCGGCGACGTCGGCCACCCACGCGACGCCCGAGAACAGACCCGCCCACGACTGGAAGATGTCGCGCCCCAGGGTGACTCCGCCGTCGGCCCGGATCGACTCGATCACGCCGACGTGGCGGGCGGCGCTGACCATCGTCGGGGTGCCGTAGACGATGGCCTGCGACAGGACGACCACGCCGCTGAGCGCGAGCAGCGGCAGAGCGGGGCTCCGGTGCGTGACGAGGGCGAAGACGGTCGCCGCCACGAGCAGGGCCAGACCCGCGAACCAGCCCGGGCCCTCGAGCGAGAAGAGTCCGCCGGGGGTGGGGTCGCCCCGCACGAGCAGCGACGATCCGACGACGAGCACCAGGGCGACGGCCGTGGCGAGGGGCACCCAGGGCAGGCGGTCCGCGATGCCGGGCCGCGCCTCCTCGATGTCGACGGAGTCGGTGACCGTCTCGACGAGGCCGTCGAGTCTCGCCGCGCGGTCGAGGCCGATCGCCATGATCTCGCGGACGGTCGCCGTCGCGAGCAGCACGATCGTCGCCATGACGACCGTGGTCATCGTCTCGGCCGGCTGCCAGACGTGCGTCCGGGCCATGGCGGTGCCGATCAGCACCGTCGCCGACAGGCTCGTCACCACGGCGATCAGCGTGAACCGCGACGACCGCATCGGAGCGGCCAGCAGCACGGGGGCGATGCCGAGCTCGAGCAGCAGGAAGACCGGCACCGCCAGCTCGCGGAGCGCCGTCGCCTGCGTGGCGAAGCCGATCCCGATGACGATGAGGGTCAGCCAGACGAGGCCGGCCGCGGCGAGCCGCCGGCCTGGCGACATCACCGCGTAGGCGTCGCGGGTCGGGACGAGGGTCGGGTGACTGCGGCTCGCGAGGTCGGGATCGGCGCTGTCGGGGCGCGCACTCGCGGGGGCAGAGTCAGCTCGGGTCACGAGTGATCTCCAGTGGGTAGCCGCCGACCATCACGGGCGGCGCGCTCGACCGACGGAGCCGTCTGACCCTGGGTGGGGGTCGCCTCGTCGGCGGGGTGGAAGAGCGCCGGGTTCGGGTCGGCGTGATTCGGGTTGCCGCCTCGCCCTCGGGTGTCGGGCGTGGCGGGTCCGTTCAGAGTAACTTGCGCTCTGCTCCCCGCGATACGCAGGGGCCGTACATCGACAGGGTGAACAGTGGACTACGCGTCGACCTCCCGGCGGGTGCCCCTCGATCGGGGGGTGCCTCGTTCGACGGGGGTCGCCTTGACCCGCGCGACGTCGCGGGCGATGATCGTTCGATCGTTCCGACGCGTCGGGTTCACCCGCGCCCGCCTCGGCGACGATCGCTACCCGAAGGAACCGACGACGTGCCGACCACCGAGAGAACCCGAGCGTCCTCTCGACGACGGCGGACGCGCGTCGCCGTCACCACGGTGGTCGTCCTCTCGGTCGTGGCGCTGGTCGGGCTGCCGATGATCGTCCTCGGCGAGGACTCCGGCGCCGTCACCCCGTGGAGCACCGACGGGGCGTCCGCCCCGGTGGCCCCCGTGCCGAGCGACGCGCCGACGTCGTACTCCCCCGCCGACCCTTCCGACACGGGCACCGCGCCTCCGGCGGGCGGGGTGCCATCCGCCCCGCACCTCGACATGTCGGCCGACGCCCCCGGTTCGGCGTCCGCCGCCGACACGGCGTCCCCGAGCGGCGAGGCCGCACCCGTCGGTGACCTGCCGGGGTGGAGGCAGATCTTCGTCGACGACTTCGACACCCCGGTCGCCCGTGGGTCGTTCCCCGGGCCGTACGCGGACTCGTGGCTGCCGTACGACGGCTTCACCGACACCAACGACAACGGCACGTACCGGGCCGGCGCGATCTCCGTCGCCGACGGCATGCTGTCGCTCGGCGTCTCGGCCCTCGGCGACGAGGTGACGTCGTCGGCCGTCGTGCCGCTGGTCGACGGCGAATGGGGCGGGCAGACCCACGGCCGTTACAGCGTGCGCCTGCGCGCCGACCCCGTCGAGGGCTACAGCGCGGCGTTCCTGCTCTGGAGCGACGAGAACGACTGGGACGACGGCGAGATCGACTTCCCCGAAGGTCACCTCGACAAAGAGGTCAGGGCCTACAACCACAAGCTCGGCGACCCGTCCGAGAACTCGTTCGACCGCCGCACGGCCGTGCCGTTCAGCGAATGGCACACCTACACGATCGAGTGGGGCCCCGACGAGATCGCCTTCCAGATCGACGGAGTCACCATCGGCACCACCCGCAGCGACATCCCCACGGCGAAGATGCACTGGGTGATGCAGATCGAGACCCTCAAGAGCGCCCCGCCGGACGGCGCGCAGGGCGCCGTCCACATCGACTGGGCCACGATCTACCGCTACGACGGCTGAGCGGCTCCCCGGCAGCGCTCGCCCGCTCGACGGCGGGCTCGCCACCCCGGGCCCCGGCTGCGGGCGTGCGCCGTCAGCACGGCCTCGAGAGCGTCGATGTGCTGCTCGTGGGGGAACCCCTCGGCGACCCGGTCACGGCAGCGCTCGCCCAGACCGGGGTCGTCGTGCCGCCAGTCGAGCACCGACGCGATGCGGGCGGCGAGGTGGAGCGGATCGGCCGGGCGCACGAGCAGGCCGGCGAACTCGCCCGACAGCACCTCGGAGACCGCCCCGACGTCGGTGCCGACGGCCGGTCGCCCCGTAGACATCGCCTCGATCAGCACGCGACCGAAGGCCTCGGGCAGATGCGAGGCCATGACCACGAGGTCGGCGGCGTGCAGCAGCGGGACGACGTCGCGCCGGGCGTCGAGCAGGCGGTACGACCCCTCGGGCAGGCCGGCCAGAGCCTCGAGCACCTCGGGTTCGACCGGTGCCGGCCCCGCCAGCACGAGCACCGCGCGCTCGGGGTCGAGGGCGAGCCCGCGCCAGGCCTCGACGAGCGTCAGCACGCCCTTCTCGACCGACAGTCTCCCGTAGCTCAGCACCACGCGGGCTCCGGGGGCGATGCCCAGTCCGAGGTCGCGACGGGCGCTCAAGAGCTCCGCCGCGCCTCCTCGGGGGTACTCGTCGGCGGAGACGGCGTTGTGCACCACGGTGATGCGCTCGGGCGAGATCCCGGCGGCGACCCAGAGGGTCTTCATGAACTCGGAGACGGCGACGAAGTGCGCGACCCCCGTCATCACCAGCCGGGTGCGGTGGAAGTTCGGCGCGTGGTGCAGGTGGCAGACGATCGGCAGCCCGGCCCAGCGCGCCGCGAGCTGCGCCCAGACGATCTGCTCGGGGCGGTTCAGCCACAGCACGTCGGAGGCGAGGCTCCGCGCCCGTGCGATCGACGGTGCGAAGCGCCGCAGATCGCGGAGCACGCTCGACCGGTCGACGTCGAACGGGTACGGCCCGATCGGCTCGACCCCGACGGACGCGTACTCGGCACGCTGCACGCCGTCGTGGTGGAACAGCACGTCGACGCGGTGACCGCGACCCACGAGGCCCACGGTGTCCTGCAGCATGCAGAGCTCGACGCCGCCGACCGGTCGCAGCCGCTCGGCGGTCGTCAGCACCCTCAGGGGCGTCGACGACCCGGCTCGCGGTCCCGTCCGACCCGTGCGGAGCCGAGGAGGCGCGGTCACGATCGCACGGCCACCGGCGCATCGGCCGGGCGCACGGCGATCGCACGCGCGAGTCGCCGGCTCCGCAGGTAGGCGAGCGGCCCCTTGGGGTAGTCCCGCAGCTCGTTCAGCACGAGCGACCGGGGGTACTCGTCTTCGAGTCCGGCGGGGCGGCTCTCGGCGGCGTCGGACGCGCCTCCTCCGATGCGGGAGAGACTCTGCGCCGCCATCGACCGCACGGCGAGGGGCAGCTGCCAGGCGAGCCCCGCGATGTGACGGCGGTCGCCGAGCACGAGCGAGGTGAGCATGGCGGTGAAGCCCAGCCCGTTGCCCCGCAGCTGCTTGAGCAGCTCGTCGGTGCCGCGACGGTGACGGTGGTGCACGATCGCGGCCGGTTCGTAGGCGATGCGGCCGCCCGTCCAGAGGACCCCGATGAACGCGGCGAGGTCCTCGCCGCCGCGGGCGGGCGTGCCCGTGCCGAGGGCCAGGTCGAAGCCGCCGATCCGCTCGAGCGCGCTCCGCCGGAACGACATGTTGGCCCCGGCGCCGTACGCGCCGACGCCGTAGACCGCGAAGCGGCGCACCACCTCGCCGTCGTCGACGACCGTGATCCGCGCCCCGCGCACCAGGCGCGACGCCGGGCGTTCCGCGTCGAGCACGAGCGGTCGCCAGGTCCGCTCGCCGCTGAAGCCGCCGTAGTAGCGCTCGAACCAGATCTGGGCCGGGGTGTCGAGCTCGGCGGGCAGGATCAGTCCGGTGACGGCGTCGACCCGGGGGTCGTCGACGAAGCGCTGGGCGAGCTCGCGCAGCCAGTTCGGCTCGACCCGCACGTCGTCGTCGGTGAAGACGATGATGTCGCCTCGGGCCGCGGCGACGCCGGCGTTCCGCCCGGCCGAGATGCCCTTGCGGGGCTCGTGGATCGCACGGACCCGGTCGCGACCCGCCAGGAGCCCGGGCAGGACGTCGTCGGACGGGAGCACGGGCCGGTTGTCGACGATCAGGAACTCGACGTCGGGGTAGTCGACGTCCGCGAAGCCGTCGAGCATGAGCTCGAGGTCCTCCCGCCGTCCGACGATCGTCGACACGACGACGGTGACGGCGGGGAGGCGGTCGTTCGGGAGGCGCGGCGGGCGCGACGCCTCGTAGCGGACCGACTCGTCGCGCAGATCGGTGAGCGGCGTCAGGGCCGTGCGCGCCGCGGCCGGGTCGTCGGTGAGCATGACGTCGGCCACGCCGACGGGGAGACCCCGCCAGGTGCCGAACACCATGGCCGAGTCGTACCGGTCGTCGGCCACCAGGTCGGGGAGCGGCTCGGCGAGGTCGAGGACGACGACCCGGCGCGGGGCCGGTTCGACGACCTGGGGGCGGCGGGTCATGAGGTCTCCTGGTCGTGGCGTGATCGGTGCGCGGGCATGGCGGCGACGGGGTCGTCGAGGGCGGGGGCCTCCGGTGCTGGGGCCTCCGGTGCTGGGGCCTCGGGTGCGGGGGCCTGGGCCGCGGGGGCCTCCGGTGCGGCACCCGCGGCGTCGTCCGCGACGTCGACCTCCGGGGGGCGGCGGGCGGCGGCGAGACGGCGGAGGAACCACGGCAGGCAGGCCAGCGCGACGATGCAGCGCCCGATGTTCCATTCGAGGGTCTGCGGCAGTGCGATGGTCGCCGCGGCGACGACCACGCTCGCCAGCACGGTGAGCAGGAGTCCGACCGGGGCGCCGTGCCACGCGACGCGCTTCGGCAGGACGACGAGCTGCAGGCCCGCGAGCACGGAGTAGGCGATGACGGTCGCGACCGCCGCGCCGAGGATGCCGAGCGGCGGCACCAGCAGGAGGTTCAGGCCGACGTTGGCCGCCGCCGCGACGCCGGTGATGACGCCGAGGGTCTTGGCCCGCCGCTCGATGGTCAGCAGGCGGCCGCTCGCGCCGCCCGCCGTCGCCGGGTAGGCCGTCAGCGCCACGACGAAGACGACGATGGTGAGACTCGACGGGTCGAAGCTCGCCGGCACGAGGATCGGCATCGCGAAGGGGGTCACGAGAGTCAGGGCGACGATGATCGGGTTCAGCAGACGGTAGATCTCGTTGCGCGCCGTCATCGCGAGCGCGAACCGGGCCGTCTCGTCGCGCATCTTCGCGAAGTGCGGCGCCCACGCGCTGTTGGTGAACGAGAGCAGCAGGATCACCGACGAGCCGACCACGTACGCGACCTGGTACTGACCGACCGCGTCGGGGCCCATCAGCCGCTGCAGCACGATGCGGTCGCCGGCGTTCAGGACGAAGTACGCCAGGCTCGCCAGGGCGAGCGGCACGCCGAACGAGAGGGCGCGCTTCGCGACCGGCCCGTTCACCAGACCGCCGATCAGCGGGCGGGTGAAGCAGAGCCCGATCACCATGGCCAGAGTCTGGCTGATGACGCTGCCCCACGCGTAGGTGAGCGCGCCGCCGCCGAGGGTCAGCAGCAGGGTCAAGCCGATCGCCTGGCCGCCCACGGCCGACACGATGCTCGTCGTGGCGAACGCCCGGAAGCGGTCTTCGGCGAGCAGCAGGGCGAGCATCACCTGGACGGCAGCCGACGGGGCCGCCCACAGCAGGACGACGAGCAGCAGGTCGTGCTCGCTGCCGAAGCCGAGCGCTCCGGCCCAGAACGGCACGGTGAGAACGGCCGTCGCGGTGGCGACGAACGAGATGACGAGGCCGACGGCGACGAGCCCGCGGGCGTTCCGGGCATCGCCGTCCTCCGCGTGCTGCAGGACGAGCGCCTGGTCGAGACCGAGCAGCGCCAGCACGCTGAGCACCTGGAAGATCGCCTGCGCGGTCGAGAAGGCGCCGAAGTCGGTGACGCCGAGCAGGTGGGCCAGCACCGGCGAGACCACCGTGCCGACGACGAGCTGCAGCGACCAGATGATCACGTACAGCAGGCCGCGCCCGAAGAGCCGCGACTGATCCGGGTCGGCGGGGGCGGCGTCCGGGCCCGGCGACCCGATGCTCCGGGTCGGGTCGGCGACCGGCGGCGGGTCGAAGACCGGCATTCCGGCCACCGGCGACGCAGCCGACGGGCGCGGGTCGGGTTCGGCCGCGTGTCGGGGCGAGGTCGGGGGCAGCCGGGTCTCGGCGGGGTCGTCGGGTCTCTCGGGCGGGGCTGACCGCATGGGTGGTGTCCTGTCAGGTTCGGGTCCTGGACGCAGCCTGCCGGACGCTTCGGGGCGCGTCGGCGTCGTCGACCGGGCCGAGGGGTAAGCGAGCCTGGTCGAGCGTCGAAGACTGAAGCTATCTCATGGTCGAGCGTCGGACAATGCCGCGTCCGGGGTGCGCGAGCTCCGCGTGGCGGCCCGCTCACCCGGTCTCACCCGCGGGTGCCCTGACTCCCGTGCGACCCCGCTGAGCTGCGGGTCAGCGGATCGTCGGGTCAGCGGATCGTCGTGACGACGTCGACGAGGCTGGGGCGCGCGGGGGCCGAGCCGAAACCGAAGCGCACCGGCGGGCTGAGCGGCGCCAACGGCCCCAGGTCGTCGCCCGCCCGCGTGGTCACGGCCGCCGAGACGTCGCGGACGAGCGTCACGCCGTAGTACTCGCGCTTGCCGCCGCCCGCCGAGCCGGCCGTCCGCGCACCCCGGACGAGCACCCGCGCGACCGGATCGATCAGCCGGAGCCACAGCGGCTCGGTCGCGACCCGACGCGGCACGATGCGCATCAGCATGCCGAGCGGCGACACCGCGCCGACGGTCAGCCGCACGGCGAGATCGCCGGCGGTCACCGCGATGCCGCCGTCGACGCGCCGCGTCTCGACCGGCACGACGCGCACCTCGTCGAACGTGTAGGTCGACGAGACGTAGTCGGCGACGGCCTGCGAGGGAGCCAGAAGGAGGCGGTGGCCGGTGCCGTCCTCGATCATCACGTCGGTGAAGCGGCCGAGCGGCGAACGTTCCCACATGCCGATCACGACACGCGTGCCCGAGGCGGTGCCGATGCCGGCGATCCGACCCTCGAAACGGGCTGCAGACGCACGACGACTCATGCGGGCGACGGTACGCCGCCGTCGCTGGGGCCGCGCCGTCTTCGCGAGCGCCGACCCGCGCCTCCTACGGGGCCGCGTCCTCGGGGACGGCACCGCGCCTCCTCGGAGTCAGTACCCGGCGTCGACGTCGACGACTCCGACGGGCTCCTTCGCCGCGGCGAGCGCCTCGATGTTCGCGCGGACGCGCTCCTGGAAGAGCGGCTCGGTCATGTCGTCGGTGTTCGCCTGATGCGGGGTGATCAGGGCGCGCGGCTCGTTCCAGAGCGGGTGACCGTGGGGCAGCGGCTCGGGGTCGACCACATCGAGCCCGGCACCGCCGATGGTGCCCTCGGCGAGCGCCGCGACGAGCGCGTCGGTGTCGACGAGGGGCCCGCGCGCGATGTTGACGAGCACGGCGGTGTCTTTCATGGCGGCGAGCCGCTCGGCGCCGATCAGGCTGGTCGTGCCCTCCGTGAGCGCCGCGGCGACGACCACGACGTCGGCGTCGGGCAGCACCTCGTCGAGGCGATCTGTGGTGACGGTGCGTGCGGCGCCCTCGACCTCGCGGGCGGTGCGGACGACCATCGACACCTCGACGTCGAACGGCTGCAGCAGCCGGAGCAGCTCGGTGCCGATGCCGCCCGCCCCGATGATCAGCACGTGACCGCCGTTCAGCGAGATTCCGCGCTGCGTCTGCTCCCACGACGAGGCGCGGGCCCGGATCTGCAGCGACCGCAGCGTGGCCAGTGTGAGCGCGAGCGCGTGCTCGGCGACGGGCGCGCTGTAGGCGCCCTTCGCACTGGTGAAGACGAGCCCGTCGCGGCGGGTGGCGCGCATGGTCTCGACGTACGCGTCGACCCCGGCGCTCGGCAGCTGCACGACGGCGACCCCGGGGTGCTCGTCGACGGCGCGGCGCAGCTCGGCCTGGTCGACGCGGCCCGCGACGACGATCATGCGGGTCTCGTCGCCGAGCTCGACCTCGCGGGCGCCGGTCTCGGCGAGCGCGCGCCGGGCCGGGGCCGCTCCCCAGGCGGCGGCCTCAGGGGCGGCGGCGGGCAGGATGGTCACGGCGAGATCGGTCATACGTCAACCTACCGAGCCCCGCGCCGCGCCTGCTCGGTTCCCGCCCCGCCCCGCGCCTCCTCAGTTCCCGCCCCGCGCCTCCTCGGCA
>NZ_CEEDMT010000022.1:0-702 GCF_979256015.1 Frigoribacterium sp. AC759 | reverse complement strand
TCCTCGGCACGACCCCCGCCCCTCCCCGGTGTGCAAATCGCGACCAGATCCGGCCTCACGGGGCCAGAACGGGTGTTTCACAAGGTGTGTGAACGCGCACAGGTCGGGTTCGGCCCGCGGGATCCCTCTGGCCAGGTCGGGTTCGGCACAGGCACCGCCCGGCCAGGTCGCGATCTGCACACGCCACCCGCCGACGACGTCGCGATTCGCACACGACGCCCACTGACCAGGTCGCGATCTGCACACGCCTGCCACCGCCGAGGTCGCGATTTGCACACCAGCGCCACCGAGAGGGCGCGATCCGCACACGACAGCCCAGCCGAGGAGGCGCGGCTCAGGAAGCCGTCAGCGCCGGCTCGTCGAGTCGGCCGGGCGTGCAGGCCTGGGCCCAGACGACGTCGAGCGACAGCCCGAGCACACCCGCGATCGCCGCGACGGTCGCGAACGACGGGGTCGCGATGCGCCCGGTCTCGACCTTCCGCAGGGTCTCGGGTGAGACGCCCGCGGCGATCGCCGTCTCGAGCATCGAGCGCTCGCCGCGGGCGCGGCGCAGCGTCGCACCGAGTCGGCGACCGCGCTCGACCTCGGCGGGGCTGAGAGGGAGTCGGACCATGCAGCCGATAGTAGTACCGGTACGACATGGCCGGTATAGTTATCGCCAGCCGCACGCCCGCCCGCACCCCACGCCCCACACCCCCGCAC